>CP048487.1:0-300000 GCA_025560025.1 Agrobacterium tumefaciens | reverse complement strand
GTCGCTTCATGCAGACCTGCCTCGGCGCGAGGGTGACGGAAATGATCCAGCTCGACAATGGCCGCATTGGTGGCTGCTGGTTCACGATCAACAACAAGGGATACGATCTCGCCTGCACTGAAGAACATGGCAAGGGTGACGCCCGTCTCCATCACGTCACCTACGCGACGGACACGCGAGAGGACATTCTCCGGGCCGCCGACATCTTTCTGGAGAACGGGGTTCACATCGAAACCGGACCGCACAAGCACGCGATTCAGGGAACGTTCTTTCTTTACGTCTGGGAGCCGGCCGGTAACCGGGTCGAGCTTGCCAATGCCGGCGCGCGCCTGATCTTGGCTCCTGACTGGGAGCCTGTCGTCTGGACTGAAGCCGAGCGCAAGAAGGGGCAGGCCTGGGGCCTCAAGACCATCGAAACATTCCATACCCACGGCACACCGCCCGTGGCGCCGAAAGGAGAATAACAATGGGCATTGTCGTACAGAACATCGAACGCGCAGAGCAATCGGTCATTGATCGTCTCTGCGCCGCCGGAGTGGCAACGGTGCACGAGGCCCAAGGCCGGACGGGACTGCTCTCCAGCTACATGCGACCGATATATTCGGGCGCAGGGATTGCCGGATCGGCCGTCACGATTTCCGCGCCTCCAGGTGACAACTGGATGATCCATGTGGCGATCGAGCAGCTGAGGGAAGGTGACATCCTCGTGCTGGCGCCGACGTCGCCATGTGAGGACGGTTATTTCGGCGACCTTCTCGCAACGTCTGCGACCGCTCGCGGCTGCCGTGGGCTCGTCATCGACGCTGGCGTGCGCGACGTCAGGGACCTGACGGCGATGAAGTTTCCGGTCTGGTCGAAGGCCGTATCCGCCCAGGGAACCGTCAAGGAAACCCTTGGGTCAGTGAATGTGCCAGTGGTCTGCGCCAGCGCGTACGTGGAGCCGGGTGATATCGTCATTGCCGACGATGACGGCGTCTGCGTCGTGAAGCGAGCCGATGCCGAGGCAGTTGCCGGCGCCGCCGAGAAGCGTGTCGCCAACGAGGACAGCAAGCGAAAGCGCCTTTCTGCAGGCGAACTGGGTCTCGATATCTACGAGATGCGCCCGAAGCTTGAAGCGAAAGGACTGAAGTATGTATGAGGATGGTATCCCGTGCCTCTGGATGCGCGGTGGAACATCGAAGGGCGCCTATTTGCTTGCCAGCGATCTTCCGGTCCTGCCCCAGGAACGGGATGAGCTTCTCCTCCGGATCATGGGTTCTCCCGATCCTCGCCAGATCGACGGCATCGGTGGCGCCGATCCGCTGACATCGAAGGTTGCGGTTCTTTCACCACCGAGCAGGGGCGACGCCGATGTCGATTACCTATTCCTCCAGGTCTTTGTCGACAAGGCGCTGGTGAGCGATGCTCAGGGATGCGGCAATATCCTCGCGGGTGTCGGGCCGGCCGCCATCGAGAGAGGTCTGGTTTCGGCCACTGGTGATATCACGCCCGTGCGGATTCACATGGTCAATTCCGGTGAGGTAGCCGTCGCCAAGATAAGCACGCCCGGCGGCAAGGTCACCTATGTCGGAGAGACCAATATCGCAGGCGTGCCTGGCACGCACGCGGCGGTGCCGATCCTCTTCACAAACACGGAGGGCTCCATGTGCGGGGCACTCCTGCCGACAGGCAACGAAGTCGATGTGATCGATGGGGTCGAAGCAACGCTGATCGACAACGGCATGCCGTGCGTCATCATGCGGGCTTCGGATTTTGGCCTGTCCGGCCAGGAGACGCGAGAAGAAATCGAGGTCAACGAAGCGTTGAAGAAACGGATCGAGTCCATCCGATTACAGGCTGGACCGATGATGAATCTCGGCGATGTCAGCAAGGCTTCGGTGCCCAAGATGACGCTCGTGTCGAAACCGAAAGCTGGTGGAGCGATTAACACCCGCAGCTTCATTCCCCGTCGGGTTCATGCTTCCGTCGGTGTGCTTGCCGCGGTCACGGTGGCGACGAGCACTAGGCTCACTGCATCCCCCGCAAATGCACTTGCGGTGTGTCCCGACGATGGTCGCTACAGAATTGAGCACCCGACAGGCGACATGGAGATCTTCCTCGATCTCAAACCCGATGGCCAGATCCAAGGTGCGGGCACCGTAAGGACGGCCCGGAAGTTGTTCGACGGAACCGTGTTTCCAGCTGATTCCAGAAAGTGAAAAGGCCAAAGAGCTGTGACGTCTACATTCCTCAGCTACGCAACGCGCGCGCTTCGCACCGCGACCGGTGGCTGTATTTCGCCAGTTGGTTCCTCGCGGCCATCGGTGCGCTAGCGCTCATCGTAGCGCGTGCAGGCTACCCGGCCTGTTTATCTCGGCCGATGAAGATCCCCCCAAAGGAGGCATGATATGAAGATTTGGCTTCGTGGACTGTTTGTATCCCTCTCGCTCGTGGCGAGCGTCATTGGAAACGGCGCTGCAGTTTTAGCGGCAGCGCCTGTCGATCTTGCTATCGTCAAGCCGGTGGTGAAGAGTTGTGCGGCGCTGGCCGACGTCGATCTTACGGCCATTGGCGGCATTGGCAGCAAGATCACCGAAACAACCCAGACGACGAGCGGCGGCATCAATGTTTGCTCGGTCAAAGGCACGCTCGCGCCGGCGATCAATTTTCAAGTGCTGTTGCCCTCCGAAACTTGGACGCAGCGCTACATGCAGCTCGGCTGCGGTGGGCTGTGTGGCCAGATCACTTTGACGGTGGGGGCCGCCGATAGCTGCGAGGTCTATAATGATGGCGGCTTCGTCACGGCGGCGACCGACATGGGTCACGGCGGTGGAATGGGCAACGACGGAAGCTGGGGCCTCGATGCGCAAAAGCGCGAGGACTTCGCCTACCGCGCCCAACACCTCACGGCCGAAGCGTCCAAGGCCCTGATCAAAACCTTCTACGGGCAGCCGCAGAGATACGCCTATTTTAACGGTTGCTCCGATGGCGGGCGCGAGGCCCTGATGGAGGCGATGCGTTTCTCCGACGACTTCAATGGCGTGATCGCCGGTGCGCCGGCCATGCTCTTTCAAGTCCAGAACACGCTTTATCACGCCTGGCAGGCGGTATCGAACACCGATTCCAGCGGCAAGGTAGTCCTGCTGACAGATCGTTTGCCAATCCTCCACAAGGCGGTCGTCGCTGCGTGCGACGAATTCGATGGCCTAAAGGACGGTCTGGTTTCCAATCCGGCCGCATGCAAGTTCGATGTAGCCACGGTTACCTGTGCAACCGGTGCGACAGACACTTCGGCGTGCCTGACATCGGCGGAAGCCGAGGTGGCGCGCAAGTTCTATGAAGGACCGAAGGATTCAAGGACCGGCGCGCATCTGACGGCCGGCCAGCCGCAATTCGGTTCCGAGCTAGACTGGGCCGGTGTCTTCGTTGCCGATAAGGCCGACGGCGCGCTGATGAGCACTTCGGCTGCCTTGCCGGCGGTCCGCTATCTGGCCTTCGAGAAGCCCGATGCAAAAGCGACCCTGGCCTCGTTCCAGTTCACCGAGGAAACGCTAGAGGCCTTGCGCCCGCGGCACTCCTTCTTCGACGCCACTAGTGCCGACCTGTCGGCCTTCCAGAAGGCCGGCGGCAAGCTGATTCTCTGGCATGGCCTCGCCGACCCGCATATCTCTCCTGCAAACACGCTTTCCTTGCACAAGGCGCTACAAGCGCAAATGGGCGAGGGGAGCGTGGAGAGCTTCGAGCGCCTTTACCTGCTTCCCGGCGTTGCTCATTGCGGTAATGGGCAGGGTCCGGGCAATCTTGATCTGCTGACCGCGATCATGACCTGGGTCGAGGGCGGTGTGGCGCCCGACGCTATCATGACGCGCTCGACAAGCCATGCAAGTAGTTTCGGGGCACCGGCTTTCGGAGGCAAGCCGCCGGAAGGGTTGAAAGGTGGCATTCCGCCGAAGCCCAAATCCGAACTGCCCGCGATGACCCGTCCTGTGTATCCTTACCCCTACATCGCCCACTACAAGGGAACTGGCGATGTCTATAATGCGTCAAATTGGGAAAAGGGTGAGGCTACCGAGACGGTGAAGCTGCGAGATTGGCCTGGTCGTAGTCTGTTTGGAAGCTACCACTTCACGAAGAAGTAGTCTGGAGACCGAACTGGGAGCTACAAGCATTTTTCAAATGGGGAGACAGAAGCGAGCCTTATTGCTCCAGCGGCGGACGCCTTTCTACGCTCCAGACAGATGCGCATGGTGGGCTGCAGCTATCTAGCCACGAGTTAGATGTGCAAGGAGGTGTCGGAGCAATGGTGCTACTCCTTATCACTCGTTCAACTCGATCGAACCGACGGAGACAGCTGGATCGCGTGTTCCTGATAGCTGTCAACAGCGGGCCAATGACGGGCTGGTAATTGATGGCGTGCCCGTTTCGCCGATCAATGGATCGCAGGCTCTACTGGCCAAAACCGGCGCAGAGCCAGCGCCGCGCCGGGTAATGGCGGGCACCGAGCTAGGCTTTGGCGAGAAGATGATCGCGAAGAAAGTCGATGCTCTTATCGACAACGTCGTCGCGCTCGAACTCCGGACCAGCGTGTCCGGCGTTTTCGACCAGATGCAGGATCGCGCGGTCAGGGCCGGCGGTTCGAGAAATTAAATCGGCGAAGAGTATGGATTGTTGGACAGGCACGATTGGATCATTCGGTGCATGCTGGAACAAGAAAGGTGGGCAGTCCGGCGTGATCCACGTTTCAGGATTGGCTGCGTGCACCATTGCCCTAGCTTCGGTGATCGGAATTCCAAGTAACTTTGACTCCGGACTCTGGGCGTCATTATGATCGGGGTCTCCGGCTCGTGTTTGTGAAAGATGGAGGTCCATCTTCAGGAAGTTCGTCGGTCCGAACCACGATACCACGGCACGCACCCTTGCATCCTCCTCCGCCCAGCCGGTGCTGAGATCTTCGAGAAGCGAAACACCCGCGCTTGTGCCGGCAAGCGCGGCTAGATGTGCGCCTGCAGATGCACCCCAGATGGCCACACGGTCTTTCGCGATTCCGAATTCCCGGGCTCTCGCTTTCAGGCACCGTAGGGCGGTCTTCACGTCATGGATCTGCGCGGGAAACTTCGCTTCCGACGAGAGGCGATAGTTTATCGAGGCAACCGCAATTTCCTCCTTGAGCAGCCGCAGTGGCGGATTGAGCTGGATGTCGCGCTTGTCGCACATCATCCATGCTCCGCCATGCACGAAGACCAGAAGCGGCCATCCACCGATCGGAGCCTCACCTTCGGGGAGATAAAGATCCAGCTTCTGGAACTCGCTGGTCGATGCATAGGCCATGTCGAGATGTTTGTTGGCAATATGCTCGATATCGGCGAAGGGGAGCACGTAGATGCCATTCGGGCCGTTGGGTGAATTCGGATCCGCCATTTTAGGATGCTTTCTTCTTGGTACGAATTGAATTTTGATAAGTGTCGAAGCCGACGGCAGCGAGCAGCACGAAGCCCTTGACGATGTACTGCGCGTAGGTGTTGAGGCCGACAAGCTGCATCCCATTGGCTAGCACGCCGAGGATGAGGACGCCGGTTACCAGTCCGAGCATGCGGCCTTCGCCGCCTTTGAAGCTTATTCCTCCAAGGACCGCCGCCGTGATGGCGGTGAACTCGGTGCCGGGCCCCGTCGAGGACGATGCCGAACCAGAACGGGCGAACAATACGATCGCCGACATGGCGACGAAGAAGCTGCAGAGAGAATAGACGAGCACCTTCACGCGGGTGACGGGAATGCCTGTCAGATAGGCTGCGTCTTCATTGCCGCCGAGGGCGTAAATCATCCTGCCAACCGAGGTGACGTTGAGCAGGAAAGACGCTACGGCAACACAGATGATCATCAACACGACGGAGACCGGCAACCAATCGGCGACGTAGCCCTGGCCGATAAACTTGAAGGCAGGCGGCAGGTTGATGATCGCGGACTGGTTGGAGATGATATAGCTGAGACCCTGGAAGATCGTCAGCGTGCCGAGCGTCACGATGAGCGAATGGACCTTAAGCAGGATCGAGGCCATTCCATTCACCAGGCCCATGAGCACTCCGCAGCCTACGCCCAGAACGATCGACGGCGCCACGGGGATGTTCAGCCACTTCATGCACACCGCAGTCACGATGCCGACGACGGACATCTGATAGCCGATGGACAGATCAATGCCTCCTGAGATCATCACGAAAGACAGGCCCACGGCCGCGATTATCATGTAGGAGTTCTGCACCAGGATGTTTGTGAGATTCTGGACCGTCAGAAAGTATGGAGACAGGAAGGAGAACAGCGCCAGCAGTGCGACAAGGAGAAGCGGGATGATGTACCGTCTCAGTGACGGAACGAACTGCCATGTTCGATTGAGGGTAAGGTCTGTCATGCGGCTTTGCTTTCAAGAAGTCCGGAGGCGAGCGACAGCACGCGCTCCTGGGTTGCTTCGGAACGGGCGATAAGGCCGGTGGCGCGCCCGTCGTGCAGAACGAGGATTCGATCCGACATGCCGAGAAGTTCTTCCATGTCGGAGGTGATCATGAGGATTGCGATGCCCTCCGCGGCAAGTTCGGCCATGAGGCTGTAAACTTCGGCGCGCGCGCCCACGTCGATGCCGCGCGTTGGTTCGTCGAAGATGATGATGTCGGCCTTTGCTGCAAGCGTCTTCGCAATGACGACCTTCTGCTGGTTGCCACCAGAGAGATTCTTCACAAGCTGGTCGAGGGATGGTGTCTTGATCCGAAGCCGCTCCTGATAGGTTTGCCCCATGTTCGCTTCCGCCTTGCGGTCGACGATCAATTTACGCTTCAGTTGCTCGAGTGCGGCGATGGCTATGTTCCAACGTATCGGCTTGTCGAGGAAGACACCTTCTTCTTTGCGGTTTTCAGGCACCAGGCCGATACCGGCCTTCATGGCCTGGCGGGGACTTTCAAAATGGGCCACCCGTCCATTCACCAAGAGTTCGCCGCCGTCCTGACGCGCCGCACCATAGATGACCTTGGCAAGTTCGGTTCGGCCAGCGCCAACAAGGCCCGCCACACCGAGGATCTCCCCGCGATGGAGCGCAAACGAGATCGGTTCGTTGCCATTGCCCTGAAGACTGCGCAGCTCGAGCGCAACCTCGGTGGTCGCGGGCTTGCGCGCTGGGTAGGTATTGGTCAGTTCGCGTCCCACCATCAGCTTCACGAGGTGATCACGGTCGAGGTCGCGCGTTACCGCGGTGGTGACATATCTGCCATCGCGCAAGATCGTTACACGGTCGCAGATCGTAAAGATCTCGTCCAATCTATGCGAGACGTAGAGAATGCAGGTTCCTCGCGCCCGCGCCTTGCGAACGATCGAGAACAGGCTTTCGACCTCGACCAGCGAGAGCGGCGCTGTTGGCTCGTCCATGATCAGGATGCGCGGGTTCTTGGCGAGCGCCTTGGCGATTTCGACCAGTTGCTGTTGCGAGGAGGGGAGATCGCGAGCGAGGGCCGACGGATCGATATCGACTCCCAGCTCGTGGAGAAGCCGCTTTGCATTCTGGCGCATCGTCTTGAAATCGACGCGCCATCCGTTCTTCTGCCCGAGGAAAATGTTCTCGGCGACCGACAGTGTCGGGACGAGGTTGAATTCCTGATAGATGACCTCGACCCCGAGACCACGCGAGATGGCCGGGGCGAGTGCCGAATGGCTGCTGCCGGCGATCTCGATGGTCCCTTCATCCGGTTCCACCGCGCCGGCGATGGTCTTGATCATCGTCGACTTGCCCGCACCGTTCTCGCCGACGATCGCGTGGACCTCGCCGGCGTTGAACGAGACCGAAACTTCGTTGAGCGCTATCACGCCCGGATAAGTCTTGGTGATTCGATGGAGTGAAAGAAGAGGCGCCGAAGCGCCCGCTGCTTGCGTGTCGGCCATGAGCTAGCCCTTTTGTTCCGGGCCTGTCTTTGCGATGACGTCCTTGACCCATTTTCCATAGGGCGTTTTGCCTTCGACCAGGCCTTTCATGATCTTCAAGGTGGCGACCGGGAGATCGGCCGCCGCGCCGTCGAGTTCCGGTCCGACGATGCGGATGGTCCCACGGAAGACCGCTTCATTGTTGAGCGACATGTTGATCGTCTCTTGGACAGGCGGCGACCAGTCGCCGCTGAAGACGCCGAAAAGCAACTTTTCGGTCTGGCTGCGTCCCATGATGAATTCGTTCACGCCCATCGCAGTGTCGGCGTTGTAGGTGAGAACGGCGTCGGCGTCCGGGTTCTGCAGCATGAGCGTTTCCATGACGGACGAGCCCTGGGCGGTCGAACGCGCCTCCGTCGGCGAGATCACGACTGTCGCATGCCCCCAGGCGTTGATCGCATCGATCATGCCCTGCGAACGGTTCTTGGCGTCGATGGTGTCAGTTGCCGGGATCACGATCACCATCGGCGCGTCGGCGCCTTTCGGAATGCCGTCTACCGTGCCATCGGTCGAGAATGTCTTGGTAATCCAGTCGATGCTCATCTCGGCGGCCTGCTTGCCTGCATCGTGCTGGTCGATGTTCTGCATGACATCGTAGGCCTGGGTGTCCGTGCCCTGAACGAAGATCTTGATGCCCTGACTCTGCGCGCGCTGGATGATGTCCTGCACGTTGTTGGGATCGACCGGCATGATGTCGATGACCTTCACGCCCATGGCGATGAAGTTCTCGATTTGCTCCATCTGCTTGACGGGGCTCGCACCAGCGTCGGCGATCTCGAGGTGGAGGCCGTCGGCCTCGGCGAGTTTCTTAACTTCAGTCGTCAGCCACCCAAGAAAAGGGTTGGTCGTGTCGGGTAACGTGCGAGCAATAGCTAGGTAAGGCTATTTCGAAATGACAAGAACTACATAAGAATTGGCTATAGAGCTGTGGCGTCTTGGATGCGGTCGCCGTGCCCTATAGCTAGGTGTTATCCAACTGAGGCTTGGTTCGCAGCGGAACCCTCTCTCGTCATGGATCACTGCCGGTCGTTTGACTTCCGTCTTGTGAGTGCGGCGAGTCAGCAAAGCCCTAGAGAGCAAGCGGCACGAACTGTGAAAGGTCAACGAGCACGTCGGACCAGGCGGAGAGAGTCCTCCTAGAATGTCTGGCTCCTCCCAAATTTCGCTGTTGGATTTACCTTCGCGTAATATCAGCGCATCCTCATCCCAGACTTCGACTAGGGCAAGCCACCAGGGAACACGGATGAGATTGTCTGGTGGCCCCTTTAGGTCGCTTCCTCCTAGCTGTGAACTCTTTGATGTATGGGTTCATGTTATTAGGAAGCGGAAGTTAGCATCGGCCGACTTCCGCGAGGCGCCGCGACCAAAGCGACCGATTGGCTCAGTGTTTACCGCCGGACTCGACCTCGAGTTTCTGGACGCGAATGATAGTCTCCCGGTTCAGTGCGTCACGCTCCGGATAGGGCGTGTGCTTGACTGAGAGCGCGTAGCCGTCGTGGAAACGCATGAACGTGCTGTGCGTCGCCTGCGGCCATTCCGGCAGCTTCTTGCCGTTCGGATCGCCGGTCTTAACGAAGTTCGCGAGATAGGAGGACATCGTATCCGCCATGCGGTAGTCGGCGCCGGTCCAGAACCGTTGGCCCGGCTTTTCGCGGATCGAATCCATGAAGTACCAAAGGTCGGAGGAGTGGAAGGAGCCGTAGAACTCGGTGTTGCGCCCCGGAGGAGCGTGGTTGAAGTAGAAGGTGTAGATGTTGGAGTTCTTGTTACGCCGCTTCGCGATCTCCGCGGACAGCAGATAACCCTGCAGATTGTAGTCCGCCTTGGCGCGCAGCCACTTGCGATAGGCATCCTGCGGATCCGATGGGCGATAGACCTTCTTCCAGGCATCGTCATAGCCGATCTTCGACATGGCATCGGCGAATTCCGTATCCGAAAGTGTCTTGTCCGGACCGCCCATCAGCGACGTATATTCATCCGAGGTCCCGCCGAACATGATGTCGATGCCATCAAGCGCCCCCGGGCGAAGCAGATCGACGGACTCGTTGGTGAAGACATACCCGTCGACCGTATGCTGCGCCGTTCCATTGACGCCCTTGTGCAGCGCTTCGTAGAGCTGCGTCTTGTCGTCCGCGGCCTTCTTGGAAATGAAGTCGTCGGTCGGAATGGCGCGCAGGTCGGCCAGGTTCATGGGCTTGCCGAAGGCCTGCTCGACGGCCTTCTTGTTGGCTTCCTCGCGCTCGGCGAGCGGCTGCATCGGCAAAGAGAAAAAGCCGGTCTGGCCGCTCTCGATCACCGCGCGATGGAAGAGACCCTTGGCCAGCGGTGAGCGCAGCAGCATCGACGAGTTGCGCGCGCCGGCCGACTGGCCGCCGATGGTGACATTATCGGGATCGCCGCCGAAGCCCGCGATATTCCCATGCACCCACTGCAGCGCCTTGATGAGGTCGAGCATGGCGTAGTTGCCGGAGACCTTGTTTGGGCTCTCGGCCGAAAGCTCCGGCAGTGCCAGCCAGCCAAGCGCGCCGAGGCGGTATTGCACCGACACCACGATAATGCCCTTGGCCGCCAGCTTCGATGCGTAGAATTCCATTTCGGACGCGTAGCCGTGATGATTGGCGCCGCCGTGGATCCAGACATAGACCGGCAATTTCGCCTTCGTGCTCTTTGCCGGTGTCCAGACATTCAGGTTCAGGCCGCTCTCGCTGGCCTTCGGCAGAAAATCCGGATCGAAGTAGAACTCATCGCCCCAGAAAGCGCCGGTCGGGTTGGTGTGGACGTCCTGAAGCGCCTGGTCGCCCCAGGTGTCGGCCTTCCTGACCCCGTCCCACGTCTCGACCGGCTGCGGCGGCTTGAAGCGGTTGTCGCCACCGGTAGGCCCGGCGAACGGGATGCCCTTGAAGACTTCGACGCCGGGCACATCCGTGTCCACGCCGCTCACCTTGCCGCCTTCGGTCGTGACGACGCCGATTTCGGATGCCGCGTGCGCCGCTCCGAACGACAGTCCAAGTGTGGCGAGGCTTGCCGCGGCCGCCAGCAGGCTCGATTTCAATGTGGTTTTCCTCATGGATGATCTCCTCCTAAGATCGTTGGGATGGGATACTCGAACCGCGGTCGCGCTAGAGGCGCCCGGGTTTGGAAACCCATTCATCGACAAAATCGAACACGCGCTTCTTCGTGTCGCCATACTCGGACCGGCACGGCTGGAAGAGATGCGTGGCGCCCTCTACCGAGGCGTAGGTCTTGTCCTTCGAACCGAGGCGGTCGTAGATCACTTCGCCCGGGACGACGAGATAATGGCAGCTCATCGTCAGCACGAGAGCAGGCACGGTCACGCCTTCGGCGTTTGCCGGCGTCGAGGTGTAGGACGAGGCCCAGTCAATCCCGGTAATGTCGTCGGCCGTGAAGGCGTAGTCTGCGCTTGCGCGGATCGCCGAATTGGCGAGGAACCCACGGACCGTCGTCGAGTAATTCATGGCGCCCAGCTCGTCGAGCATCGTCAGGACCTGCTGGCCGCCGGCTGATGGGCGCACAGACTTGATCACCTCAACATGTCGCGTTCCGTCGGCCTTCAGCAGCATGTGAGACTGCTTGGTGTGCGCGGCGAAGGAGAGATCCGGCTGGTAGAGACGGGCTCCAAGTGCCCGGATGCCGACGCCCTTCACGACGAAGGGCTCGTCGTTCGAAAATTCGCCCTTGCCGGCTTCGATCAGCTTCAGCCGCTCAAGCGCGGCATCGACGATCTCGTTGTTGCGCTTCGCCTGGGCGGCATAGAACGCCTTGGCGAACTCAGGCGTATAGGTCGCCTTCTTGCCTTCGATGTCATAGCCGTTTTCCTTGGCGAACATATCGAGGCTTGCGTCGCGCTTCTCGCCTCCGCCAGCGGGATCGACGGCGCTCATCTGATGCGCTGCGCCGAGGGTCGGATCAAGCAGGATCAGCGCATCCGGCTTTTCGAGCTTGCCGATCTTCTTGCCGTCGCAGGGAACGATCTTCTCCGCTCCCTGGCAGGTGGCCGGACCATGCTCGGCGACGTTTTCGTAAAGCGTGCCCATGTGCGTGCCGCCGCTGTGGGCGAGCAGGACGACCTTGTCGATGCCCGGCAGCGTCCTCAGTTTGGCGATGCCCTCCGAGATGCTGGGCAGGAAGTCTTCGGGCGGCGCATCCGGGTTGTCGCGGTCGCCGCGATAGTTCACCAGCATCACCGTATAGCCATGGCTGGCAATGGCGGGTCCCGGAAGCTCCTTGAAGTTGTCGCGATTGGGGTGGGAGAACACGAAGGCGACATGCGCGTTCGGATTGGGCGCCTTCGGCTGCAGCAGCAGCCCTTCCGTGTCGTCGCTCAGCCTGATGTAGTGGGATTCGTAGGGCGCCTGATCCGCTGTCGCGGGCGTCTTGTCCTGCTGAGCCAATACAATTGCGGGAACGGCGGTGAGGGCGGTCAATAGGGCAATCGTCTTCATTATACCTCCTGAAATACATGGTCGCGCTCGCCCGTCGTCGAAGGGCAAGCGAGAAAAGCGCCGGGCGATCGACCCGCCCGGCGCAGCGGCGCAATCTAGAGCGCGCCGGCTGCCTGCAGCAGCTTGCGGTCGAGATCGACGGCGACGCGGCTATCCTTGTCGAAGACCATCGTCGATGGTTTGTCGCTCGTGTAGGCGGGCCAATCCGGAAGGCCTTCGGCGCTCGGCTTGCCCTTGCGGGCAAAATTCACCCACGCCTGGCTCATCTTCTTCGAGAGTTCGAGCGCTTCCGCGCCACCGCCGGTCGAGGTCTTGACCAGCCCGGCATTGGCGAAGACATAAGGCAGTTCTGAGCAATGCCACGACATGGCGATGCCATCGAGCACCGGCGATTCATAAGCGAACATGTAGGAATAAACAGGCGCTCCGTTCTGCTTTGCCTTCAGGTCGAGATCGCGTATCGCGCCGGGGCGGAAGCGAAGGTCGATGAAGTAAGCGTCGGCCGGCTTCTTCTCCGGGTAGGCGGCCGCGAATGCCGTGCCGACCGCGTCGGCCTTGTCGCCGAAGCGTTCCTTGAGCTTGGCCTTGACCTTGGCGTCGTCCCAGCCGCTTCGGTTGTCGGCAAGCAGCTCGGCGCTCTTGTGGTTGATCACGGTCTCGAATTCGTTGAGCGTGTTCCCTACCATGAGCGGAATGTCGCTCGCCTGATCGACCCAGCGTGTCCCGACCGGGTTCTCGGGAATGTAGGAACCGTCCTCGACCGGCGCGTAGCGGGCATCCTTGGCGCCCGCGGCCGCCGCGTCCTTGAGCGCCTTGTCGGATGCGGCAAGCAGGTCGTAGTAGTTGACCTTCGCCAGCTTATCGACCTCGTTCTTCTTCAGGCCGAGGTTCTTCAGCGTAAGTTCCGCGACCTTTCGCGAGGATTTCTGGTCGGTCACGGAATCGGTCCGCGAGCCACTCTGGACAATCGCCTTCTGGAACAGGCCTTTCGCAGCCGGCGTTCCCATCAGCGCGCGCACCTTGTAGCCACCGCCGGACTGGCCGAAGATCGTGACATTGCGGGGATCGCCGCCGAAAGCCTCGGCATTGTCGTGAACCCACTTCAGCGCCGCGACGAGATCGGTGACGCTGGCATTGCCCGATTGCTTGTACTTGTCTCCATAGGCGGAAAGATCGAGGAAGCCGAGTACATTCAGGCGGTGGTTCAGCGTGACGACGACGACATCGCCTTCCTTGCTGAGATTATGCCCGTCATAGGATGTCAGCTCGATACCGGAACCGTTGGTGAAGCCACCGCCGTGGATCCAGACCATGATCGGCCGTTTCTTTCCGTCCTTGATCGCTGGCGTCCAGACGTTGAGGAACTGGCACGCTTCGCTCATCGGCATATAGCGGTGCGGGTTGAAGAGTTCGTCGCCGGCAACTTCCTTCATTTGCGGGATGAAGCAATTCTCGCCATAGGTGACCGCCGGACGCACCCCCTTCCAGGGTTCGATCTCCTTCGCCGGCATGAAGCGTTCGGCCTCTGCGTAGGGCACTCCCAGATAGCTGTAGATGCCGTCATCAAGAGCGCCGACGAGGCTTCCCTTGTTCGTCTCGACGGTCGTCTTGCTCTGCGATGCGATAAACTCTTGGGCAGTGGCAGGCGAGGCCGATATCAGCGGCATCGTCAGCAGGGCCAATCCTCCCGCCCGGCTCAATAGGGACAATCGTCTCATCAACTTCTCCTCCATCGTTGATTGCGAATCTGATCCTCTGCGGCCACCAATGGTCGTCGCACAGTCTTAGCTAGGTCGAAGAGGGCGCACGGTCAGGTTGGATGCCAGTCCGCCAAGTGTCGCTGGATCGGCCAGCCCGAGCGCTGCGGCCACATGCCACCAACCATGGTCCGCCTGGCGAACGATCATGCACTCCGTACTCACTCCCGTGTGATTCCCCTCGAATGAATGACCGACGGCGATATGCGCGACCTCGTCGGGAAGGCCGACGGTCAGACAGACGTGCATGCCGAAAACCGAATGCCGGAATGTCGGAGCGCCGGCGCCCGCCGGATCTCTCTGCCAGCGCTGGCGGTTCTCGGTATCAAACTCATAGGGTTTGCCGACGTCGTGGCACGCGGCGCCAGCGAGCAGGATGCCCCAGTCGATAGAGACGGCCGGATAGGCATCCTGGAATTCGCGCGCGATGACGTTGGTATAGCGGAACACGCCGCGCACATGGTCCGCCTGGCTGCCGCTGATCAGTGCTGGCGAGCCCGGGTTGCCCTCCGGCGGAATGTCCGACAGGCGCTGAAAACCGGAGCAACTCAGCGAGTAGCTCCACGCCTCGATGGTTCGCCTGCGAAGATCATCGTCGGGTATCTCCGCGATTTCGGGGAAATCCTGGACGACCATTCTGCGTGTCGCGTCGGTGACCTCGCGGCGGGGACGGGCGTAGTGATAGGTCATGGGCGTGCCTATTGTGTCTGGTACAGCGAAACGTCGTCCGCGCCGGCTTCGAATTCCGGATCGATCGGCCGGCGGGTCATCGTCAGGGTCGCGATCGCGCCCACCAGCAGCAGTCCGGCGGCAACCGCGAATGCCCAGTCGTAGCCGCCGGTACCGGCCACGACATAGCCGGTGATGATCGGTGCGATGAGCCCGAACAGATTGCCGCCAAGGGCGGTGATCGCGATCACGCGCGATACATCGGCGGGATTGCGCAGGAGATCGCTCGCAAGCGTGAAGTTCAGCCCGGCGCCGGTCGTCGAGCCGGTGAGCACTAGCGTGAGAACGATCAGTAGCTCCGAGAGATCGCTGACGGATGGTGCGAGCAGGATAAGCAGCGAGAGGATCGCCATCGCCGCGATGAAATAGCGCCGTGCGCCGCTCCGAATACGCGCGGAGGAGAGGGACTTGTCGCTGGCCCAGGCGATCAGCACGCTGAGCACGATGGTGATCAGATAGGGGATGGCGGTGAGGTAGCCGGTGTTGAGCGTCGAGAGTTCGCGCGTCGACTGCAGGAAAGTCGGAAGCCAGGTCAGGAAGAGATAGGCGGTATAGACGAGGCAAGCCTGCGTGATCACAAGGCCCCAGACGCTGGTCTGCGACAGCAGATATCGAAGCGAGGAGGGCGGGGTCGGCTCGCCGCTGTTGTCGCCATCGCGCCCGGCCAGAATTGTCCGGCGTTCATCTTCCGAGAGCCACGTGGCGCGTTCGGGCTCGGCGTACCAGAACCACCAGGCGGCCAGCCAGACATAACCGATGATGCCGAGCACGACGAATGTCGTGCGCCAGCCGGCGGCCTCCACCAGTGCTGCGGTGACGAGCGCCCCGAGCGCGGGACCAGCCGAAGAACCGCCGTTGAAAAGCGTCGTTACCAGACCACGCTCGCGCTCGGGAAACCAGTTTCGGATGATGCGGCCGCAGGCCGGGAAGGTCGAAGCTTCGCTGGCACCCATAACAAGGCGGGCGCCGAGCAGGCTTGTGAAACCGGACGTCGCCGCCGTCAGGATCGTTGCGCCCGACCAGATCGCGATGCCGCCGCCGACCATTCGCTTGGCGCCGATCCGCTCCACGAGCAGGCCGATGGGGATGAGGCAGATCACATATGTCCAGAGAAAGCCCGAGAACAGATAGCCCATCTGCACCGGTGTGAAGCCGAACTCCTCAACGATCGGCTTCGAGGCGATCGAGAGCGCAATCCTGTCGATGTAGTTGATGATGACGGCGGTAAATATGAGGATCGCAATCCAGCTGCGCTTCGCCATTCAGGTCTCCTCCCAGACAACCTTCTTGACGCGGATTATTCGATGCATAGGTTTCCAATGTCCAATTGGGATTTTTCGGAAACACGTATAGGTTTTTTCAATGAATCGACCATCCATTCCGCAGCTTGAGGCTTTCTATTGGACGGCGCAGCTGAACAGCGTTCAGAAAGCCGCCGACCGCCTCAACGTCACGCAGCCGACCCTGTCGCTGCGCTTGAAGCAGCTGGAGAGCGAGATCGAGGTTCCGCTGTTCGAGAGACAGGGCAGGGGATTGCGGCTGACGCGGCATGGCCATGCTTTCCTCGGGCGCACATCGATCGTGCTGGATGCCTATCGTGGCCTCGCCAATCTCTCGCGGACACCGGAAATGGAGGGAAATGTGCGCTTCGGGGTCGCGGAAGGGTTCGCGGTCACCTGCATGCCACGCCTTATCGATGGCATGCGAACCGACTTCCCCCTTCTGCGACCCGAGTGGGTGGTTGCCACCAGCGACGTGCTCGAGCAATCGCTGACGAACGGCGAGCTCGATGTCGCGATCCTCGTCGATCCAATCGGGTTGCGCGAAGTCCGGCTATCGGCGCTCGGAGTGCAGACGAACGATTGGGTCGGTGCTTCGGGCATGCAGAACGTTGGGAGTTCGCCCCGCCAGCTGGCGCAATCGACGATCGTTACGACGCCGCCACCGACCGCCATGTATCGAACAACGATCGGCTGGTTCGCCGGAGCGAAGATCACGCCGGAAAAGACCTGCCTGTGTTCGAGCCTGAATGCCGCCCTGCAGATTGTCGCGGCCGGAACCGGCATCGGCATATTCCCATCCAAGGTGGTCGAAGCCTATCCGCTCAAGGGCGCTCTGCGGACTATCTTGACCGAGCCGTCGCTGACCGACGGACGCGTCTTTTTCGCGGACCGCACCGCCGCGGATGAAGCGCGGACGCACGCGCTGCTACGGACGGTGGAGCGGATCGCCAATGAGCTCGAATATTTCAGTGGCTCGTAAGGTGCCACGGCACGAAGAGCCTACAGCATGCGGGATAGCACTTCGTCCTGCCTGATCAGCCTGTGCCGGACGACGGCGCCGAGGTGGAGGAAAAGCAGCGCGAAGAACGTGTAGCCGCCATAATGATGAATCACGCCAACCATCCGTCCGAGTGGACGGTTTTCCGTGAGGAGATTTGGCCAAGTGAATAGCGCGAACCACGGCACTGTCCGGCCTCCCGAAGACGAGGTGACGTAACCGGAAATGGGCATCAGCATCATCAGTGCGTAGAGCGCAAGGTGGACGATCTTAGATGCAAGACGCTCGTAGAGCGGCGGCCTGCGTCGCCAGTCCGGCTCAGCCGTCGCGGCGCGGATCGGGATACGGATGATCAGGAGTGCCAAGGCTGTCATGCCGAGCGACTTGTGGATGTCCATGAGAAACTGCCGCTGGACCGAGCCGTGGCCGAGATACGAACAGTAAAGCCCGATTGCCAGCGCTATGAGGATGACGGTTGCCATTGTCCAATGCAGCGATCTCTGCATGGTGCCATAGCGATACGCGGTGGATGTCGCGGCAGGCGACAGGTCGGTGGACTTGCTCATTGCATGATGCTTGCGAATTAAAAGCCCCAGGGTTGGAGGGGCAAGCTGCATCGCCCCTCCGCAATCGACATCCGCCGAGTTACTTGCAGATCTTGGTTTCCTTGATGATCCACTTGCCGTGGACCTTCACTTTGTGGTGCTCGGTATGGCACACCAGCTTGTGAGGCTTGCCATGATGGGGCTGGTCCGCAAAGGCCTGACCGGAAAAACCGGCGACGGCGGCCAAGGTTGCCGCGAGCGCTATTTTCTTCATTCTCTGCTCCGATAGGAATGCCTGGAATTGTACTTGGGAAGTGGATTGCAAAACCCGGCGGGGTGCCGGGCGCCCCGCCGACTGCGGTGAACTAAACGCACACCGCAAATCAATCCGAGACACGGTGAATCATCGCATCAAAGCAGATGGTGAGCGAGTTAATTTGTTGTAATGTTTGATAAAAATGTTCTGGTTCCATTGCCGCAGGTGGCCGCTTTGCGGCCGCTTCACCCGGATCGGAAAAGTCGGGAATTTGATCTCGCCATTGCATTGCGCCGATGATCTTTTAAATCACCTTGGGGTATGGCGTGGCCGGGGAGACTGAATTGGATTTGCGATTTGGCGTCAAGATCTACGACAATGACTGGTTCCTGAGGCATCGTCTCTCGGCCGAGCAGACGGCCGATCTGCTTGCAGAATGGGGCGCCACCTATGTGATCGCGCAAAGCAAATTCCTGCCCATGCCGAATTCCGCCGTGACCAGCAGCGTCGCCGCGGAGGATCGCCTTGCGTACGAGGCGCTTGATGATGTGGCGTTTCGCAAACTGCTGGCCGATCGGGGAATTGCGTATTTCGCCTGCCTGAACATCTGTTTCGATCCCGACTTTTCCGACGCGAATCCCGGACTTCTGGGCACGGACCAGTGGGGGGGCAAGGGTACGCAGCAGGATTGGTATGTCGGCATGCCGCCGGATCGCGAAGAAAACCTCGCCCACAAGATCGGGCTGCTCGAAAAGGGCGTTGCGGCTTTGCAGCCGGACGCGGTCCACCTCGGCTTCATCCGCTGGCCCGGCTTCTGGGAAACTTGGCTTGACGGTGACGAGAGACGTGTGAAGCCCGAATATTGCTTCTCGGCACAAACAGTCGAACGCTTCAATCGTGAAACCGGGCGGGATGTTCCTGCCACCGAACCAGCGGCGGCCGCGGCCGTTCTGATGGGTGCCGAGCGTGACGCTTGGACGCGATGGAAGTGCGAGCGAACGGGCAATGCGATCGCCCGGATTCGCAAGGCGCTCGAGCCGGTCAAATCGGGGCTTCAATACTCCATCAACACGCTGCCGTTCTTCCGCTCGGATTTCGGCAATGCGGTCGAAGAGGTATTCGGCCAAAACATGTCGATGCTTGCAAGCGTGGTCGATGTCTTCGAGGTCATGGCGTACCATCAGATTCTGGCAAAGCCTGCGACATGGCCGGCGGCGGTCGCGACCGATATCATCCAGCGCAGCGGCCAGAAGGCGATCTGCACTTTACAGGGCCAAGCCCTCTATCTCGATGGCATGCATGCTGGCCGCGGCAGGTCGACCGATATCTCCGCCGATGAGTTTGGCCGCGCGCTCGACGCGCTGGCCGCGAGCCCGGTCGAGGGCGTATGCGTCTTCACCTTCTCCGATCTTCTCGATCTCCGCCAGACCGAAAAGGGGGGGCGGGTGATCGAGGCTCTGAAGGGTTTCAGGCGGGACTGAGGCCGCGCTAGGCGGTTTTTGCCCGGCTGATCGCGGAAAGAAGCGAGGCGCGGGTAAGCTCGTCCTTGCGGAAACGTCCCGTCAGCGCGCCCGCATTCATCACAAGCAAGCTGTCGCTGAGCTCGAGAAGCTCGTCGAGATCGTCAGAAATGACAAGCACGCCGGTTCCCTGCTGGGCCGCCAGGCGGATCTGGTTGTGCAGTTCGCCCTTCGCGCCGATATCGACACCCGCCGTCGGCTGGTCGAGAATGAGGGCGACCGGCTTGGAGCCGACGGCTCTTGCAAGCAGCACCTTCTGCGCGTTGCCACCGCTGAGATTGCCAACGATCTTCTTGCGATCCGGCGGGCGGATGACGAAGCGCTTGATCATGTCCTCAGCCAGGCGCCGCCTGCTGCCGGGCCTGATGAAGCCGGCAACCGACATGAGCTTGCCGAGCGCGCTGACGCAGATATTGGTTTCGACGGACGCGCCAAGCGCGAGCCCGGCAATCTTCCTGTCTTCCGGAACCAGCGCCAGCCCGCGCCTGGTTGCCTTCTCCGGGCTCAGCCGCCGAAAAGGCCGTCCGTCGATTGCGATCGTCCCTTGGGAGCGGACGTCGCCGATGAGCGCGCGCGCGAGGCGCGTGCGGCCGGAGCCGACCAGGCCGGCGAGGCCGACGATCTCGCCCTTGCGAATGGCGAAATCGATCGGCGGGCGGCCGTGCACGGCCAGGCCGGTAGCCGACAATGCCTCGGAGCCGAGCTCGGATGTCGGCGCCGCGGTCTTGTTCTCGGATATCTCGTGGCCGACCAGCACTTCGGCCAGTCGCTCGACGGTGTAATCCTTGCCCGGTCCTGTTTCGACGATCAGTCCGTCACGCATCAGCGTGATGCGGTCGGAGAGACGGCAGACCTCGTCGAGGAAGTGGCTGATATAGACGATGCCGACCTGACGCTCGTCGGCCATGCGCCTCATGGTGGCGAAAAGCAGTTCGCGTTCGGCCGGTGCCAGGCGCGCGGTCGGCTCGTCCATGACGAGGATCTTGACGTCCTTCGAGCAGGCGCGAACGATTTCCGTCAGCTGCTGGCCGCCGACACCGAGCGTGCGCACGGCTGCGTCCATCGGAAGCGTGACGCCAAGCGCGGCAGCTTCGGCCGCCGAGCGCTTACGCATCTCGCCATGTCCGATCGTGCCGCCGACCTTGCCTTTCGGCACGCGACCAAGCGTGATGTTTTCGGCAACCGTCAGTTCGGGAACGAGTGAAAAATCCTGGTAGATGATGGCGACGCCGCGCTGCAGCGCTTCCTTCGGGCTACGCAGATGAACGCTTTCGCCCTCCAGCAGGATATCGCCTTCATAGTCGGAAAAATTCCCGCCGAGCACCTTCATCAGGGTACTCTTGCCGGCCCCGTTATGGCCGACGAGAGCGTGGATTTCTCCGGCTTTCAGCGAGAAGTCGACGCCGCGCAAAACCTGCACGTTCGAGAACGCCTTGCGGATGTTCCGCATTTCGAGAAGCATCGACTTTTCTCCCATTCTATCAGCCGCCCCAGGCAGCCTTGTACTGCTCGACGTTGTCCTTGGTGATCGTCGGCAGGTCGAGGTAGTGGTTCGGGGTCGGGACCTGGTCGGCCTTGCCCGAAAAGACGAGAGCGGCGTCTTCGATCGCCGTCGAGCCCTGGGGTGCCGGATCCTGGTTGACCGTGCCGTAGACCGTGCCCTTGATGATCGCGTTGCGAACGTCGGCCGGATAGTCGCCGAGGATGAACTTCACGTCGGTGCGGCCGTTTTCGCTGGCGAAGTTGGCGCCGTTCACGCCCTCCGGTCCCTGGTCGACGATGGCGGCGATCGAGCCCGGCTGATACTTGCTCAGGTAATCCTGGGTGATCGCGAGCGCCTTGGAGTTATCCCAGTCTGCAGCCTGCTTTTCAACGATTTCGATGCCCGGATACTTCTTTAGCGTGTCCATGAGGCCGGCCTCGCGGGCGAGCTGCGCCGACGTGCCGAGCTTGCCGAGGATGTAGGCGATCTTGGCCTTTTCGCCGACAGCCTTGATGACGAGTTCGCCTTGGCGCTGGCCGAATACGAAGTCATCGACGCCGACATAGGTGACGATCTTGGCGCCGGTGCTGATATCGGCACTGGTGTTCACAGCCATGACAGGAATATTGGCGGCATTGGCCTGGCGGATGATAGGAACGATGCCCTTCGGGTCGCTCGGCGCGATCATGATCATGTCGACCTGTTGGGCGATGAACTGCTGCACGACCGAGATCTGTGCCGACAGGTCGCCGTTGCCACTTTGGATGTCGAGCTTGATGCCCTGCTTCTGCGCGGTTTCGTTGGCGGTCTTGATCAGGTTTGAATAGAACGGAACCGATGTATTCCAGATCATGAAGCCGATGCGCTTGCCCTCCTGGGCGTGCGTCATGCCCGTCGCGGCAATGGTGGCGACGACGGCTGCGCCGAGCATCAGGTTTCTACGCGAGAGACGTTTCATTGGCATTTCCTCCTCTAGTCATATCAGCGACGTTCGCGCTGCTTGCGGTGATAGCTGTCGAGGCCGACGGCCACGAGAATGACGGCGCCGGTGACGGCCGGCTGCCAGAACGGGGATACGCCAAGCAGATTGAGGGCATTGGCGATGATGCCGAGAAGCAGCGTGCCGAGCACGGCGCTCCAGACCTGACCGACGCCGCCCGAAAGCGGTACGCCGCCGACAACGACCGCGGCGATGGCGGTCAGCGGCCAATCGGTGGCGCTGGCCGGTTGACCGATGTTGGTCTGTCCGAGGAGAACGATGCCGGCAACGGCTGCGAACAGGCCGCCAAGTGCGTAGGTGATCAGAAGGATACGGTCGACGTCGATGCCGGCAAGGCGAGCCGCCTGCTTGTTGCCGCCGACGATGTAGATATAGTGGCCGAGCGTCGTGAAGCGCAGGATGGCCCAGGTGACGAGCGCAACGATGGCGAAGATGATCGTCGGGATCGGAACCGGACCAATACGGCCCAGGCCGAGAACGGTAAAGGATTCAGGCACGCCATAGACAGGCTGCGCGGCCGTGCCGACGAAGAGGAAGCCGGTGACGAGAACCTGCGTCGCCAGCGTGGTGACGAAGGGGCTGATGCCGATCTTGGCGATGAAGAAGCCATTGGCGACGCCGACCACGAGGCCAAGAAAAAGTGCGGTGACGATGCCGAGCGGGATCGAATACTGGACGATCACCGCAGCCGCCGCGACCGAGGACATCGCGCCGACTGCGCCGACAGAGAGGTCGAAGCCGCCGGTAATGATCATAAGAAGCATGCCGCAGGCAACGATGCCGATGATCGAGTTGCGCTGGAGCACGTTCGCGAAATTCGCCCACGTGGCGAAGTACGGAATGGTCAGGCTGAAGACGATCAACAGCAACACGAAGATGATGGGCAGCGCGTAGGCAGACAGGGATGACCAGTGCCATGTCGCTTCCCTGCTTCCGGTTGCTTGGGTCGGGGTATCGGTCATGATCCAGTCTCTCCAGAAATGCTGGCCGAGACCGCCGCTTGGCGATGGCGCTCGGCCGCGTAAAGCAAGGTGCCGATCAATTCGGCCTGTTCGCCAAGGGCAGCGGGCACGACGCGGACGTTTTCCGTCGCGCGTGCGATGGAAAACCGCTTCATCGCTTCCTTGAGCGGTGTCAGAAGGCTATCGCCGGCGCGCATGAGCTCTCCGCCGACGATAACGATCTCGGGATTGAAATAGCTGCAAAGCGCGCCGACCGACCGGCCGGCCAGATGGCCGGCATCGGCGATCACCCGGTTAGCGCCGATGTCGCCCTTCACGGCAAGCCGCAGCATCTCGTCGGAGGAGATCGCGCCATGCGAGGCGCTGAGCGACTTGGCCAGCGAATTGACCGATATGATAGCCTCGAGGCATCCGCGGCTGCCGCAGCGGCAGACGTCTCCATGCTCGTCGACGACGACATGGCCGAGTTCGCCGGCAATGCCGCTCGCGCCGCGGAAGACTTGTCCGTTGAATGCGATGCCAAGGCCGACGCCGACGGAAAGAAGGACATAGAGCGCGACGCTGGACTGCCGTGCCGCGCCATAGACGCTCTCGGCCAGTGCGCCGAGATTGGCGTCGTTATCCATGTAGACAGGTAGATCGAGGCGCCGCGACAGCCCGCCGGGAACGTCGGTGCCGACCCAACGCGCCAGGATAGAGCCGGCATGAAGGTGGCCGGTGCTCGCGTCGACGGGGCCGGGGACGCCGATGCCGACCGCTTTGATCTTGGCGCGATCAACGCCGGAACGCTCGATGATCTCGTTGACCTTCTCGGCCGCGAGATCCATGGCGACCTCAGCGGGCATGTCGATATCGAAGTCGGCGGAGATTTGTTCGATTATGCTATAATTCGCATCGGAGATGGCTGCCTTGATGAATATCCGTCCGAAGTCGACACCGATGTAGAAGCCCTCAGGACTGGCAAGCGCGATCTGGGTGCTGGGACGTCCGGCCGCCTTTCCACCCGAGCCAGCACTCTCCACTTCTTGCACAAGCCCCTCCGCTATCATTGATCCAATAATCAGCGATATCGTCGAACGCGACGCGCCCACGCGCCTGGCGACATCAGCACGCGACTGCGCGCCATTCGCTGACAGCGTATCAAGAACCGCGGTTCTTAAACGGAGCTGGGACAAGGACATGACTGGAAACTTCCTCCTTTGAGCGGTTTGACACGTTGATTTTGATATGTCAAATCCAAGCATAACATTTTGATAATAAGTTCGAAATCGAACAAATAGGAGAAATGAATGGCACCGGTCAAGCTATTTAGCGCGGCACGAATTCTCGTGGGACCGAATCTGGAACCTATGGCGCATGCGGCGATCCTGGTCGAGAATGGTAAGATCGCGGCTGTCGGCCCGCGCTCAGACGTGCAGTCGCCGAGTGGCACCGAGATTATCGACCTTGGCGACGCCACGCTTGTACCGGGACTGATCGACGCGCACCTCCATACTTTCGGCGTGGACAGCACCCGGCTTCATACGCTTGCAACCGAGCATGAGAGCTACCGTGCCGCGCGGACACTGAGCGAATTGCGCGAATTGCTGCATGCAGGCTTCACGTCCGCGCGATGCTTGGGATCAACAATCGGTCCGCAGGTCCGTCGCGCAATCGATGAAGGTTTTGCCGAAGGTCCACGCCTGAAGGTTGCCGGCGGCTTCATTTCATCGACGTCAGGCACGTGGGATTCGAGCGGCACGCCGCTTTTGATCGCGCGCTCTGGCGGGGAACTCGCCGATGGCGTCGAGGGTCTTGTCCTCAAAGTTCGCGAGCGCGTCCGGCAGGGTGCCGACTTTATCAAGCTCGGCCTTTCCAAGGGCGGCGTGCATGACCGCTATCACGCCTGGGGTGACGATCCGCTGAACCAGGTCGCTTGCTACAGTGTCGCGGAAGTCCGGGCAGCCGTCGATGAAGCGCATCGCAACGGGCTGAGAGTGAGCGCGCACGCCATTGGCGAAGACGCGGTCAAACTCGCTCTGGATGGCGGCATCGATGTGATCGAGCACGGTTACGGGATCAGCGACGAGACGCGGCAGAGGATCGTGGCGGAAGGCAAGATCGTCGTCACGACGCTCTCGCAGATCCATTACCACCGTCAGGCCTACGACAAGTTCAACTATCCGGAATGGGAGCGCGAGGTTTACGAGCGTCATTGGGTCTATATGTTGCGAGATTTCAAACGTGGATTGGAGGATGGTGTCCGTTTTGCACTGGGCACCGATCTCGTCGGCGCTCCAACTCATCCTTTAAGCGCTGCTGCCATGGAATTCGTTCTTACCGTCCAATGCGGAATGGCGCCGTCAGCGGTTCTTCGCGCGGGCACCATCATTGCCGCCGAAGTTCTGGGATCGCAATCGGTCACAGGCTCGATCGAGGTCGGCAAGTTCGCTGACTTGATTGCCACAAAACTGGACCCCACGAAGGACATATCCACTCTTCTAGAGCCAACTTTAGTTGTGAAAGGTGGCGACCTTATACGAACTAAGGTCGCTCACAGCTGTAGCGTGGAATCCGACTAGCGGCGAGTTCCTCACTACCGCCAAATGTTCGGCCAAGGCGAAACAGCGGCACGCAGTTGTCTCAGAGAGGGCTTAGATTTTTGCCTTCCCTGCGCGCCACCAGAACCAAGTGCCGAAGTGGTCCAGCGCAGATGCAAAGTTTGTGCGTGAACTTATTATATAACCGCCGATTGTTACCGGGGCGGAGACTTTGGCGCGGGCCATGACGATCATCGGGACGGATAGGATGAATGGTCTTGATTCACAGGCATACTTGGCTGACGTGCTTAGCCGCATCCCGATCACAAGATCAATCGGTTAGACGAGCTGCTGCCGTGGAACCGGTCGCCACTCGTCACAATCTCTCCCTGGGCAGCCTGATGGCAACAGTTACCTACGTACGTCCGCCCGATCAAATTTGTTGCGGAAACTCTCAAAGAGCCCGGAGCTTCTTCAGGCAATCGTCTCCAACGATGATAATCTGAGCTACGGGTTCGTCATCTCCGTCTACACCGGAGATGACGAACCCGCCACAGCACTGACAGACGACGGGATGGACGAGTTGGAGCCGATGCTCAAAGACGCCCGCCGCTCACCCCAAGAATGGAACAACTTCCTCGACAGCTTTGTCAACAATGAGCTGCTCGTCGCTGGCATCAGAGCCAAATCAGTGGAATTCATCGCTCGCCGTCTGTTCCGCCATCTCGTGGTACGACATAGACTTTTTGCGAAGGCCGACGGGTTACGGCGGCGATCAAGGATCGCTGTTGCCCGTCGATCAGCCGTCGCTCGCCGTCTTGATTAAGTCCACCGGAAAGAACGTATATCTAAAACGTGACGACGGGCAGATAAGCGGCGGCGCCACCCATGAATACGTAATCGCTGGAACATTCGGCGACATACGTCCACACGGTGATGCACACCATTGGCGACCGCGGCGCCGCAGGGAACGCAGCGCCCAGTTCCGCCGATTAGATCGTCTGACCTCCCGACACTTCGATCCGCTGGCCGTTGACCCAGCGATTGTCGGGGCCAAGCAGGCTCGCGACCATAGGGCCGATATCGTCAGGCAAACCAACACGGCCAAGCGCCGTCATGCCTGCAAATGCCGTGTTGTAATCGGGAATGTCGCGCACGGCGCCGCCAAGCAAATCGGTCTCGATTGCCCCCGGAGCGACGGTGTTGGCGGTGATGCCACGGCTACCCAGTTCCCGAGCCATGTAGACCGTAAGAATCTCGACGGCACCCTTGGCGGCCGATTAAGCGGAGAAGCCTGGAAATGACACACGCGTCAGTCCCGACGAGAAGTTAACGATGCGACCTCCGTCAGCGATCACGGGCAGCAGCGCCTGGGTGAGGAAGAACACGCCCTTCACATGGACGTTGAACAGGGCATCGAATTGAGCCTCTGTCGTTGCCGCGAAATCCGCCATATCGCCATGCCCGACATTGTTGACCAGATGATCCAGCGTGACGCGGCCCCAAGTAGCGGAGAGGCTTGTGCGCAAGGCATCGCCAAAGGCGGCGAAAGTCGATACGTCGCCGGTGTCGAGCTGGAGCGCCGCGGCCTTGCGACCCATCGCCTGCAGTTACGCCGGAACCGTGGTCGGCGCACTGTTCATCACGCTCCTGTCTTCCATTCTTTCGGTGCTGCAGATGCCGGAAGCCTTCCGTCAGATCGTTTTCGGTCTGATCATACTCTCCATGTTGCTGATACGCAGATTTGAAAGGAACAATCGATAATGGCCGGATCCACCCACGTAGCAATCGTCGGATTGGGCTCGATGGGCCTTGGCATGGCACGCTCGCTTCTGCGGGCCGGCCACACGGTTTCTGGCTGCGACATCAGCGATGCGGCCCTTTCCAGCCTCGAGGCCGCTGGCGGAAGGCCAGTTCAGACGCCGGCGATGGCCGCAAGGGATGCGCAGATCGCCGTTATCGTCGTCGTCAACGCGGCGCAGACAGAGGCCGTCCTGTTCGGTCCCGACGGCGCTGTTGCGGCGTTGGCGCCCGGCTCCGTCGTGATATCATCGGCAACCATCTCACCGGCTGAGGCCAAGAACTTCGCCCAAAGGGCCGGCAAGCATGGGATCCTTTATCTCGATGCCCCGATCAGTGGCGGTTCGGCCAAGGCCGATCAAGGCTCACTGACGGTCATGGCCTCCGGTTCGCCCGAGAGCTTTGCCGCGGCCCGGCCGGCGCTCGATGCGATGGCATCAACCGTTTACGAACTCGGCGACGATGTCGGCGTTGGCTCATCGTTCAAGATCGTCAACCAGCTGCTGGCGGGCGTCCATATCGCCGTTGCCTGCGAAGCGATCACCTTCGCCAAGAGCCTAGGACTCGATATCTCGCGGGTCTTCGACGCCATTACAAGATCGGCCGGCAACAGCTGGATGTTCGAAAACCGCATTCCGCATGTCGTCGCCGGCGATTACACGCCCCACAGCGCCGTATCGATCGTCACCAAGGATCTTGGCATCGTCTCCGACATCGGCCGGCAGCAGAAATTCCCTCTTCCGATCGCCAGCGCCGCTTTGCAGCTTTTCCTGATGACCGAAGCGGCTGGCATGGGGCAAGATGACGATTCTTCCGTCGCCCGCCTTCTGGCGTCGATCGCCGGGCTGCAACTGCCCGGCATGGACAAGGAGGTCTGAGATCCCACGTTTTGCCGCCAACCTCACCATGATGTTCAACGAACACGCGTTTTTCGATCGCTTTCAGGCAGCAGCCGATGCGGGCTTCGAAGCTGTCGAATATCTCTTCCCATATGATTATTCAGCCGATGTCGTTGCCGAACGGCTCCAGGCAGCCGGATTGAAGCAGGCTCTCTTCAACATGCCACCCGGCGATTGGGCCGCCGGCGAGCGCGGCCTCGCGGCCTTGCCCGAGCGGCGCGACGAGTTCCGCCAGGCGGTGGGCAAGGCGGTGGAGTACGCCAAGGCCATCGGATCGCCGCTTCTCCACATGATGGCGGGGATCGCGGATGCGAACAATCCGGCTGCAACCGCGTCTTACCGCGACGCGCTCGCGAATGCCGCCGATCTGACGGCGCGCGATGGCATCGGCCTTGTGATAGAGCCGATCAACGGCCGCGATATGCCCGGCTATTTCCTCAACGACTTCAATCGCGCCATCGGCTTCATCGCCGATCTCAACCACGCAAACGTCAGGCTGCAGTTCGATATTTATCATCGGCAGATCATGCACGGCGACGTGCTTGTCGGTCTCGAAAAGGCAATGCCTTTGATCGGGCATGTGCAGATTGCATCGGTGCCGAAGCGCAACGAGCCGGGAACCGGTGAACTCGACGATTTCAGGATCTTTGCCGCACTCGATGAACTCGGCTACCGTGGCTATGTCGGCTGCGAATACCGGCCGGCGGGGGAAACGGTTGCCGGGCTGGGGTGGATGAAGCGGCTCTGAGACGGGCGGCAAGGCGGGAGGGGATAAAGTGCTGACAAAATGGTTCGAGGTGCACGACGAGCGGTTTGAAAGTCTCGTGCTGCCGAATGTTCACGTGGATACGCTGTTTTCCGAGGGAAGATGGCTGGAGGGACCGGTCTACGTACCGGCCGGCCGCTACCTGCTTTTCTCGGACATTCCAAACAACCGCGTGCTGCGCTTCGACGAGGTTAACGGTCTCGTCACCCCGTTCCTGCATGCCGCCAACTTCACCAACGGTCACACGCTGGACCCGCAGGGCCGCGTGTTGTCCTGCGAGCATCTCTCTCGCTCGGTCACGCGCGTGGAGCATGATGGCAGCGTCACCGTGATCGCGGATGCCTTCGAAGGCAAGCAGCTCAACTCGCCGAACGACGTGGTCGTCGCCTCCAACGGGGCAGTGTGGTTTACCGATCCGACCTATGGAATTGCAACCGAGTACGAAGGTGGGCGGATCGAGAGCGAGATCGGCAGCCGCAACGTCTATCGCGTCGCGACTGATGGCTCCATCAGAGCCGTGCTGACGGATTTCGTCCAGCCGAACGGGCTCGCCTTTTCGCCGGATGGCCGGACACTCTATGTCGTCGACAGCGGCCGCAAGCCGGCGGCGCTCTATGCCTTTGATGTCGGCGGCGACAACGCCTTGGCAAACAGGCGATTACTGCGCGAATGCGACGTCGGCATCTATGATGGCATCCGCCTCGACCGGCATGGCAACATCTGGGCGGGGGTTGGCGATGGCGTTCAATGCCTGTCATCGGATGGGACGTTGCTCGGCCGGATCGTTCTGCCGGAAGCGGCCGCCAACCTATGCTTTGGCGGCCCGTATAGGAATAGAATTTTTATCTGCGCGACGCGCAGTCTGTTCGCGGTTTACGTAAACACGACGCCAGTTCGAGCGCGATACCGAGACTTAACTTGACAGAAAATATTCCATAGGCACCCCATCGGGTCGTTAACAGGCGTCGCTTGTATCCGATAGGACGTCACACGCACGCTTCGCGTAAAACTAAGGGCGCACTGGCACCGATGATGCATCACACCGAGAGGCACAGATATTTAATCTCCAGGTAGTCCTCGATCCCATACTTCGAACCCTCCCGGCCGTGGCCAGATTGCTTGATGCCTCCAAACGGAGCGGCTTCCGTCGATATGAGCCCCGTGTTGATGCCCACCATCCCGTATTCGAGCGCTTCTGCTACGCGCATGACCTTGGAAAGATCCTTGGCATAGAAATACGACGCAAGGCCGAACTCCGTGGCGTTCGCGAGTTCGATTACCTCTTCCTCTGTATCGAACTTGAAGAGCGGCGCGACGGGACCGAAGGTCTCTTCCCTCGCAATCTTCATATCAGCGGTCACGCCAGTTAGGATCGTCGGCTGGAAGAACAGGCCGCCCTTGGCATCCGGTTCGCCACCGACGGCGACCTTTGCACCCTTTGAAACAGCGTCGGAAATATGTTCCTCGACTTTCGCCACCGCTTTCCGGGTGATCAATGGCCCGGCATTGACGCCCTGCTCGAAACCGTCACCAACCTTCATTGCGTAAACCTTCGCCGCCAGCTTCCTTGCGAATGCGTCATAGATGCCAGACTGGACATAGAGACGGTTGGCGCAGACGCAGGTTTGTCCATTGTTGCGGTATTTCGAGATCATGGCTCCTTCGACGGCCGCATCGAGATCAGCGTCGTCGAAAACGATGAACGGTGCATTGCCGCCAAGCTCGAGGCCAAGCTTCATGATCTGATCGGCGCCCTGGCGCATTAGGATCTTGCCGACGCCAGTCGAGCCCGTGAATGTAAGTTTTCGAACTTTCTCATTCTCCGTGAACTCCTTACCCACGGAGGACGAGTCCGTGGATGTGATCACATTGAATACCCCTGCGGGCAGTCCAGCGCTTTCGGCGAGCACGGCAAGGGATAGAGCCGAAAGAGGTGTTTCCGCCGCGGGCTTGGAGACCATGGTGCATCCAGCCGCAACAGCAGGTGCGAACTTTCGCGTGAGCATGGCGTTTGGGAAATTCCAAGGCGTGATCGCTGCGACAACGCCGACAGGCTGCTTCAGCACGATAAGCCGCTTGTCGGGTTGATGGCCCGGTATCGTGTCGCCGTAAATTCGCTTGGCCTCTTCGCCAAACCATTCGACGTAGGAGGCGCCGTAGACGATCTCGCCGCGTGCCTCCGGAAACGGCTTGCCCATCTCCATGGTAAGGATGGCAGCCAGATCGTCGGCATTTGCAATCATGAGGTCGTATAGATTTCGAAGCACCGACGCGCGCTCCTTGCCCGTTTTTTTCGCCCAAGCCTTCTGCGCTTTGTAGGCCGCGTCCACGGCCCGCGCCGTCTCTGCGCGACCCATATCCGGCAAGGTCGCGATGACCTCTCCGGTTGACGGATTGGTGACATCGAACGTCTTACCGCTATCGGCGGCCGCCAGCCATTCGCCCGCAATCAGGGCCTTATGCGTGACGAGCGACGGATCCTTCAATTTGTTGAGCAGAGCGTTGCCGATGGCCATGTTCAAGCCTCCTTCGCGCATTCGCGCAGCGTATCTTCCAGGATATCGAGCGCTTCGGAGAAGATCTCATCTTGAATGGTGAGCGGTGCCAGGAAACGGATGACATTGCCGTAGACGCCGCATGTGAGAAGGATCAGACCCTTTTCCAGCGCTTTCTCGCGCACTTTGTTGGTGAATTCCGCATTTGGCGTCTTGCTCCCCGGAACGTTGAACTCGACGGCATTCATGAAGCCAGGGCCACGAACGTCGGCGATCTGCAGTACAGCATTGGTAAGCGACTGCAGGCGCTGCTTCAGCCGGGCGCCTAGCGCCGCCGCCCGCTCGCTGAGGCCTTCTTCCTCGATAACGTCGAGGACGGCATTGCTTGCCGCCACTCCGATCGGGTTGCCGCCGTACGTGCCACCGAGGCCGCCCGGACCAGGAGCGTCCATGAGGTCCGCACGGCCTGTCACGGCGGCGATCGGGAAGCCACCGCCGAGCCCCTTGGCCATCGTCGTGATATCGGCCACGACACTATAGTGCTCCATCGCGAAAAGTTTCCCAGTACGGGCAAAACCAGTCTGGACTTCATCAGCAATCAGCAAGATGCCGTGCTGGTCAGCGATCTCACGAAGCTTGAGCATGAAGGCCTTCGGCACCTCGTAGAAGCCGCCTTCGCCCTGCACAGGTTCGACGATGAAGGCCGCGACCCGGTTCGGATCGACGTCGGCCTTGAATAGCTTGTCGAGCACCGCCAGCGAATCCTCGACCGGATAGCCATGCAGTTCGACCGGGAACGGTGCGTGATAGACATCGGGCAGCATCGCACCGAATCCGACTTTGTAAGGCACGACCTTTCCGGTCAACGACATGCCCATGAAGGTGCGGCCGTGGAAGCCACCACTGAAAGCAATAATCGCTGATCGGTTGGTCGCTGCTCGCGCGATCTTGATGGCATTTTCGACAGCCTCGGCGCCCGTCGTTACGAAGATAGTCTTCTTCTTGAAGTTGCCTGGAACGGCGTTGTTCAAGCGCTCTGCAAGACGAACGTAATTCTCGTACGGAACGACCTGATGGCAGGTGTGTGTGAAGCGATCGAGCTGGTCCTTGACTGCAGCGATCACTTTTGGGTGGCGGTGCCCGGTATTGACCACCGCGATCCCCGCAGCGAAATCGATATAGCGGCGACCTTCAACATCCCAGATTTCAGCGTTCTCGGCACGCTCGGCGTAAACCTGGGTAGTCACACCCACGCCGCGCGAGATGGCGTCCGAGCGGCGATTTGAAAGTTCGATGTTTGTCATATTGTTTTCCTTCATAAGCGAGACCAGTCGAAGACGCTTATCAACGGCGTCCCCGAAACCACTTCCTAGCTCTGACGCTGGAACGTCTGTTGTTCGGACGCCATGCTTGATTGGTAGGCGATTATTGTCTCGAGGAGCACTTGCGTGCCCATCGTGCACTGATCCTTTTCGGCACTTTCAGCGGGGTTATGGCTTACGCCGTCCTTGCAGGGTATGAAGATCATCGCGGTCGGAGCGACGCGGGAAACATACACTGAATCATGCCCTGCGCCCGACACGATCTCACTTGTGGTCGCGTGCGATTTTTCTGCGGCTTCCCGAACAGCCTGGATGCAGCGCGGATCGAAACGTACAGCTGGGCTGTTCCAGACGACTTCCAAGTGTGCGCGTTCCCCGCATTGTTTTGCGATGAGGTGAGAAACAGCTGCTTCCAATCGATCCAGTTCCTCGTCGCTTTCATGGCGCAGATCGAGGCTGAGGGTTACATGGCCGGGAATGACATTGCGCGAGGGTGAGATAATCGAGAGCTGCCCTGTCGTCGCCATGGCCCCAAGGGAGCGCGCCGCGGCCTGCGTCTCAAGAATGATGCTGGCGGCATCGGCAAGCGCGTCGCAGCGCATGTCCATCGGTGTGGATCCGGCATGCGCCTCACGGCCGCGGATTGCCAGATCGTACCAGCGCATGGCCTGCACCCCGGTGACGATGCCGATATCGGCGTTCTCTCGTTCAAGGACGGGCCCCTGTTCAATGTGGAGTTCGAACATGGCCGCGAAGCGGATCTGTCTGATCGGCATGGTTCCGCGGTATCCGATATCCTCGATGGCTTCTGCGAAGGAGACACCGTCAGCATCGGTGCGGCTATCTGCGAAGGCTTTATCGAACACACCCGCATGGACACCGGAGCCAAGCATAGCAGGAGCGAAACGGGCGCCTTCTTCGTTCGTCCAGTTGACGAGCATGAGCGGCATCTCGGTCTCATATCCGGCGGCGTGCAGTGTTCGAAATATCTCCAGGCCTGCCAGCACACCGAGGATGCCGTCGAATTTTCCGCCCGTGGGCTGCGTATCGAGATGACTGCCGATGGCGATTGGCAGCGCATCAGCGGATCGCCCGGGACGTCGTGCGAACATGTTGCCGACTTCGTCAACCTCCACGGTGCACCCGACTGCCTCGCATTCATCACGAAACCAATCACGGACCTGTTTGTCTTCTTCACCGAGAGTAAGGCGGCGCACGCCACCGTCAGCAGTGGCGCCCAAGGCAGCCGTCTCCATGATCGTCTGCCAGAGCCGATCGCCATCGATCATAAGGTTTTGCATGGGCATTGTTCTTTCCAGCGTCCCTCGCAGGGTGATCCGTGGCCGCCATAAGCAGCCACGGTCCACCAAGTTCAGAGGGCGATTCCGACGGACTTCACTTCCGTGTAGAGCAGGATTGCCTCGTATCCCTGTTCACGACCCCAACCCGACTGGTTGAATCCGCCGAAGGGCAGGGCAGGGTCGATCACATGATGGGTGTTCACACCGATGGTGCCTGCTTTTAGCTTCTTCGCGACCTTGTGAGCTCGACTTACATCACGCGTGAAGACGCTCCCTGCAAGACCGTAGATGGAGTTGTTGGCTTCCTTCACGATGGCTTCGAAACCGTCGTCGTCAAAGGTCGCCACCACAAGCACCGGGCCAAAGATCTCTTCCCTCACCACCGACATTTCAGCGGAGGTTTCGGTCAGGATGGTAGGCTCGAGAAAATAGCCTTCTGACCCGGCGCGATTTCCACCGCAATAGAGCTTCGCGCCGTCGGCCAGACCTGCTTTCACATAGGCGCTGACACGATCGAACTGCTCCTGGGAGACCAGCGGGCCGATCTGCGTCTTCGGATCCAGTCCGACCCCAATGGACATGCCCTCGGCGAACGCCTTGAGGCCAGTCAGGATGGTATCAGCAATATCCTTATGGACGTAGAGACGGGTGCCCGCTGTGCACGTCTGACCCATGTTGTAGAAGATGCCATAGGCGATAGCAGGGATGGCAACGGCCGGATCGGCATCTGCGAAGACGATCATCGGCGACTTCCCGCCTAGCTCCAGCGAGACCTTCTTGAGGTTTCCCTTCGCGGCGTCGAGGATCTTTTTGCCAACTTCGGTGGATCCGGTGAAAGCCACCTTGTCGACGTCGGGATGAGCGGCAAGGGCTGCACCCGCTGTCTCGCCGTACCCGGTGACGACGTTGAACACGCCCGCCGGGAAGCCTGCTTCCTCGACGAGCTCGGCCAGACGCAGGGCGGTAAGCGGAGTTTGTTCTGCAGGCTTCAGGACAATCGTGCACCCGGCGGCAAGCGCTGGCGCAACTTTCCAGATCGCCATCATGAACGAGAAGTTCCAGGGCACGATCTGGCCGCAGACACCGATCGGTTCGCGTAGCGTGTAGGCATGGAAAGGAGCGCCCGCAGACAGCGGGATGGTTTGGCCGCAGATCTTGGTGCTCCAGCCTGCCATGTATCGAAGAAGCTCGTAGGAAAAGGTGACATCGCCGTTTCGCGCGTCGGTCACGGGCTTTCCGTTATCGAGAGCCTCCAGTTCGGCGAGCTCGTCAGCATGCTTTTCGACGAGATCACCAAGCCTCCATACGAGCTTGCCACGATCAGCGGGCGTCATGGTGGCCCACGGTCCGTCGTCAAAGGCGCGGCGAGCGGCCGCTACCGCTTTATCGATATCGCTTCCGGTCCCGTCGGGAACTCGATCAAAAACGAGCCCGGTCGCGGGGTCGATTACGTCGATCGTGCCGTTTTCCGCCGCTGGGACCCATTGGCCATCGATGAAGAGCTTTTTCTCCTTGGCCACGAAACGGGCTGCATCGGCGCCAAGGCGCTTGAGGGTGACAGGTGCGTTCATGTCTAAATCGTCCTCTTGCTTTCGGCGTTTACGCCTTTGCGGAAATTTCGTCGGCGGTGATCAGCGTTACGTCGCCATCCAGGATCGGCTTGGCGATACCAAAGAAGCGAGCGACGACGCTTGAGTTGTTATGCAGGTCCATGGCGGCGCGATCGATGAAGCGCTCGTAGGTGGCGAATAGACAAGGATCTTCAGCATCCTGAGAAATGTGGAAGCCGATCGTGTCAGGCTCGTTGGCGCGGACGTGCTCGGCGACCTCGAGCAGGGCTTGGGCCATGGTCTGCTGGTAACCCTTGCGTACGCGAATGATGGCGGTGATCGTGATCATGGTTGCCTCGTTGAGTTATGTTGGAGGGATCAGGCTGGCAGAATGTCGCCAGCCAGGTCGGCATCGTGCAGTTTGGCGGAATCTATCTCTCCGGAGAGCTGTCCACGCTTGATGACGAGGACACGGGTGGCGAGATCGCTGATGAATTCGAGGTTCTGCTCCACAAGCAGGATCGATAGGTTGCGCGAGCGGGCGAGAGCCTTCAGCGTGTCCTTCATTTCCTCGATGATGGAAGGCTGAATACCCTCAGTGGGTTCGTCCAGCAGAACCAATTGCGGCTCGGCGCAAAGGCAGCGCGCGAGCGCCACAATCTGCTGCTCGCCTCCTGAAAGGACGCCTCCAGCGCGTGAAAGGATCGGCTTCAGGCGAGGAAACTCCTCAATCACTTGCTCGATAATCGCTGTCTGTTTTCTGCCCGCGCGTGACGCTGCGACGCGCAGATTGTCGATGACTGAGAGTGCCGGAAAGATCTGTCTGCCTTGCGGCACGTAACCGATCCCAGACCGTGATCGTGCTGCTGGCGAAGCTCTGGTCACGTCCGTTCCGGCGAAAGTGATCGTGCCAGCGGTTGCGGGGATATGGCCCATCAGCGTCCGCAGCAGCGTCGATTTTCCCATGCCGTTGTGGCCGAGAATGCCGACGAACTCGCCTTCTGCGATCGACAGATCGATGCCGAACAGGATCGGGATGCGCCCGTAACCGGACTGGATGTTCTTGACGTTCAGCAGGTCAGGCATGTTTCTTCCCCAGGTAAACGTCCCGAACTGTCTGGTCCGTGAGGATCTGTTCAACGTGGCCTTCGGCCAGAATACGGCCCTGATGGAACACGGTGACCTGGTCGGCGATCATGCGGATGAAGTGCATGTCGTGTTCCACGACAACGACGGTGTGGGTCTGGTTGAGGTCTCGAATTATGGAGGCAAGCCGTTCGACTTCGCCGTCGGTCATTCCGGCCGCGGGCTCGTCGAGCAGGACAAGATCTGGGTCGCTCGCCACTACCATGGCGAGTTCTACGAGCTGACGCTGACCGTGGGCCATGCGCCCGAGCACGCCGTTGCGCAGCGCGCCGACGCCAACACGTTCCATGGCATCAGCAATCTTTGCCTCTCGCTCGGCGGCATTCCTGACCGTACGCAGCGCGAGCCAGAGGTTTTCATGGGTCGTCAACCCATCGAAGAGGCTCGGAACCTGGGTTTTCACCCCCATGCCTGAGCGAGCGATGTCATGCCGTTCTTTTCCGGCGATATCCGCTCCCTTGAAAAGGATACGCCCGCGAGTGGGCGTGTGCGTTCCCGTAAGGCAGCGGAAGAACGTGGTCTTTCCAGCGCCGTTCGGACCCAGGAGGCAACGCAGTTCGCCTTTCTTCAGTCGGAAATCGACGCCATCCAGTGCTTTAACGCCGCCAAAATGCATAGCGACGTTCTCAGCTTCGAGGAGATAGTCGCTCATTGCGCTACCTCCCGGGCGGAGTGCCTTTTCGAGCTGAGGTCCCTCAGTTTGCAAAGAAGCCCTGCAATGGCGGGCTGGATGCCGCCCGGTACGAAGACGACAAAAATGATCAGCACCAGTCCCAGCACGATGTTGGGATCAACGAGGCCGAGTTTGCCGAGCGCCGTCGTGGCCATCTGCAAGGCGAAGCAGGCGGCGACTGGGCCGAACAGCGTGCCCAGTCCGCCGACCACCACCCAGATCAGAACCTGTGCGGCCATCGAGAGGCTGAACATCGTCGGGCTGACGAAGACGGAATTCGCAAAAAGCAGACCTGCCAACCCGGCGGTTCCGGCAGAGATGACAAACACGGCAAGCTTGAGCCGCTTGGCGTTGTATCCCAGCAACTCAGCCCGCATCTCGTTCTCCTTGACGGCGATGACCGCTCGTCCGAAGCGCGTGACAATGAGACCTTTGTAAAGCGCATAGGTTGAAAACAGGGCGACCGAGGCAAAGATGAACATCTGAGAGGGGGACAGAGGCGTCTTTGTAAAGGGAATGATCATCAGCGGCGTGGCGGGGATGCCATTGAAGCCTCCAAGCCGCGCCGTGCCGATCCGCCATGCGTCTCCGCCCGTGCTATTGATCAGCTTAAACAGGATGAGGGTGACCGTCAGCGTGATCACTCCGAGGTAGACATCGCTAAGTCGGCCGTAGAACAGAAAGTAGCCAAGCCCAGCTGCAAAAAGAGCGGGCACCAGGATAGCGAAGGCGACAGCCAGGGTCGTATCGCCGAAGTTGATCGCCGCAATGGCATAGGCATATGCGCCAAGGCCGAAAAATGCCGACTGGCCGAAGCAGGGGATGCCGCCGTAGCCCCAGAGCAGAGCGAGACTGAGCGCAAAGACACCCATCGACATGTAAAGCGTCACGTTGATCAACGTGTAGAGCGGTGCTGCATTCGGCAGAACGACGACGGCAGTCAGCGTGGCGAGTGCGGCGAGGGCAACATGCGCGCCACTCGATCGGTATAGGGCCGAAATGGTCATGGTGCCCCCTTGAGGATTCGTCCGGTGATCCCGGTCGGCAGGAGTCGAAGGAAGACAGTAGCGGCGAGCAGCAACGCGACATCTCCGATGACAGGTGTGGTCAGGAAGGTCGAGACGGTGTTGATGCTACCCAGCAGCGCCGAGCTAAGTGCCGTGCCGACGATGACGCTGGCGCCTCCTGTGATGACGGTGATGAAGGCCTTCGCGACATAGGCGACGCCCATGGTCGGAAGGACTCCCGAGATTGGGGCAAGAAGACCACCCGCGAGGCCGCTCAGACCTGCGCCGACCGCAAATGTGATGGCGTAGACCCGAGACGGTTCGATACCGAGGGAGGAGGCCATCTCGCGGTTCTGCATGGTCGCACGCGCGATCAGCCCTGCCTGGGTAAAGCGCAAGAGTGCATAGCCTCCGGCGAACACCACGAGGGCGACCCCAGTCAGCACGAAGTCGTAGGCGCCGAGACTATAGGCGCCGATGTGAAAGCTGCCGACGGGCGCGGCAATCCCGACGACCCGATTGCCGAAAAAGGTCGTGGCAAGACCGATAAGCAGCAGGCTGAGCCCCCAACTCGCCAGCATGGTGTCGACCATTCGGCCATAAAGGCGGCGCATGATGAGCCGCTCCACCACGATGCCGAGCATCGCCACGCTCAGTGGGGCGACGACAAGCATTGCGATCCAGACGCTCACGCCTGCCTGGACGCTGAAGATGGCGGCGAAGCCGCCCAGCATGATGAACTCGCCATGGGCGAGGTTGATCACTCGCATCATGCCGAAGATGACGGCTAGTCCCACGCTGATGAGCGCAAGATTGCCGACCGTTCCAACAATCTGGAACAGCACAACAAGAAAATAGTCCACTGAGATTGTCCCGTACAAGCTCCCGGAGTGCGGCTTGCCACACTCCGGGAGGCAATGGGTCAGCCGTTATTGGATGACGTATTGCTGATTGTCGTTGGGGTTCGCGACGAGATCGCAGACGGCTGCGGTATCCGCGGGCGGCTGGTTCGGGTAGCTCTCCAGGATCTCGAAGCTGTGGTTCTTGACCCGGCCGATATGAACGTCCGTAGCGCAATGATGGGTCTTCGGATCAATGGTGGACGGGCCGCCTGGACCTGCCACCGTGGCACCACTCTCGATGGCCTCGATCACAGCCATCCGATCGAGAGAGTTTGCCTTCTTTACGCCGTTGGCCCAGTGATGAACCGCGTTGTACGTGGCAGATGCGTGCTCTGTGACGTACGGAGCGTTGTCGCCAAACTTCTGGTGATATCGCCTCACGAAGGCGTCATTGGCCGGAGACTTGATCTCCTGGAAGTATCCGAACGCCGCCATGACACCATCAGATTCCGCAGGCGTCAGCACGATATGTTCGTTGCCACCACCGAACGACGTCGAGACGATCGGAATCTTTTCTGCCATCCCTGCCGCGGCCCATTGACGGAAGAAGGACATGTGGTTGCCGCCGACGAGCAGCGTGTAGATGACATCCGGCTTCTCACGCTGGATCTTCTGGATGGCAGCACTGAAATCGGTCACATCGAGCGGAAAGAATTCGGCCGCAATCACTTCGCCACCAGCCTTCCCGGTGTAGTCACGAACCCATTTTGCGGAAATCTGGCCGTAGTTGTAGTCCGCAGCAAGAACATAGACCTTCTTGCCAAAATTCTTGACGGCATATGGCATCAGCTGGCCAATCGTCTGGGACGGCGTTGAGCCAGTCAGGAAGGTGTTGCGGTCGCAGACACCGCCTTCATACAGTGGTGAGTAGAAGTAGAGGGTCTGATAGCGACCGAGAAGCGGGCGGATGGCTTCACGGGATGCACTGGTGATGCCGCCGAAGACGGCCGAAGCTTGAAGGCTTGTCGCAGCCTCCGTAGCAAATTGTGTGTAGAGCTGGATATTGGACTGCGGATCGTACTTCTGGACTTTGATCTTGCGGCCGAGGAGGCCGCCTGCGTCGTTAAGCTCGGATACTGCCAGATCGAGGCAGGCGTCGATCGGCTGACCGTAGATTTCGAGCCCGCCCGAGAGGTCATAGATGCTCGCGATCGTGATGTCGTCAGCGGAAAAGGCGCGATTGACCCATGGCGCCGTGAGCGCCATCGCGGTGCCGCCTAGAAAAAGGCGTCGATTGATTTTCATATGCTCACCCTCTTTATTTTGGTTTCAATGGACGCACGAACCCCATCCAGCAGACGCCGTCTGCAGGCTCCCTCCAGCGCTGCAGCGGGAGGGTTTTGATTTGGATTTCGTGCGGTCAATATGTTTATATATTCAATATTTTCTTTTTCAAGTATTTTTATGCGGGTATGAGATTTTGTCGAGGGATTTGAACGATCCAAAAAAGTGATGTCAAAACAATATGATGGAAGAATAAGATTGGCTTTGTGAACGGAATGAACCTGCGTCCTTCGGGAAGGCGCAAGGTTCAAAAGGCGTCGAAAGTGCGCACGACTTCGAATTCCGCCCCATCGGCGCGGGCGAGGTATGTCGGGCCGGAAGCGACGCCGTTCCGGACAATGGTTATCCCGCGCGGGCTCTCGAAACTCAAGCCTTCAAAGGCAGCCGACAAAGCGTCGAGCTTCAATGATTGCGCCTTCGCTGCGAGCGCGCCAAAGAAACGCAGTCCCTCGTAGCAGGCCTCACTGAGAACACCCTGCACCGGGGCCGTGACACCGAACGCATCCCGATATCGCTGCAGGAAAGTTCGATTTTCCGGCGTCTGCAACGCGCTAAAATATCCTGCGGCGCAAAACAAATTCTCAGTATTCTCTCCGCCAATGGCTAGGAGCGTATTCTCCTCAATGGCGCCGGACAGCCGGAGGATGCGACCCGACAGCCCCCGTTCCGCAAACATCCGGTTGAATGGGACGCATTCGGATCCGACTAGCGAGAGAAATACGATATCCGGATTTGCTCCGTCAATGAGGTCAAGCAGGTGCGATGTATCCTGGCCAAGCCCAACGTATTCCTCACCAACTACCTTGCCGCCGCGGCGGCGAACGAAATCGCGTACCCAGTTGTGCGAGGCGCGCGGCCATACGTAGTCGTTCCCGATCAGAAACCAGCGATCAGCTCGGTGGTGGTCCATGAAATGGCTTACAGGGCCAGAGAACTGGCGTTGCGGAACTTCGCCGATGCTGAAAACCTGTTCTTTCTCCGCGCTGCCCTCGAATAGCGGTGCGAAGACGTAGGGCACACACCCTGCGAGGGCTTGCGAAAGTTCGACGCGGACGGACGAGAGATGCACGCCGACCAGAGCGTGGGCTCCCTGGTTGTCTACAAGATCGCGTGCGCGCTTGACCACCGCCTGAGGGCTTCCTCCGGCATCCGCAGCCAAGAGTTCAATCGGTCTGCCGAGAATGCCGCCTTTTTCATTGAGCTCAGCAGCGGCAAGAACGGCGCTGTATTGGCAAGAAGGTCCCCAAATAGCATCCGCACCTTGAAACGGAACCAGAAGTCCGATCCGTATAGGATCTTGTCTGCGGGGGATGGGAAAACTGGATCCACCAACGCGCTGCGAAACTAGCGCATGACGCGCGAAGGCGGCAGGTCGTCGTTGGGGAGGGCTGCGCAGCCAAAGCCTGTCTGCGCCATTGGCCAGAGCGAAATCGAGCGTCACGGCATTCTCCCTTTTTGTTCTCCGCTCCAACCCAGACAGCGCAATCCGCAACGGCGGATTGTGAATTTTTTGTTTTCGTTGATCCCGCCCTATGCGGCGCGACAGAAGCACTATATATATACTTTCCGATTAAACAATTGCTCTTTAAAGTATCATGGCTGAACGCTCGTTAAACGAACATCTTTCACACCTGCTTGCCCAGGCCAATCGGCATCTGAGCCGACAGCTCACGGCCGAGGGTGTTTCCTTGGACCAATGGCGATTGATGAAGGTTCTGTCGGAGGCCGGCGGCTTGCCAATGGGCAAGCTCGCCGAAGAGTTGGCGCTCAATCTGCCCACACTGACCAAACTCGTTGACCGCATGGTTCAAGATGCGCTCGTCTATCGCGTGCCCGATCCTGTCGATCGCCGTAAGGTGCGGATGTTTCTCTCCGATAAGGGAGCATCCATGCTTGCCTCACAAAACAAGCGCGTCGAGGAACACGAAGCCAAGGTGGAGGACAACTATGGCAACGAGGACGCTCAGCGTCTCAAGACCATGTTGGAGAGCTTCATCAAACAAATCGTCTGATCCAGCGTTCGGCGTTGCTGCCGGCGCTCACTCAACCATGAATCGTGAGCTAAAGGTGCTTGGCGATCTTGCCGCGTCCATGTAGCGCGAGGATCTGCGTTCGCTTCTGCGCGAGGCGCTGGACACACCCACACCGGACGACGAACGCATCGTGCGGCGGCTTCTGGCATTGGAAGACGAACTGGCAGATCAGGCGAAGGCTGCTGATGAGGCACGCGGCGCAACCGTTGAGCTGGCGCGCAAGCGTGCCGAGCTTGAGCGGTCCCGTGATGAGGCACGCCGCTACGAAAGACAAGGCGGTGGTTTTTCGAACGACAAGCTGATTGGGGATGTTTTGGGCGGCATTATAGGCGGCGCGCTCTCCTCGCGCGAATTGCGTGATGCACTGCGAAGCGGCTACCAGCAAGGGGGAAATCGATCTGGCCTGCCCTCTCGACCCGGAGGAGGCGCCTTTGGTGGCGGTTCGTCAGGATCGGGTGGCGGCGGGTTTCGCACAGGTGGCGGCTTCTAGCCGGGCAATCCTCAAAGGGACGCTCACCGTCACTCTATCTTGGGTAGTTGACGACATGCTGCGTACCTTGTCAGGCTTTTCAATCAAAAGTAGTCTCGTCATGAAATCAAACAGGTAGCAGGAGCGCCGAAATGGGAATTTTCTCTTCAATCAAAAATGCGATCTTCGGGGAAGCAAAGGCTGAAACCATCAGTGCCTCGACCGAGGCGGTCGCTCCGATCTCTTCGGCAGAGAGCACAACCAGCACGGCGGCAGAGACGGCGGCCGTTGCGACACCTGTCGTTCCAGTTGTCGATGTTGCCGCGATCCTTGATACCGCTGTCAAAGCAAGCGGCCAAAAGCTCGATTGGAAACACTCGATCGTCGACCTGCTCAAAGCTCTGAAAATCGATAGCAGCCTGACTGCCAGAAAGGAACTCGCATCCGAACTCGGCTATTCGGGAAACGCCTCGGACTCGGCAACCCTGAACGTGTGGCTGCACAAAGCTGTCATCAAGAAGCTGTCGGAGAACGGTGGACAGGTTCCGGCCGACCTTCTCGACTAAATCATTATTCAAGCTATGTGCCAGCGTCAGATACCAATCCTGTGTCCGACGCTGGCATTTTTTAAAGCGCATCGCGTCAAAACGGATTCATGCGATGCGCTTTATCTCTTTGTTTTTACCCGTCTGCGAGCCTTCAGATCGGGAACGTCATCCGGCTCGAACTTGCCGTTGGTGAGCGGAGGCTTTACGACAGTTTTACCGTGTTCCAGCTTTTGCCAGTGTCCGGCGAGCGGGCGGGCAATTTCGTATTCGTCACAAGCTCTGGCGAGGCGAATGGCATCAAGGCCATGTGCTTCGGCAATCAGTTTCAGTGGTCTCGACCAGTATATTTCCATGAACGTCGACTTTCAAAATGACGCCTTCTACCAGCAGATCTTTGCGCACCGGTTCAATATCGTCATGGTGGCAACTCTTGTGGTATTCATGGGAGATCTCTTCAGCCAGCGAAGCCGGCTGCTACAGGGTGTGCAAAGGGATGCGGACACCGATCCTCTCACGAGGTTGCGCAATCGCAGTTTCGTACTGAGGATCATTAAAGATTTGGCCGTGCGGCCGAAGATAGGAATCGCCGTTCTCGACATCGACAATTTCGAGAAGATCAACGACGGTTATGGACACCATGTCGGTGATGAGGTGATTATCGCCGTTTCCAACATTATAAGGCGCTGTGTCAGGAAAACCGATATCGCCGTCAGATGGGGCGGGGAGGAGTTCCTTGTCATCCTCCCCGGCATATCGACTGAAAACCTCAAACTGGTCTGTAACCGGATCATCGAAGAGGCAAGACATCAGAGGGTCAGTTTCGACGGGCAAGAGATTCGCTTCACCGTGAGCGTGGGAGTCACCCATATCGAGGATTTTGTCAAACAAGACTTCGGCGCTGCGTTTTCCAATGCCGATGCTCTGCTCTACGAAGCCAAGCAGACAGGCAAGGACAAATCTGTATTCGGCAGTTTGGTCAATCGGGCGGGTGCAGTATAAGTTTAATTATGACTAATATCTTAAAGAACTTTAACGAACGAGTACGGAACGAATTGAACCGCCCCGGATTTACCGGAGACCCCAACTCGTGAGAAGTAGGGTCTATGACAAGCAAGACGACGAACAAATTCTCCCCTGAAGTCCGCGCCCGTGCCGTGCGTATGGTGACGGAGCATGAAGCCGAACATCCCTCCCGCTGGGCAGCGGTATCATCGATAGCGTCCAAGATCGGTTGCTCGGCGCATACCCTCCATGAATGGGTGAAGAAGGCCGAGGTCGACAGCGGCAAGCGGGCTGGCCTGCCGAGCGACGTGGCCGAGAAGATGAAGGCACTGGAGCGGGAGAACCGGGAGCTTCGTCAGGCGAACGAGATTTTGCGCAAAGCCTCGGCATATTTTGCCCAGGCGGAGCTCGACCGCCCACTGAAGCGATGATTTCCTTCATCGACGAACACCGCACGGTGCTCGGGGTCGAGCCGATCTGCAGGCTGCTGCCCATTGGAAACATTCCGCCTGCAGAGGCCGAGGAACGATACTACGCCATGCTGGACGCACCAGCATTGGCCGCATAACTTAAACCAAACGGTCTCCGGCAAAGCCGGTGCGGTTCAAAGCCTCAAATTTCTCCCGGACGAACGTCGCGCCCACTGGCGCCATGCGATCCAGGAGGACATTGAAATTGGTCGACGACATATCTTTCGCCGCTGCGCCAATGAGACGCCTGCATTCGTCAGACCAGTTCCAAGCCGCATCTGACTGCTTTGAGGCTTTGTCAGACATGGTGGCGCTCCAAAGCCCTATTCCACATCGCTGTTGCAGCGTGCGCTCATTGTTTTCGCAAGCTTCAAGCTGGCTTCGAAGGGAGGCGATTTCTGAGAGCATCTGCCTTTTGCGATTTCCGAACATCAAATACCAACCTCCGTTGCCGAGACGAAAACTCCGAATTATACTGATATTATATAATTAAAAACGCGTAAAATATTCGCAAACCTTGGAACAACTCAGACAAATGACCTGATTTTAGCGGGGTTTTTCGCAAGCGGTCATCCAAGCAAAAGAAAACAGCGTTTGCGCTCAAGCTTAACGCTCGACTTGTGAATCCTTGAGCGCTCGATTGTAACTTCCGCTGCCCGAAAACAGCAGGATTGCCGCAATCAAGCTGGCGACGACGAGAACCGTTCCCAAGGACATGCCGACAGCAACATCACTCTTAAAGACATAATCCGTGATCAGCGCCACTGCGGTCGGTCCGATACCCAGCCCGATGAGCGCTGTGAAGAAGAGATAAATGGCGACGGCCTGGCCCCGATATTGATTGGGGGTGATGGCGTTGATCGCTGCGGGCCCGAGCCCGGTTGGGATGCCGATCAGAAAGCAGGTCACTCCGAGCAGAAGGACGGCGATCGCGGGCGAACCGACGAAGCCCATCCATCCCGCAGTCAACAGCAGGGCCGCAAAGCTCCAGCGGAAGACCAGCATCATCGCGTTGATCCTGCCCGAGGCTGTCAGCCGGTCCACCAACCACCCGCCGAACACGACACCTGCACACCCGACTGTCAGCATAACCGTGCCATAGGCCGTTGCGATCTGAGACGCACTCCAGCCAAAGACGCGAATGAAATAGGAAGGAAGCCAGGCCGAGATGCTGTAGGTCATCAAGGCTACGAGAGCGTTGGCCAACATGACGGTTCCGAGTGGGCGAAGTCTGCTTCTGAAGAAACCGAGTGCATCCCGGAAGGACCCGTCGGTCTTCGTCACTTCCTTTCGTGAGGGTTCCTTGAGTGTCATCAGCAGCAAGACCGCAAGCAGCCCGACCAGGCCGACGACAATCAGCGACGCGCGCCAAGCGGCCTGTTCGCCAAGAAGGGGAAGCCTGATCATACCGGCGCTCGACGTCGCGGCGACAACGATCCCCCCGAAGATCAGTGCACTGCCAATACCGACGTAAATACCCATGCTGTAGGTACTGATAGCGCGGGATCGATGCTCCCTGCGGAAACTGTCGCAGATCAGTGAGTAGGCGGCGGGTGACAACGCCGCCTCGCCGGCGCCGACGAAGATGCGAGCGACAAACAACTGCCAGAAATTTTGTGCAAATCCGCAGGCCGCAGTCGCCAGGCACCAGACGATGACGCCCGCGATGATCATGCGCTTGCGGTTGTTCCGGTCGGCCCACCGGCCGAGTATCAGACCGAAAATACTGTAGAAGATGGTGAAAGCCAGCCCCTGCAGGAGGCTGATGCCGGTATCGCTCAGCCCAAGGTCCGCCCGGATCGGCTGGACGAGAAGATTAAGGATGATGCGGTCGACGAATGCGATGCTGTAGACGACAAGCAGAACGGCGACGGCATACCACGCATACCGAAGCGTCGGAAAAACGTCCTGGTCCGGTCGACCGGTGATGAGATGTCTCGTGTCCATAATGGCTCTCCCCAAATATCGCGTTGCCACTGTCAGATGGTGTTGATTGGTCGGCTCCCCCTCCGAGCCGACCGGAATTCTTCGGTCGAGATGTCAGATCGGATAGTGACCCGGCTGCGTCTCGATGGTGATCCAGCGAAGTTCGGTGAATTCCGCCACGCCCGATTTGCCACCGAACTTGCCGTAGCCGGAGGATTTGACGCCACCGAATGGCATCTGGGCCTCGTCGTGGACCGTTGGACCGTTGATATGGCAAATGCCCGACCGGATGCGCCGGGAAAGACGCAATCCGCGCGCGGCGTCGCGGGTGAAGATGGAAGCGGACAGGCCAAATTCCGAATCATTGGCCAGCTCGACGGCATGGTCCTCGTTTTTGGCGCGAAGGATCGCGACGACCGGGCCGAAACTTTCCTCGCCGTAAAGGTTCATATCCTTGGTGACCTTGTCGATCACTGTCGCCGACATCAACACGCCTTCAGAATGCCCGCCCACCACCTTTTCGGCGCCTTTCGACACGGCGTCGGCAATCAGCGCCTGCACCTTGTCGATCGCCTCCTGGCCAATCATTGCACCAAGTGGTGCTTTGCCCACGACCGGATCTCCGGCCACCAGCGTTGCGACCTTCTCGCGGAATTTCGTGAGAAACGCCTCGGCGATCTCCTCTACGACGATGATGCGCTCGGTCGACATGCAAATCTGACCTTGGTTGAAGAAGGCACCGAAAGCGGCGGCCGCCACGGCCTCGTCGAGGTTAGCATCGTCAAGAACGAGAAGTGGCGCCTTGCCGCCGAGTTCAAGAAGAACCGGCTTCAGGTGTTCTGCAGCGCGCTTGGCGACAGCCTTGCCCACCGGCGTAGAACCAGTGAAGTTGATGCGCAAGACGGCGGGATGATCGATCAGGATGTTCACCACGTCGGGCCCGTCCTCGGGCGCGTTGGTTACGACATTGATGACATCGGCCGGGAAGCCGGCTGACTGGAAGCATTCGACAAGCAACTGATGGGTTGCGGGGCATTTTTCGGAGGCCTTGAGAACAACCGTGTTTCCGCAGGCAAGCGCAGTCGCGATGGCGCGAACGCCGAGAATGACCGGCGCGTTCCAGGGCGCGATGCCAAGGCAAACGCCGACTGGCTCGCGGACCGTCATGGCAAGGCATCCTGGCTTGTCGGACGGGATGGTTTCACCGACGATCTGGGTCGTCAGCGATGCCGCTTCCCGCGCCATGCTGGCTGCAAGCACGACATTGAACCCAGCCCAGCTTGACGTGGCGCCAATCTCGTTTTGCATCAGGCGGATCAAATCGTCCTTGCGGGCAAGGAGGGAGTCCGCCGCTTTCAAAAGCAGCTGACGCCGGAGATTGGGACCGGTCTGTGACCATGATGCGAAGGCGGCATGGGCTTTGTCGGCAATGGCGACTGCGTCTGCTGGGCTCATGGCTTGGGCGGAACTCGCAACCTCTCCGGTCAAAGGGTTCAATCGCACGAACGTCGGTTCGGCTCCGGAATAGTTGGATGGCTTTATGCTATTCATAACGGTCTCCTCCAGGTTTCAATCGACGAATTCTCTAAATGCTGACTCGTGGCCACGCGGTGCTGATGCACGTCGGCTTGTTGTCTGCTCGATACGAACTTGGCCCAATCCGCTCATTGCTCAGCAAGCATGGAGCGAAGCGTCGATTTCATGATTTTGCCACTGCCAGTGCGTGGAAGCGCCGGCAGAACTGAAAGGCGTTTGGGCATCTTGTAGCGGGCAATTCGGCCTTCCAGCCGATTGCAGATCTCATTGATCTCGAAGTCCGAACGCCCATCTTCGAGAACCAAAGCGATATGGCCGACTTCGCCCCACCGTTGATCGGGCATTCCAACCACCGCAAATTCCTTGACGCCTGGCAGCCGCAGTTCGGCAAGCGCCAGTTCCACTTCCGCCGGATAGACATTTTCTCCGCCGGAAACGTACATGTCCTTCTTGCGGTCGAGAATGAAATAGAACCCATCCTCGTCTCGCATCGCGACGTCGCCCGTGCGGAACCAACCATCTTCCGTAAACGCCGCCGCTGTCGCTTCCGGCTGACGCCAATACCCGATCGTGACGTTCGGTCCGCGGATCATCAACTCGCCGGCATGTCCATCCGGCACGGGCTCTCCATTGTCGTCGGCTATCTTCAGTTCCGTGCGCGCCGTATGGATGCCAGCCGAAGAGGGTTTGCGCGCAATGATCTCGGCATCGATCGGCATACCCAGAACGGTGCCGTTCTCGCTCATGCCGAAACCGTTGACCATGGTGATGCCTTCCGACAACCATTGCAGCACGTCTGAAGTCGGATTGGGGGCGCCACCAATAAACAGATTGAGATTTCTGAACGTCGCCGCATCGAACTCGGGACATGCTCGCATCATGGTCGCCATCTGGGGAACGCACACATAGTGCGTAGCGCCGAGATCGGGATCGGAGAGACGCGCCAGCGTCCGCTCGGCCTGGAACTGATCCGAAATCAGCACTGCGCCTCCCATCATGAGCGCCGGACGCACATTGACGATCAGGCCGATGACGTGGAACAGCGGGCTGTCACACAGGAACCGGCTCTCGCGCGCCACTCGTCCGACCAGGCTGAAGTTAATAGCGCTTTCAGAAATATTGCGCTCGCTGAGCATCGCGCCCTTTGGACGCCCGGACGTCCCTGACGTGTAAAGGATCAACGACGGGCGGTCCCGGTGGAACGCCTGCTCGGGCAAGGGCGGCGCAGTTTCAATACACTGGGCAAGTTCATCGAGACCAATCGCCGAGCAACCCCGGTCGTTTCCATCATCGTGGATCAGCAGGGATGGTTCTATGTCGTCGATCAGTCCCGCCAGTTCCCTATCCGCCAAACGCCAGTTAAGTGGCGCATAGATGAGGCCGAGGCGAGCGCAGGCGAGATGAACGATGATCAGTTCGGCTCGGTTGCGGGCATAAGCCGCAAGCCGGTGACCTTCCGTGAGACCAAGACTCGCCAGAACGGTTGCGCAGCGGCCGATTGAACCGTTCAGTTCCGCATAGGTCCAGCGCCGGCTCGTCGTGAGGTCGACCAATGCCAGACGCTCCGGATTGAGACGCGCTTGAAGTCCGACGTCATCGCATGCGCTCGACATGGCCCTCACGCTCTCTTCTTGTTTGGATCGTAGGCACCCAGCCCAGGCTTGTAGCTCTTCTCGTCAATGAACTGGCGGATGCCCTCTTTGCGGCCCTCCGATTTGTCGAGGAAGCTCAAGGATTCCTGCGCGCGCACGAGGTAATCCTCGGCGTTGTCATAGGTCATGTCCGGCATGCGGCGTAAGGCGTCCTTGCAGGCCTTCAACGTCACAGGATTCTTCTGGAGTAGAACATCGGCGATCTCCCGGACGCGCGCTTCAAGCTGCTCAAGCGGAACGCTCTCGTTGACGAGGCGCCAAGCTGCGGCCTTCTTGCCGTCGAACGTTTCGCCAGTCAGCGTCAGATACATGGCGTCTCGCATCGGGATGAGTTCAGAGACCACCTTGGTCACGCCACCGCCGGGGATAATTCCCCAGTTGACTTCGGACAGACCGAATTGCGCTTCGTCGGCACAGACGGCAAGATCACAGGCGAACAACGGGGCGAATGCGCCGCCGAAGCACCAGCCATGCACCATGGCGATCGTCGGCTTTTCGTACCAGCGCAGCCGTCGGAACCAGCCGTAGGACTCTCGCTGCGCCTTGCGGATGCCGCCGGTCCCGTTCGCTTCGGCCTCGCGGAAATACTCCTTGAGATCCATGCCGGCCGACCACGCGGATCCCTCGCCACCCAGGACGAGAACGCCGATATCGTCCCGGAACTCGAGCTCGGTCAGTACTTCCATCATGCGCCGGTTGAGCTCTGGGCTCATGGCGTTGCGTTTCTCCGGACGCGCAAAACGCACCCATGCAATTCTGTCTTCGATATGGACGGAAACCGGATCTTCAACACTCATGGCGAACTCCTTTTCGATGAAAGCAAAATCTTATGTCGTCGGTGACAAGGCGTCGAACAACGCAAGCCGTTCAGATCCGGCAAGCGCTTGCGCCTCTTCGAACGCGGCACGGGTATGGAGATCGCTCAACCAGAAACGGCCCGCGGCAATAAGTCGGCGATTGACGGTGTCGCGTTGCGGATCGAGAGACGCAAGACGTGCAGCTATCCAGCCGGTTGCGGCAAGCGTTGCCAGCCGGAGAAAAGCGGTGGCTCCAGCCTCAACTTCACCGGGTGATTTCTTTAATGCCAGCAACGCTCCTGCGCAGCGCTCCAAACGATCCAGGACAGAGGATGCATCGCGGCGCACGCTGGGTTCAGCACCGACGAGTTCCGTGCGGGCGACAGAGAGGAAATGCCCAAGACCGACCCCGCCGTCTCGCAAGAATTTACGATAGACGAGATCCAGCGCCTGGATGCCCGATGACCCTTCCGCGATTGACATCATGCGGGCGTCGCGCAGCCACTGTTCCACCGGCCATTCCCGTGTGTAGCCCGCCCCACCAAGGACCTGGATCGCGTCGCTCGAGACATCGAAGGCGGCCTCCGAGCATGCTGCCTTGAGGATCGGCATCAACCATTGAATGACGTCGGAGGCGCGTTTGCGTTCGGTTTGATCTGGCTCAAGGGGCAAGGCGTCGAGACCAATGGCCATTTCGAGAGCAAGACCACGCAAAACCTCGACCCTTGACGCCATCCCCAGCAGCAATCGTTGAACATCTGGATGGCTGGCGATCGGTGTCGGCGGCTTTGCGGGATCACCGCCCTGCCGTCGCTCGGAGGCATATCGGGTTGCGGTTTGAGCGGCGCCGAACGCCACACCGATCCCCTGGACGCCCACCATGACACGCATGGTCTGCAGCATGACGAACAGTTGCGGCAGGCCGCGTCCGATGCTGCCAATCAACCAACCCTTCGCATCCTCGAAGCCGGTGACGCAGGTCGGGGAACCATGCAGGCCGAGCTTTTCCTCGATGCGCCGAACATGAACACCGTTCGATACGAGGCCGCCATCCCCCGGCACGACGCTAGGGACAAGGAAAAGACTGAGCCCAGATGTGCCGGGCGGCGCGTCAGGCGTTCGTGCCAAGAGGAAATGGCCAATGCCCTCGACCATGTCGCTGTCGCCAAACGTCGTCCACATTTTTTCGCCGGTGATGCGCCAGGTCCCGTCATCGGACGGCAGTGCGCGAGTGCGGATGCGACCGACATCGGAGCCGGCATCGGCCTCCGAAATGGCAATCGCCGCCGACCATCGGCCCTCCGCGAATTTGGCGATCCATTCATCGCGCAACGCAGGCTCGGCATAGGCGGCAAGGACTTGCGACCCAGCTCTCGACGATGCACCGAACATCCCGAAGGCCATGCCCGCGCGGTCGAAGAGTTCCCGGCATGCGACGTTGACAAAGAAGGGAAGTCCTTGCCCACCCTCAGCCTGCGTATAGTCGATTGCATTCCAGCCATCCGCGACGAACTTCCGCCAGACGTCGGGGTAACCGTCAGGCGTATGTACACGGCCATTCTCCAAACGGCATCCTTGAATGTCGCCTGCCCGATTGACCGGGTACAGGATCTCCTCGGAAAAACGCGCCGCAGCACCGAGCACCATCTCCAGGGCGTCGCACGAGATATCCGTGGCCTCTCCGAGACGCTCGCGAAGCACGGCATATCCCGGCACCGTTTCTATCTGGCGCAGGATAATGGCGGCCTGTTCGCTGTAGCCTGTATCGTTCACGCGAAAAACCTCTGCAAAAACGTCAATGATCTTCAATTGCGCCAGATGTCGCTGTTGGCGCAGAGCGCGTCTGCCTTTTCAGGTTCGCGATGCACCGCACAGAACAAAGGCAACGGTTGTTGTTCGATCGGACTTGTTTCGCCATGCGTGCCGACCGCCTAGTTGAACGATCGTGTCGCCTGCCTTCAACTGCACCTCCCGCCCATCATCGACCTCCAGCCAGATCTCACCGTCGAGTACGACGCCGTAGTCGATACTGTCGGTCCTGTGCATGCCCGGAGCGTCGGGTTCCATGGTCGCGGCAAGGTCAGGGGCGTAGATATAAAACTCGCCGCCTGCTGCCGGTCCATTGAAATTCGGCGCAAGGAATACGCTGTCCGGTGCGTATTTCGCGATGACGAAGCTCGTGCCACCGGCGGCCGGTAGCATCGGCCCCGTCGCCGTCATCGGTTCGCCATCAGGTAATCCGGCGTTCTGACCGATCTTTTGGCCTGGGTTTGTCATCCAGATACGCGCCAGCCCCTGCCCTGGAAGATGTTTAAACTCATGTGCAAGCGGCGCCGCGCCACTCTCGACGAAAACGGATTTCCCTTGCGAATTTTCGCCAATGACCACTCGTCTGACCTGCATGATGTTCTCCACTGTCCACTGTCCACTGTCCATTGCCAGACGGCAACGCCAACGCTTCCGCCCCGGCATCGTCGCTCCAGTGAGTTGTTGAAGCCTTTAAAGCTGTGACCCGTGAGCCGATGTGCTCAGGGGCAGATCACATAGTTGCTGAAGCCGCCGTGGCGGTTCTTCAGAACGGTTAAAGCCGTGTTCACATCTTCGAGCTTGAAGAACTCGTGCTCGAAAACATCCAACCGGACAGCGCCGATGGCCGCGAGATCTGCCATTTCCTGGCCTTGGGCGGGCGTGAACCAGAGAGAGCCGAGCATGTCCTGGTTGTTGTCCATGTTCTTGTGGAGATTGACCGGTATATCGCCTGCAACCGCGCCGATATTGACATGGCGCCCGCCACGCCCAAGCGCCTCAAGGGCAGCCAGCATGGAAGACTGAGGGGCGCCCGGCCCCAGCGTATCGATCACGACATCGACACCTCTTCCAGAGGTGACCGCATGCGCCCATTCTCCAACCGAGACCTCTTCGTCCAGCGCGTGAACCTCGATACGATCAGGGGCGATCGATTTGACCTTCTGCAGGAGCGCATGCTCGCGACCAGTCCCTAAAACCTTCGATGCACCAAGGGCCAAAGCAAACAGTGCGACGCCGAGACCGAGTGTCCCGCTGATGCCGTTGATCAGAACCGTAGTGCCGACGCGGACATCGGCGCGCTGCAACGCTTGGTAGCCGGTTCCAAGATAGCCCCAGCGTGCAGCCATCTCGAAAGGAACATTGTCCGGAAGCGGAACGATGCTGTATTGCGGCGCCGTCATGTATTCGGCCAGACCGCCATAGGGGTAGTCTTCGAAGATCTGCTGGGAAGCAGGGCTGAAGCCGAAATATCCGTTGAAGGTAAAGGACCGGCAGGAGGTCGTTTTTCCCATCCGGCAGTCTCGACAACCGCCGCAGTAGCGGGCCGGGTTGACGTAGACGCGCGTACCCAGATCAATGCCATGCACCTGCTCACCTTTCTCGACGACGATACCCGTTGCATCGAGGCCGTAGATCGCCGGCAGATTGGGAACGTAGAGATGCAGAAACCATTCCTTGAGGTGATTGAGCACATTGCCGAGATTGGGCACGATGCCGCATGCCTTTACTTCGACGAGCACGTCCGTGGGCCGAGGTCTTGGCTTCTCCACCCAGTCGATAGACAGGGGTTGCCCGACTTTGTGCATTCGCGCAGCGCGCATCATAACGGGCGCATCCGCGACGGCAACGTTTGATGGGTTGGCTACTTTAAGCGCGCCACCGGGGACGCTTCCTCCATACGACATGACGATCCTCCCAAACCGTAGTCCAGCTAAATTGCTTATTTAATATAAGAATAAACTCCACTGATGTCAATCGAATAGATCCGTATTTCAGAGGTGCGTTGAACGCACTTTCCATTGATTTTCTTGAATGTTCCAGCATCATGCCCAGCCATAGCGCTGGCTTTTGCGGCCCGGGTGTTGTATGCGACGAACAGCAAACAAGAGGTGAGTGAATGATCGACGACGGACGTCATCGAGAGGGTGACGATCCTCCCAGGCAATCCCCGAGCGATGCGCCGGACAAGGATCTGCTGGCATCTGTAGGTTATCTGGTACGCGCGGTGCAGATCCGGATTTTCGAAGCGTTCTTCGACGAGTTCGGTAGCGACGGCCTGTCCCCCGCTACACAGGCAACGCTCTCCATGATCCGCCGATCCCCCGGCATCCGTCAGGGCGTCATTGCCGCGACCTTGCATATTCTCGACCCGAACATGACCAAATTGGTCGCCGAGTTGGAGGCGCGCGGGCTGATCGTTCGTGAAAGCCATCCTGATGACAAACGCTCTGTCTCTTTGCGGCTGACAGACAACGGTGATGCTTTTCTTGCCTCGGTGGACCAACGCGTTCTCGACCTGGACGAGCTGTATACGGCGAGTCTTTCTGGCAAGGAACGCGCTCAGCTGATTTCGCTGCTGAACCGGATGAACGTCAATCTCGGCGAGGGCCGAAAAGCCATCGTTGCGCCTGAGGGTTTGAATGGAAAACGCCGTGGGAGGCAACGTCGCAGCACCTGAATTCGAGTATCCAAGGTCTGCGACGACCTTGGCGCCTCGTGGTCCTGTGCTGGCAAAACAGTCGCCTCGTTTATCGATGACAGCGGCCGACCGATAAACACCAGGATTTTTGCTGGTCGTGTAGCAATATGCGGTCATCGGCCAAACCCTTCAACACGTTCAGAACACGACGGTCTTGTGTCCGTTCACAACAACCCTTGCTTCCAGATGCGATTTCACCGCGCGTGCAAGAACACGGCTCTCGATGTCGCGACCCGTTGCAATGAAGTCGTCTGACGTCATCGAATGCGTCACTCTTTCGGTTTCCTGCTCAATGATCGGCCCCTCATCGAGTTCGGGCGTGACGTAATGCGCGGTTGCGCCGATCAGTTTCACACCCCGCTCATGCGCCTGGTGGTAGGGTTTCGCGCCCTTGAAGCTTGGGAGAAAGGAATGGTGGATGTTGATCACGCGTCCAAACAAACGCTTCGAAAGATTGTCCGACAGAACCTGCATGTACCGCGCCAGAACGACGAGGTCAGCCTGTGTGTTTTCAACGATCCGCAGGAGCTTTTCCTCCTGCTCCACCTTGTTGTCCTTTTGCACGGGCAGATGATGGAAACGAATGTTGTTTCTTTCGGCGATGAGGCTGGCATCTTCATGATTGGATACGATTGCGACGACCTCAGCCTTCAGCCAGTTGACGCGGATTTGATAGAGAAGATGCAGCAGGGCGTGATCGTGCTTCGAGACCATCACGATGATCTTAGGTCTGCGGTCCGCATTGAAAAGGCTGATTGCCATCGAGAAACGTTCGACGGCCGGAGCGAGTGCCGGCTGGATATGCTCCTCCAACAGATCTTCGGTCCCGGCAAACGCTACCCGCATGAAAAAGCGGTTTGAGGCTCTGTCCCAAAACTGGTTCGATTCAATGATGTTGGCGCCGAGGTTCGCAAGGGCGGTCGTGACTGTCGCAACGATCCCCGGCTTGTCTTCGCATGAAAGCGTCAGAATGAAATTCGGTGGCATGAATTGCTCGCCTCCTCCGCAAGCAGTTGTTGGTCACTCGAACCGGCTCGGACTGATTTTCCGGCTCGGGTGTCTTCGAGATCAGACAGTCGCGAACCGCCGGCTCCAATCAACCGTGTGGCGCAGCCCGCCAAATGGATAGAGATGCAGCCGCACCTCTCCGTGGACTTTCGGGTCCAGTCTGTCGACGAATTCCGTCACAATGGCATCGGGTCCAACGGTCGAAAGCAAGCGGGTGATCGACATGCCGTATTTCGCTAGTACTTTTGTACTCGCGCCGACACCGCACCGCGTCGCGAACCGCAGCAAGGTTTTGACGCTAGCCGGACCGGGAACGCCAAGCCGGACCGGCGACGAAAAGCCCCTCTCCCGCAGGTCCCGCAGCCAGGCGAGGACCGGATCGGCATTGAAACCGAATTGCGTGGTGATCTCGCAGGAGTGTCCAAGGTCGGCGATGAGAGCATGCTTTTGCGCCATCGCCTGCCAGAGCACCTCCGCCAGGAAGTCCGGATGCCCCTCTGGATATCCGGCAATTCCGATGGTCCGCACGCCATATTTGCCGAGCAGTCCGCTTCCGATAATGGCAGCGGCATCCTTGAACGGCCCGGCCGGCTGCGCTGCATCGCCTGCAACGACGAAGACCTGGTCGATCCTCGCCTGCGCTGCGAGTTTCGACAGGTACTCTTCAAGCTCGAAGGCTGAGCGCAACCGCCGCGCAGACAAATGTGGCACCGGCACAAATCCCAGCCGTCTTGCATCAACCGCAGCGTTGAGACGGCAGTCGAGGCCGTCCCCCGCCAGAAACGTGACCGACACGGCCGTGCCTGGCGGGAGATCGGACTTCACCTCATGCAGCGCGGGCAGATCCTTTGGCGTGATCTCGATAGAGTATCGCGCCATCAATGCCTGCTTCGCGGACGAATCTGGGCCATCGTCTGTCTCAGGCATCCGGGCGCCCAGTGTCTCTTCGGTATTGAACATAGTGATCTCCGCTATAGAGGCTGTGACGGTCGATTATCCTGCGGCTTTCACGCGCCATCCCCCTTCGTAGGCCTCGCGCGCAACGACAGCGTAGGGAACGGGGCTGACGATTGCGGTGACTTCTTTCTGGCGATGACGTTCGACGGTGGTCTTGCGGGTGCCGCCATTTTCCTCGCCCCACACCACGCGGACGCGGTCCCCGATTTTCAAAGATGAATCGATGGTGGCAAGGCTCAGCGCCGTGCGTTCGTTCGAGCTGTAACCGGTGAACATCGAAATGCCGACCCGCTGGCCCTTGTCGTCAACGACGGCGTCGTAGTTGGAAGACGCATAGTTCGCCAGCGGCAGATCGAAGTACTTGTAAGGCAGTTCGGCCGGATCGAACTGGGAGGCAAATATCGCCGCCATATCGTCACCTGACCATGCGAGCGTTACCTTCTGGCGCTGCTCGGCTGGATCCAAAGCCTCAAGCGCATCACGGCCGATGAAATCGTGATCGAATTTCACAAACGGGCCATAGCCGATTTCGTAGGGGTTGACGTAATAGTCCTCGATGTTCGATGAGGCGAAACTGCCACCCAGGCTGCCGGCGGCCTCATAGCTGTCGGCAGGGAGCCATTCTCTATAAGCCTTCAATTCATCGCCGGTGTAGATACCCGGCAGTGGCGATGGGATCCAGCCGGACTCCAACGTGTTGGATGGATAGGTGCGGCTACCGACTTGGACAAGTCCGAACTCCTTGCCGGCCTCGATGATCGCAGCGCGGATCTCATCGCCTTCCTCGTACGGTCCCCAGAGTTCGAGGCCTGGCGCGCCGGCCATGCCATGCCTGAGCGTACGAACTTTCCGACCAGCTATGTTCATGGTGCTCATGTTGAAAAACTTGAGCTGTTCAAGAGGACCGCCATGCAGCTTTTCGATGACCGACCAGGCATTTGGACCCTGGATCTGGAAGCGCCAGTTCTTCCGCCTTACTGGTTTGCCCATCGGGCGTGACGGCGAGCGGTCATCCTTGAATATCTCGACGTCGTAGCCGCCTCTTTCAGCCTGATACATCAGCCAGTTGTTCGCAGGCGCACGGCCGACGGATACGAATTCGTCCGTGCCGAGATAGAACAGAATGCTGTCTCCGATGACATGCCCATAAGGCGTCACGGCGACATATTGCTTTGCTTTGTCGACGACAAAGCCGTTCATCGAATTGACGGCGGTGTCGGAAATGAGCTTGAGGGCGTCTGGACCCTTGATGAACAGATCCACCATGTGATGTGACTGATCGAAAAGGACCGCGGTTTCGCGCCAGGCTTTCTGCTCGTCGCGCCAGTTCGAAAATTCTGGTGCGACCACTGGGTAGACATACGCCCCGATCTGCGAATTGCGCAGCATTTCCACCGGGTTGGCGTGCGCGCTCATGACCTGCTCAAGATTTTTCATGGTAGTTTCTCCTCCGCTGTCAAATTCTAGCTCGTTCCGCTATTGCGGGATTTTGGTTGTCCACTCAGCCGTGAGCGGTTTTGATGCTTCGACCCTCGACTCAACAAAAATCTTGTCACTCACGACGAATTCATAAAGCTCAACTTCACGCCGGACCGTCGGGCTTCATCGAACATGGTTTTGGGAAGCCCGCGGCTTTTAAGCGCGTCCATAAAATCGGCGACCAGCGATCCGACATCTGGGGTGTGTTTGCGCGTAGCGATGCACTGTCTGATGGAGAGAAATGAGTCCGAAAGAACCCGGAATTTGGGGCTGGTCGCCGCGAACTTGTCCAACGCCTGTCTGATACCGGCAGCGGCATGGAGATCCTCATTGACAAAGCGATCGAGTGATTCTGCGGGCGTTGCGGCATGCAGCATTTCCGCCCGCTGGAAACGGTCCCGAAGGTAAAGTTCATAGGCCGCGTTTCGCGTCACGGAAAGCTTGACGCCGGGGACGTCGAGCTCTGCCGACGACTGGTAAGGGTCAGTGTCGCAGACCACGAACGTTGCCTCCAGGAATGCATAAGGCGGGGAGAACGTCAGATGGTCCTGTCGCGACAGGTCAAACGCCAGGAAGGCGATGTCCCATTCGTCGTGTTCGGCCGCATCTACCACTTTTCCGGCCGACGGATAGGCGACATAGTCCAAGGGCAGGTTCACATGGCTCGACAGCGCCTTTGCAAGCTCGATACTCACACCTTCGAGTTTTCCACTCTCGGCGTCTTTCCGTGCAAGGGCGACATTTCCGAAATTGACGGCGACACGCAACGATGTGCGGGACGTTGAAGCGCTTAGCAGTCGTTCCGGTGCGATCGTCATGTTCCCACTCCCGGTATGGACTGCCGGATGGTTCCGGCGAGCGCTTCACACCCGCGCGCAAGCACACCGACATCGATACCAACGGCTGTGAATGTAGTGCCAAGGGCGATACAGCGCTTTGCAAACACAAGGTCCGGCGTCAGAATTCCCGCGGGCTTGCCGCAAGCCACGATGCGACGGATCGCATCCTCAACGGCCGCCACAACCTCCGGATGACCGGGTTCACCGAGATGGCCGAGACTGGCTGCAAGATCAGCGGGTCCAATAAAGATGCCATCGACACCGTCCACGGCAGCGATCGCCTCCAGTTCGCCAAGCGCCTCGCGTGTCTCCAGCTGGACCAGCAGGCACAAGTTCTCTTCCGCCCGCTTCGCGTAGCCTGGAATGCGGCCGAATCTGGTGGCGCGGGTGAGCCCCGAAACACCCCGGATGCCGGCAGGCGGATAACGCATCGCATTTACCGCGGACCGGGCCTCTTCGGCATTCTGGACGAAGGGGATCAGCAGCGTCTGCACCCCGACGTCGAGGAAGCGTTTGATCAGTACGGCATCGTTGCTTGCCGGGCGCACCACCGCGCTTGTCTCATAAGCCACTACGGTCTGTAACTGCGGAAGAACCGTCAGTACGTCTCCGGGCGAATGCTCGGTATCGAACAACAGCCAGTCGAAGCCGGACGGGGCCACGATCTCGGCGGCATAGCTACCAGGCAGGCTGCACCACAGGCCGATCTGCTGCTGGCCCTGCATCAGGCGCTGTTTGAACGTGTTTATCGGCATATCCATCGCATCCCCCTCACAAAAACGACAAGCCGATGGCACCGAGCGGGCCATAATCGGCATGAATGACATCGCCGGCGGTGATATCGACCGGCCGTGTGAACGAACCGGCCAGCACGATCTGGCCCTTTTCGAGCCCAGTACCGACGGCATGAAGCTTGCGCACCAGCCAGGCCACGCCGGCCGCCGGATGGCCCATCACCGCGGCCGAAACACCGGATTCCTCGATGATCCCATTCTTCGACAAAGTCGCGCCGATCCAGCGAATATCGACATCCATCGGCCGAATCAGACGACCACCGACGACGATCGCACCGAAAGCGGCATTATCGGCGATGGTGTCGGTGATCGCGCGCGGCACCTCGGTCCGATAATCGATGATTTCCAGAGCTGGAACGACAAATTCCGCCGCGCGCATCACATCATAAACCTGCGCTGCAGGTCCTCTAAGATCCTCACCCATGATAAAGGCAAGCTCAACTTCGAGGCGCGGCTTGATAAACAGATCTGCGCGGATTTGCGCGCCGTCGTTATAAAGAGCATCGTCGAGGATGCATCCGTAGTCCGGCTCCGTCATTTTCGACGCCATCTGCATGGCGCGCGAGGTCAAGCCGATCTTGTGTCCCGCAACGCGAGCACCCTTGGCTATACGCGCCTGTGCCCACAAGTGCTGGACGCGATAGGCATCAGCGATTTCCATATCCGGATAGGTCTTGCTCAGTTGCGCTATCGGCTTGCGGCTCGTTTCCGCATCGAGAAGACTCTGCGCTGCTTCTTGGTGTTGGTCGTCGGTCAACATCGCGCTACATCCTTTCGTATTACTTGATTGGTGCGCGTGGCAGCACTGCCTCGCCAGGGACCATGACATAGGTGTAGTCGAGCGATAGCCACGGTGTGCCGACCTCCGGCTCATTCGAATGCGGCTCGTCATGCTGGACGAAATCACCAGTCAACGCTGCCGTAACCCCGAATTGAACATCGGTGTCGATGTATGGATCCGTGGGGTCGAAAACTTGCGAAATCAATGTTTTGAAGCCTGGCTTGAAGATTAGGGCGTGGAGATGCGCCGGGCGAAAAGGATGACGTCCCTGTGCTTCCAGCAATCGGCCGACAACGCCGCCCACTGGAATGGGGTAGCCAACCATCTTGACGGTTCTGAACCAGAACCTGCCATCTGCGTCGGTCGTGAACTTGCCTCTCAAGTTCATCTCCGCCTGATCGGGGTCCTGGTTTTCATATAGACCGACGGGAGATGCGTGCCAGACATCCACTTCGGCGCCCGCGACCGGTGCGCCTTCCTGATCGATGACGCGCCCGCGGACGAAAAGCGGCTCGCCTGGAGTATCGGAGCGAATGATCGTTCCGCCATTCTCCACACGTGGCGAGTTAAGCCGCCAGAAAGGGCCTAGCAAGGACTGCGAAGTTTCCGTTTGTCCGTCGGCACCGTTGTTCAGCAGGCAGACCAATGACGAAACCCCGAGGGACCCCGACATCAGCACGAACTCGTTGTGGCTATCCGTCTGCAACTGGCCGATCTCGTTCAGGATGGCCGTCGCGTTGCGAAACTCGACCTCGGTCAGCTTTACGTCTCGGACAAACGCGTGGAGATGCTTGATCAGAGCAACCATAATCTCGCGCAATCGCTCGTCCTGCGTTTGCTGCATCACCCCTAGGACGGCGTCGGTAACGTCCTCCTGTGTTCTGATAACCATGACCTCTCTCCCGTCTCGTTGCAACAGAAATACAAGAATAATCGATTATCTGTCAACGGGATTAGTGATAACTTTTGCATGAAGCTGGAAAAAAAGGGAAAAACAATGGTTCAGAACCCTATTGCCTCATTTCCCTTGACATTATTATCGATTATAAGAGAGAGAAATCAGGTGCCGGTCGGGAGCATCGAATTCCAAGGACGCGCGCAACAGACCGGATGAGGCAGGCTCGGGGTCAACGTTGGCGCAAAAGAAGACCTGTACCTGGCGTCATTGTCACTGCCCGTGCACACTGCTGGATGAATTCAGACTGCGGAGACCCCGATGAAGTTGAATGCGGACCTTGACGAGCCGCTCTACACGGAAGATCAGGCCATCGCGTCGTTCACGGACAATGGCAAGAACACGATGGGCAGCCAACTGGCTACGCGACTGCGCGAAGCAATCATTTCGGGCGAGATGAAAGCAGGCAGCAAGATCAACCTGGATAGGGCAAGACAACATTTCAACGTGAGCCTGAGCCCTCTTCGCGAAGGATTGGCCCGGCTTATCTCGGACGGGTTGGTTCAATTTGAAGATAACAGGGGCTATCGCGTCTCGCCAGTTTCGCTCGACAATCTCGAGGAAATCACCAGCCTGCGCGAAGAGGTCGAGACACATGCTCTGCGGGAATCGATACGGGTGGGAGGGGCTGATTGGGAGGGCCACGTCATGAGGGCGCTGCATCGTCTCAACCGAATCGAACGCGACGCAGCCAGACCGGAAACCTTCGAGCAGTGGGAGACCGCACATCGTGAATTTCACCTCACCTTGATCTCCGGATGCAAAAAGCCTCTGTTGCTGAATTTTTGCACGCTCCTCTTAAATCTGAACGACAGGTATCGGCGAATATTCCTGAGGCGAACTTCAGGCGACCGCAACGTGAACACTGAGCACAGCGAAATTGCGCAAGGCGCTGTCGCGCGCGATTCCGATTATGCGTGTGAGAGACTGCGACTTCACATCCATCGGACGGGAAGCAATTTGCGACAGCATTTGTCAGAAAAAGGCATCGTCTGAGGATGACACCATGTTCAGGTGTCCAAGACACCGATGCCGCCTAATATATTCAGCGCGATTTCAACTGCGGAACCCCGTACCAGAACCGGCGCCTAAATTCGGGGTCTGGAATTGGGAGGTTCCCATAGCTTTGATGAGGGGACTAAGGCATGCCACATATCGTGATCGAATACAGCGAAGGTGCTGTCGGTCGCATCAACATGCCCGATCTGGTCAGAGCGGTTCATCGAAGTGTTCGGGAAAGCGGGATGGTGAAACCGAATGCGGTGCGTACGTTCGCGCGGGAATCAACATATTCATTGGTGGCTGATGAAGACCCCGACAACCAGTTTGTTCAGATCATATTGCGCATCGCGCCGGGACGTTCGACCGAAGACAAGAAGAGAATTTTAAAGACAGTCTACGACGCTGCGGAGAATGTTGCCCGGCCGGCGCTCAAACAAGGTCGTTGTGCTGTTCGTGCGGACCTGATCGAGTCGGATCCCGAGTTTGCCATCCACACGAGCAGCCTTCCCTGACGGTCGAGACGCCCCGCAACCCGAGTTCGTCATTTAGAATTTTCCGTCGTCGCGATGCCCAAAAACGATAAACCATGCCCGGGGAGTGAACGCCTGAGGTGGAACCACGGTGAGCGACAAGACTTTAACCTAGTGCCGCTAGAATTTGCGCCGTCATAACTTCACCGATCGCGACCGTGGAGGCCCCCGCGGACAACGAGCCGTAGGGTTTCCGATATCCACGACATCATTCGACGATCCTTCCCCGAGCGCGGGCTACATTGATAAGGCAGTGTCGCCGCCCGTTGGAAAAATCAGAGCGCAATCGCCTTGATATCCCATCAGCGGTGAGCAGCGGCCAGCACTGTGGCAGAGTGAGGTCGCTCGAAAACTTTCTGGAGGCCAATCATGCCGATGACAGCATATCAAGCTAAAGCACAGACCGCTACCCCCATCGATCCTGGCGCAATTTTCGTCTCGTTGGAATTGAGCAAAGCGACATGGCTCGTAACGGCTTTATCGCCAGGAAGCGAAAAGATGTCTCGCCATACTATCACTGGAGGCGACACCGCCGGACTATTCTGGTGTTTCGCCGCACTTCGCCAGAAGGCCACGCGGCGTAAGGACAAGCTTTATCCGCTGGTGGTGATCCAGGAGGCCGGACTTGATGGCTTCTGGCTAGGACGAGTGCTCAGCAAGGAACCTTGGATAGAGAGCCACATTGTAGAGGCCGCATCGATTGCCATGCCGCGCCGGCATCGCCGGGCGAAGACCGATCGCATCGACGGTGAAACGCTGATCCGCACGTTGATGGCATGGAAACGTGGCGAGCCCCGCGCGTGCTCGATGGTCAAACTTCTTACACCCGAGGAGGACGACAACCGTCGTATCGGGCGGGAGCGGAAAACTCTGATTGCGGAACGTGTCTTCCACGTCAAAGCGATGGGCTCAGACCGCGGATCCGCCTACAAAGGAGAAATTCGATGCTACTCGAATAAACAATTGACAAAAATCCTGATGTGAAGGAATCGAACCTCTAGTTTCCAAAGTTTGCCTCGAATTTCTGGCAAGCACTGCAGTCTATTTATATTTTGGTCAGGCGACTGCCTGCGCGCCGGTAATTTCTACCAGTGACCCGCACATGAAGGCAGCCTCATCCGATGCGAGGAACGCGACGAGGGCTGCGACCTCTTCCGGTTTTCCGATCCGGCCGAAGGGCACGAGCTTGTCGAGATCAGCGATCGTGCGGCCGGAGCGCTTCACGCCCGCTTCCAGCATTGGCGTGTGGATTTCGCCGGGGCAGACAGCGTTGACGCGGATTTTGTTCGGAGCGTAGTCTCGGGCGAGATTCTGCGTGAAGCTCGCAACTGCCGCCTTTGTTACATTATAGGCGACGTGGTTCGGCGCCGGATAAAGGCCCCATTGCGACGCGGTGTTGACGATCGCACCGCCGCCAGCCTCGATCATGTGCGGAAGAGCCGCCTGGCACAGATGGAACATGGCATCGATATTGACGGCAAAGCTCAGTCGCCAGTCTTCCGGCGTCAGCGACAGGAGATTGCCACGACGGTTGATGCCGGCATTGTTGCACGGCACATCGATCCGGCCCTCATGCGCCATGACATTCTCAATCACGGCACGGCAGCCTTGAGCTACGGAGATGTCGCTCGCCAATGCACGAGCAGTTCCTCCCTTGCCGGTGATCTGGGCTACGGTCACCTCGGCGCCTTCGCCGTTCATGTCGGTGACGATCACCTTGGCACCTTCCGCAGCAAAGGGGTCAGAACAAGAGCAGTCCGAAATCGTACGCTAAGGCTGAACGAAGCATGAACAATGCCGCAGTTCGGATTTTGGACGTTCGATCTCTGTGGATTGCCATCGATATTCGCTGGTTTTGATTTCTCTGTCCGGCGCGACTCGACAACGCTAAGCGCAGATTGGTTATGAATGGAGTCGGGCTATGGCAAAGCGCAAGCTTCTCAAAGATCAAGATCGCCGAAAGCTTGTCGATATCCCTGTCGACGAGGACAGCTTAATCCGACACTACTCATTGTCATCGGCCGATCGCCTGGAGATCGAACTGCGCAGACGTAATCACAACCGGCTTGGCTTTGCCATTCATTTATGTCTGATGCGATACCCGGGTCGAGTGGTGGGGGCAGAAGAAATTCCGCCACGCGCCATGCTTAAATATGTTGCTGATCAGATCGGCGCCGCCCCGGAAGCATTTTCGCTCTATGCACGCCGTGAAGAAACCCGTCGGGATCACACAGCACGGCTAATGATGTATCTGGATACGAGAAGCGCGACGCTGCAAGATCGCCGCGCCGCGCTATTGTCTGCAATTCAGGCGGCGGCGACGTCCGACGACGGTGCTGCGATAGTCAGTTCGATTGTCGTCGCGTTTCGTGAACGCGGCGCTCTTCTACCGGCGATCGACACGATCGAACGGATTGGCCTTGCCGGCCGTGCGATAGCCCGCCGTTGGGCAGAGACAACGCTGATTAAAGACATCCCGCTCGATACGCTCCGATCATTGGACCGGCTGTTAGAAGTGGACCCGTCGATCGGCCAGACGCGCTTCCATTGGCTACGCTCGGCGCCAGAAGCGCCAGGTGCGTCGAATCTGGTCGGGCTGACAGAGCGGATAGCCTTTCTGCGGCAGCTGGAGATCGATCCGACGTTACAGGCGCGCATATCAGCAGGACGGTGGGGCCAGATGATCCGGGAGGGTAACGCAACCCCGGCCTGGCTTGCCAACGACTTCAATGCCAGCCGTCGCCACGCTCTGATTGTGGCTCAAGTCATCAAGCTTTGCCAGAAGCTCACGGACGATGCGGTGACGATGTTCATCAAGCTGATGGGTAAGTTGTTCTCGCAAGCCAACAACCGAAAGAAGCAGCGACAGATGGACTGCAGAGCGAACACCGCCAAAGCGCTGCGCATGTTTCTCGATACGATCACCGCGCTGCAGTCCGCCAACAACAATGGTCGGAATGCAATGGATGTTCTCGACCAAAGAGTTGGCTGGGATCGACTGCTTCGGATGAAGCCTGAGCTCGAGTCGATGGTCGACGACAACGAGGCGCCGTCGTTGATCGTAGCAGCCGAGCAATATGCGACCGTCCACAAATACACTGGTGCGTTCCTTCAGGCCTTCACATTCCGGTCGGCGCGTCGCCACGATCCACTTTTAGCGGCAATTGGACTGCTTAAACGGCTTTATGCCGAAAAGCGGCGGCCACTCCCCGATCGCGTCCCGCTCACCCACCTCAGCCAAACTGATCGACGGCTCATCTTCGAACGGGAAAAACCCGATCGCCGTCTCTACGAGATCGCAACGCTCGCTTCTTTGCGAGACCGGCTTCGATCTGCGGAGATCTGGGTCGATGGCAGCCGATCTTTCCGGCCCATTGATGAGCATCTGATGCCGCGAACAACATTCATCACGATGAAGGAAGAAGATCGTCTCGGTTTGGGGGTCCAGAGCGACGGCGCGCAGTGGCTTGCCGAAGCGAGTCAGATGCTCGAGTTCAACCTGCAGCGTCTGGCGCACAGGGCACGATCCGGAAAGCTCGAAGGAGTTCGTCTTGAGGCCGGAACGTTGATCATCACACCAACTGCCAGCGAAATCCCTGTGGCCGCCGAGGCACTGAATGCCGAGATCAGCGATATGTATCCGTTGGTCGAGGTTCCCGACCTGTTAAGGGAAGTGCATGAATGGACTGGCTTTGCAGATTTATTCACGCATGTTCGCACCGGCGACGTCCCAAAAAATGTTTCTGCCATGCTTGCTGGTGTATTGGCCGATGCTACGAACCTTGGCCCCGAACGAATGGCGGGCGCTTCCAAAGGGATTAGCGCTCACCAGATTGGGTGGATGCGCACATTCCACGCGCGATCGGAGACATACCGCACGGCTCAAGCGTGCATCACCGATGCCCACACCCAGCATCCGCATTCGCGCCTTTGGGGCAATGGCACAACGTCATCGTCCGATGGCCAATTCTTCCGTACGAGCGACCGGGCTGCAAAGCGCGGCGACATCAATTTGCATTACGGTAGCGAGCCCGGATCGAAATTCTATAGCCATCTGTCAGATCAATACGGGGCTACTTCAGCATTTTGCCCATCAGTCCCACCGAGAGCGAGGCGGCCTATGTGCTCGATGGGCTATTCGATCAGGACACTGTCCTCGACATCCATGAACACTTTACCGACACAGGCGGCGCAAGTGATCATATCTTCGGGCTCTTCGCTTTGATCGGAAAGCGGTTCTCGCCGCGACTGCGCAATCTCAAAGACCGGAAGTTCCACACGCTAGAAAAGAGCGGTGCATATCCGGCACTGTCGAACCACATCGGCGCGCCGATCAATACCAGTCTGATCCTCGATCATTGGGACGATCTGCTCCATCTTGCAGCGTCGATTACGACGCGGTCTGTGGTGCCGTCTACGATCTTGAAGAAGCTTTCTGCGTCTCCGAAGCAAAGCCATCTCGCGAAGGCGCTCCGCGAACTCGGTCGGATTGAGCGTTCGCTCTTCATGATCGAATGGTTCTCAAGTCCGGCACTACGGCGGAGATGCCAAGCCGGTCTCAACAAGGGCGAGGCCGCTCATAAGTTGAAGCGCGCTGTCTTTTTTCACGAGCGAGGCGAGATCCGTGATCGGTCGTTCGAGAGCCAGGCATTCCGCGCTTCAGGGCTCAATCTCGTCGTCAGTGCAATCGTGCACTGGAATACGGTCTATCTTAATCGCGCGGTCACACAGCTGAAACGAGCGGGACGAGACATTCCTGATACTCTTTTGAAGCACATCTCGCCGCTGAGTTGGGAACATATCAACCTTACCGGCATCTACACCTGGGATGCCGAACATCAGATGCCCAACGGATTTCGACCGCTCCGTCTGCCAGTCGGGCTACGGCGGGTCGCATAAGTTCTCATTCCGTTCGCCCTTAGCGTACGATTTTGCACTGCTCTTGTTCCGACCCCAGATAGCTTCATGCAAAACGATAGCATTGGATTTCCCAAAAGCCTACCGGAGTACGCATTGCAGGGCAAGCTGCAGGATCCGCTTGTAGCTGTGCTCGGAGGCATCATTCTCGTCTCCAATGTCGCAGAGCGTCGTGACGAACGCTGGGATACCTGGCTGGGAAATCTTGCCAACTGGTTTCCGAATTTGCCCGACGCGGCGGCCATCTACGGCTATCGATGCCTTCAGAAGGGGCAAGGCGACGCCGCAGGCCATTGGCTGAGGCGTTCGATCGATCAGGGACTTCCGTACTTTACCGCGACATTCCGCCTTTTGACCTTGAGTCTCTCGCAGTTAGGAGATCGCGAAGCGCTCGATTTGATATCTCCCGCCGCCACCGCCGTGGATGTAACCCAGCCTTTCACAGTGATTCACGTGCCCTGGGCTGACCAATTCTGAAACAAGCGAACACAGAGGGGCCTCGAAATGCTAAAACTGACGATGTATCCCGCGACCGATGGTGACTGCCTTCTGCTGACTTGGGGAGACCAGCGGGCACAATGGAATGCCGTCATCGATCTCGGACGGGGTCCTACATGGAAGGCGGTACGACAGGTTTTCAGCGGCCTCGACAACATCGAGCTGCTGACGATCAGTCACGTCGATTCCGATCACATCGCGGGTGCGGTGAAAATGGTACGCGAGGCGAAACCACCGTTCCAGCCCCGCCGCGTCTGGTTCAATGCCCATCAACAACTGGAAAGGGCGATGAACCGCGGCAAATTCGAGCCCTTTAGCCCGGTCGAGGGAGAAAAGCTTTCCAAAGGAATCTCCGATTTCAAATGGCCACGTAACGCCGAGTTTGAAAGTCGGGTGGTCTCGACTGACAGCCCCGAGGCCTCTGGTTGGATGGAACTGGGTGGAGGATTGAAGTTACTGCTTCTGTCGCCTGACGATGAAGGCTTGGCAAAGATGTATCCAGTGTGGGAGGCGGCCCTCGAGGAGGCGGGCCTGCGACCATCTGATCCCGACAGTGATGCCGACGAAGGCGACGGGGCGTTCGAGGTTTTCGGGGCCACCCCCGATGTAGACGCACTGGCGGCTGTTCCTTTCCAGCCCGACGACAAGGAGGCGAATCTCACCTCCATCGCCTTTGTCGTCGAATTTCACGGCAAGCGCGTGATGTTGACGGCAGATGCGAATTCCGAGGTCATCGAACGCCGATTACGACCCTTCGCAGAGGCCGAAGGCGGCCGGTTTAAAGTAGATCTGCTCAAAGTGTCTCACCACGGCTCGAGAAAGAATACATCTCCCAACTTCTTTAAGATGATTGACTGCCGGAGCTTTGCCTTCTCGACGGACGGATCGAGAAGCCACGGGCACCCGCACCCCGAAACTGTCGCCCGCATTCTGGTCAACGATCCATATCGTCAAAAGTCACTGTATTTCAATTATCTCGGACCCCATGCCAAAGTGCGGAAGAACGGACTGCTCGAGGCGAAATGGAAGTATCGGGCGGTTTTTCCTGATGCCGTGGAAGCAGGAATGCTCGAAATAGAACTTTGAAAACAGGCGGGCTTCCATGCGAGCTAGTGCTCTGCTTAAGCTTGACAAAACCGATGTCCTTGGCGTGGGTGCGCCCACGGGTAGGCTGTCCTGCAATGACGTGCGGCTACGGTAGTCAACAGTATCGCCCGGCTGGATGCCAAGAATCGAATGCGCAAGGTTCGATCGTCTGCCTCCAGCTCCCGGCTCCCACAGCGTCAAGACTACGATTCCTCCGTCGTGAGGCTCCTTTCGGAACTTCATGGCGTTGCAGATTGCAGCAAAGGCCTGTTTGCGGATGGCCTCATCTGGCATCAGCTAAAGCCTGACGATGCGGCAGTGAGGACAACGTCGGGAGAGCGACCGGCTAAGGCAGGCTGCAGCGCGTTTGAAAACATTCCAGCGTGCTACTTATCTCGTTGAAATCTCCGGCGACGTCTCGCAAACTTCAACGGGCCGTTGTAATCGTTGAGATTACGAGAGGGGCGCTTGATGCGGCGAATTCGAATCCTTCAAATTGGTGACATCCACTATCCAGATTGGCGGTTGCACCCAAGTAATCTTGACGCGAAAGATAGCCAGTTCGCACCCGCGATAACGGACGGTCTTCGTCGTTCATCGTTTCCGGCGATTCTTCGAAAGATCGGCCAATTGGCGACAGCGCCAAGCTGTCATGGCGTCGTCTTTGTCGGCGATTTCACGACGGCCGGGCGATCAGAATACCTGGAAGGGGTATTTCGCCATTTTACGTTGCTGTGCCGGCGCAACGGGGAGAAATCCGGGACACCACTTCTGTTTGTACCGGGAAATCATGACGTCAACAGAGCAGACGCCCGGGACCTGGGCCGCCTGGAGAAATTTCGCGCCATGACCCAACTCGCCGCAAAATATAACTGGGAGAAGGTGCCCTCCGAACAGCCGGTCCAAGTCAAACTGATTGGAAAGGGCTGCACCCTTAGTTTGACACTTATGAACACCTCGGTTGGGAGTTGGGAACTGCACAACCTGCCAGAGTTTTTACGTGACAAACTTCAGGCGGCCGACACGCATACCGCGGCAGTTGACCTTGGCAGTTTCCCGGGAGCGGAAGTCGACCCTAAGGGAGCTCACGAGGCGGCCCCTGCCAAACTCGTGGAGCAGTACTACGGTCAGCTCGACACGCCATATGTAATGCCGCAAATGCTAGACGCCGTGCAAAGAACATTGGATGAGGTAAATGCTACGTTCGGTATAATTGTCGGACACCACAATCTGCTTCCGCAAAAAATACCGCGCATTTCGCCTTATGGGGAAATGCTGAACGCGGGCTTTGTCAGAAGCCAGATGCTCAGCCTCAATCGACCGATCGTATATCTCCACGGCCACATTCACCAGGACCCTGTGGAAGTCTTAAGCGATCCTCGACTTCCAGACAGCAAACTTATCCTCATCTCGGCCCCGGAGATCAAGGATGGCTTCAATGAGATCGTATTCTATATAAGTGAACAAGACGACCTTGTTGGTATACGTCTGATACCCCATCGTGCCAGATCTGAGGATGGTACCCTAGTGGAGGCTGCGCATTGTTTCATTTCAACGCTATCGCCCTCGCGAGCAATTATCGATAGCAGGACTTTCGATTTATTTCGTCGGCTTACAAAGCATAAGGAAGAGCGGAGCGGAGACTTGATGTTCTGGAACGAAGTCCAGCATTTGGCTGGCACTGACTTCGAGGGCGAGGCGCTGGAAGACGCCCTCATCATGTTACACGCGTCGCATTTGATTGAAATCGATGACCTAAACAAGCCGAACAAAAGTTGGCGTATTCAGCTGAAGGGCAAATAAAATGCAAAATCCATTCGGCCCTAATCGCATCGAATACGAGAGTCGCCCTGTCTTGTGGTTCAGTCAAAAATCGCGCGAGATATCTATCGCGAAAAAGCCTGTATTTGTCTCAGGCACGCGGGGCAGCGGCAAGACAAGTATTCTCAGATCGTTGTCCACGATCCATATCCTGGAAGATCCCAATCTTGCCAAGCAAGTCGGCGTCTTGCCTTGGTATGGCGTATTCTTCCAACTCAACGAGACCTTTTCCCCTCTGATCGACAACGCCGCACTGACGCTGATTCCCGGCCCTATCAGACTCGATCCCGAGGCGGTTAAAAATCGGCAGTTCGTTATTTTCTCGCACTATCTCGAGTTGAAGGTAATCGAGCGGCTTCTGGAAACGGTGTCCGCGCTCAGAGAAGAAGGTAGCCTTGCCTACACCGGTACAGACGATCGCGACGCCGCGTTGGAAATACATCGGGAGGCGTTACACTTCCTGGAGATTGCAGGGCGTCAGGATTTCTTTGGGCTTGGCGATCTCAGGCAATTGGTTTCCCGCTACATAGATAACTGCTTCAACGCTTTTTTCGTCGGGAGCGACAAAGCACGCGAAATGTTTTTCGCCACTGACCCAGGATCGTTGATCAACAAGGTCGTGAAGACGATTTCTCCGTTGATATCCGGACCGGCGTTCGCAAGCGACCAGCCTCTGCAGTTCAAGATCATGATTGATGACTGCGAGGCATTGACCCCACAACAGCAACAGTTTCTCAACACGATCGTCCGCAAGACAAGGGGTGAGGTCAAATGGGTACTCGCCTTCATCGGCGGGATATACGACACGATCAGAACGGTAATTCCGGGGCAGTCGCTATCAAGCGCTGATCGGGACGTCGAGAACTTGGACTCCGCCACGGACAGCGAGTTCGCCGCTCTATGTCAGAATGTAGCATCGCTCCGGCTCTTTTATGCGCTCCCGGAGCCTCTAAAGGACGAACTCCGACGTAAAGATCCCTTGACGGCGTTTTCCCTTAAAAACCGCCTTGGGAAGATGTCCGTCAATCAAATTATCGAGCGGGTGATCGAATCGGGCACCTCAGAAGGCAGGCAACGGTTGATCAGGATAGCCGAGGAAGCGCGGCATTTCTTTGAATTGCATGCAACTAAAGCCGAGAGGGAGCAATTTCCGCTCAACTCCAAGGCCAGACCATATGTTGAGGGACTAGCTCTCGCTCAGCTATCTGAAGATGTTCGGACAAAGCCGGAACGTGGCGTCGATACGGTGTTGCTGAAACGCGTAATTGCAAGAAAGCAGGGATGGGCGTTTCTAGAGGCATGTAGGATACTCCGCCTCCATGAATACCCGTATGTCGGCCACCAGATGATTATCCAGCTCAGCGATCTCTGCATTCGCGACTTTCTAGACATCATGGGCGCGATCTATTCGGAGGAGGTCTCCGGGGCATCACCTAAGCGTCTCTTGGACTTTATCAATTCGGACCATCCGGTGAATATAGAGAAACAACGAAGTGCGGTGACTGCTGCGTCCGAGAAGAAGCTGCAAGGACTTGAGTCGCTTTCCCAGCCCTTCGAAGAGGAGAGCGTGAGGATGGTTCGCGCTCTAGGCCGACTGACTTCTCGCCTTCAAACCGATGTCATAGAGCGACAGGCCGCGACTACGACCGAGCGCGGCCTCTTTCGTATCAACCGGGCGGAGATGCGTGCACTGGCTACCGGTCTCGACCCGATGGGAACGAAAATCGATGAAATCCTAAGGCGAGCGGAGAAGGACGGCTTTATTCGAGAGGTGTCCGAGAAAGGGAAGCTCGAGGCCGCCGAGCACAACCCCGAAGCAAACGAGATCACCGTCCGCCTTCACCGACGGTTCGCACCACACTTCCAGTTTTCCTATCGCGGTCCTTATGTGGTGAACGTCTTGCCTGCTGGGAGGGTCGTCGAGCTGTTGCTCAATCGAAGCCAAACCGCGGAAGAGTGGGCAGACAGCGTTCTAGATGAGCTTTTCCCGCCCGCGGATGACCTAGGTTTGCGTCAAGGTTCGCTGTTTGAGGTAAGAGACCGATGATGACCGATGAGTATAGCGTTTGCGGCAATGTGGCGGTCGGTCATAAACTGCTGAAGGATGGCGATGACCTCGAAAAAGTAGCAGCGGACATTGCCATATTTACGCTCGGATGGGAGTCGCGTTTCTCGGCGCTGGAATCCCATGTTGCGCTAGGTGCCAAGCAAATTCTGCTTCTGGATTTTGAGCTTGCGAGTACAGGCGATGATGCTATTGAAGCCAACCGCACAAAGCTTGTCGATCTCGCGAGGAAATGGGACGTCGCGATTACCGAGTTAAAGCTGGCTCCGTCGACGGAGTTCCTGAAAAACATCAACACGCTTGGCCACACCCTCACCGAACTCGCTAGGCAAATCGGATCCTACCATGGAAGTTTGAGACGGGTATTCGTGGAGTGTTCCACAATGCCGCGTGTGTATATCCAGTGGTTAGTTGCATTCGGATTTGGAAGCATCGGCGCATTTCCCGCAGTGGATTTCGGATATGCCGAGGGTTCCTATCCACCTCCGTCCGGATCGGAAGAGTTTTCCAGTGCCGTTGACCGATACGAAACAGTTCCATTGCTCAATGGTAGCGGCGGCATGGGAGAGGAGAAATTTCTCATTGTGGGGATCGGTGGCGACGCCGACATGTTTTATGGTCTGGTGGACGAATTTAGCCCCGAGAGAATAGCGGTCCTTGTCCCCCAGAGCAGCCGTCACGCACACCTCGATTCCCTTCTTAACCAGCAGGTTGCAAAAATTACGGAAATGTACCGACTGGGCGACGAGGAAGTTCGCAGAATCGGGTCCTTCTCAATCGATGCATACCTCAAAGCCTTCGAGGAGCACGCAATGAAAGTCGGCGAGCGGGCTGTTATTAGCGTATTCGCGGGTGGACCCAAAGTTCAGGCTATAGCTGCGGCCCTTTTTGCTTGCGCTGATCGAAGGGTTCAGGTCAAAGCTCGGATTCCTAAGGGTTACGCGCGAAGAGACGTGCAGCAAAATGGCAGCTACCACCTGTTTCGCTTGGTAGATTTAACCTCGCCAGCTTGTAGTCTGCTCGATACGTGGTAGCCGTCCTGATCTAATCGCGAGTTGTTAATTGCTGGAGTTGGGAATTGGCCATACTCTTCATGGCGATTGAGCACGCTGAGATCCGTTTTATCGTCTGTGGTGAACCCACAAGAGTAGTGTAGCGCCGATTTCCTTTTTACCGTCGCCGTTCAGCGGCAGCAGTGGCGCTCTAACTCATGGGCAACCTAGGCGTCACTAGCGGCTCCCTATGTATCGCACCAGACGCGGAATGGGCCGGAAGTTCCATATTGGAGGGTTATGTCGTAGTCAACGCTCAGCTTAAATCAAGCTATTGGGTTTTCAATTGCTTAGCGAACCAAGGCGCGGGTCGGTGGTTCGAATCCTTTCACATCAGGATTTTTGTCAATTGTTCATTCGAGTGGCATCGAATTTCTCCTTCGTAGGCGGATCCACGGTCTGAGCCCATAGCAATTACCGGCCCGGTTCTCGGGCCTATACAACCTCATATGTGGAACGGCCCGCGGTGCAAGAGGCTTCCAGTTGATTTCACCCACGAGGACGGTGCGTTCATATGTACGGCCTGTGAGGGCGGTGCATGACCGCTGGCCTCGATGAGATCCGCGAAACGAGGAGCTGAATCACATCCACGCACTTTGGAGTGCACTGAGGTTGGCGGCTTCGCTCGTTCCGGAATTTCGTCCCATGGCTTCATCGTTTGCTGTTGCACCTTGCATCTGTCGGCCGACGCCGGTCAGATCAGTTGTAAGTCCTGATACTCTTCAGATTGTCGCTAAATTTGGGGATGGTTCCGGAGGATCGTAAAATCCGCCCTTATTCAAGAGGGCCCAGATGATGCGAGCCATTTTGTTGGCCAACGCGACAGCGGCCACCTTGAATGGACGTCTGGCAAGCAGTGCTTTTAACCAAGGTCGTGTCTTTTTCATTGTTCCGGGCAATCCGCAGAACGGCTGTCGCTCCGAGGACCAGGAGAACACGGAGTTCGGGATTCCCCATTTTCGAGATTCTACCCAATCGCTCTTTGCCTCCGCTGGAATGAGGCCTGGGGGTCAGTCCCACCCAAGCGGCGAAGTGCCGCCCGGACTTAAACCCGCCGGGATCCGGAACCAAGGCTTTGATCGTCGCTGCGGTTATGGCACCAACCCCGGGGATCGTTGTCAGTCGACGCATGCTCTCATCGCGCTTCGATTCCGTAACGATTGTATGCTCGAGCACGCCGATCTGAATGGCCAAGGCGTCGATCTGATCGACAATAGCTGTGAGGGCGAATCGTGCCGCTGTGGGTAGTCGGGTATCTTCAGCTTCCCGAACGATGGTCATCAGTGCCGCTACGTTGGCAAGGCCACCGGCCGCGATGATGCCCAGTTCGGCCAGATGTGCTCGTAGGGCATTAACCGATTGCGTTCTCTGCTGCACCAGAAGAGCACGGGTCTTCAGGACCATCGCATCCGCTTGCTGCTCGGCGGTCTTGATGGGGACGAAGCGCATGGTCTTGCGGATCACCGCTTCGCTGATGGCTTCCGCATCGGCCGCGTCCGTCTTGCCGCGCTTGACGAAAGGTTTGACGTAAGCCGGCGGAATGAGACGCACATCATGGCCGAATTGAGCAATCTCCCGCGCCCAATAGTGCGCGCCACCACATGCCTCCATGCCAACCAGGCACGGTGGCAGTCTTTCGAAGAAGCGCAGCACCTCGGTGCGCCGCAGTTTCCGATTGAACAGGGCCGAACCTTCATTGTCGGCGCCGTGAACTTGGAAGACGTGTTTGGCTAAATCCAGCCCGATTGTGCTAACTTGCTTCATGGAACGGTCCCTCCTTTGTGGCGTTCGAGCAACGACCACGTTTTAGCACTAGATGCTGTCGGAGCGGGCCGTTCCACCTCATCACATCCGGTCGCCGCTCTCACGCGGCTGCACCATTATCCCGCATTCGACGGGCACGGGCTCAGGAGAACGGGACCAAACTCAAGGTCGGCATTGAAAGCCAAAAGGATTCCCGGTCCGTTCACCTGGATCCGTCAGGACTGATCAGGCCCTGAGGATTCGAATTTTCGTATCACAGGCATTTCCGACTTCAGGCGGTTTTCATGATCGCACCTTCGATCACGACGCCGGAGCTCACATACTTCCACAGAGCGACAAGGAGCTTGCGCGCAAGCGCCACGATCATCGGCGTCTTTAGACGGCCGGCGTTCCGAGCGATGCGCTCTTTGAACCATAGTGTCAGCGTCGATTTCGGTTGATGCCGCAACCATAGCCAAGCGAGCTCTACCATAGTGCTCGTAAACGCGGATTTCCCGCTTTCGAGACCCCTTGTTCACGATTGACGTTGCCGCTTTGCCAAGGGGAGGGCGCAAGGCCCGCATAGGATGCGATTTGCCGCCGATTGTCGAAGTGTCGGAACAAGCCTTCCGTGTAAAGTATCGTAGCGAACTCTGGGCCTATTCCTTTAATGCCTAAAAGCGCGGCCGCCTCTTTCGGCGTTTCCGGCGTCTCCTGAACAATCAAGGCATCTCGCTCGGCTTCAACAGCCTTGATTTGTGTGAGCAACAATTCGAGGCGATCGAGTTCTCTGCAGATTTCCCCTTTCAAATGCTTTGAGAGTGGCCGACCATCGCCAGTCCGAAGTTCTTCCAGGCGTTGGCGGCGATCTCGATTGACAGGTTGGTAATCCCGAATTCCTTGCGTGAACAGCAGCCCCTTTATGCGGTTGACGTGGAAGACACGTTCCGCAATCAGAGTTTTCCGCTCCCGTCCAATCCGTCGATTGTCGTCTTCCTCGGGTGAGAGAAGTTTGACCATTGAGCACGCGCGAGGTTCGCCACGTTTCCATGCCATCAATGCGCGGATCAGCGTTTCGCCGTCGATACGGTCGGTCTTCGCCCGGCGATGCCGGCGCGGCATGGCAATTGATGCGGCTTCTACAATGTGGCTCTCGATCCAAGCCTCCTTGCTGAGCACTCGTCCCAGCCAGAAGCCATCCAGCCCGGCCTCCTGGATCACCACCAGTGGGTAAACTATGTTCTTTCGCCGAGTGGCTTTCTGACGAAGCGCTGCAAAGCATGCGAACAAGCCGACAATATCCCCTCCAGTAACGGAGTGGCGAGACATCTTCTCGCTGCCAGGGGACAGAGTTGTCACCAGCCAGGTCGATTTACTCAATTCCAACGAGACGAATATTGCGCCAAGATCGACGGGAGTAGTGATCTGCGATTGAGTTTGATCTGCTGTTATCGGCATGATTGGCCTCCAGAGAGTTTTCAAGCGACCTCACTCTGCCATGGTGCAGGCCGCTACTCACCCCTGATGGGATCTCAAGGCAACCTAATTGGATAGTCATGTCGTATGAAATCGAGATCCGATTGAAGCAAATGCTGTCCGTATTGGCCAAGTGCCTGCTATTCAAAGTTCCGGGGACTCACACCGAAGCGTTCCCTGAACCGAGATGAGAAATGCGCCTGGCTGACAAAGCCACAGCTGTACCCAATCTCGCCAAAGTTTATAGGCTGGTTTGAGGCCTTCGCATTTTGCAGCATCTGGCAGGCCGCCATCAGTCTCGTTTCCATCAGCACTTCGCCGAATTTCGTGCCATGCCGATGGAAGACGCGATGTAGATATCCGGCCGATATTCGATGTGCTCCCGCAACGGTGTTTGGACTGAGGCCCGGATCGCGAAAATGGGCGCGGGTGTAGGACATGAGCCGATCGTACATGACCGAGACCAACGATTGACGATCTCTCATCATCAGATCGTCCTCGGAACGCGTCTCTATCATCAGACAGATGAGATCGGTCAGCGTTTGTTCCAGCTTCATGCTGTCGCCGCCGCCGTCGAACTTCAGCAACTGTGCGCCCATTTGCGCGACTACGGGCACAAGGAACGGGTTGGCAAAGTTTTTGGTGCCGCAGATATCGTCGATCTTGTTCACGCGTGATCGCAAGGCAGCACAGGAGATCTTGAGGGTCACGTTTTCGGATTGGTCAGGCACATCGATCCTGTACGCTTCGGCAGAATTCAGAAGGAAAACGCTTCCAGGCAGCACGACGCCTGCTCGTCCGTTTTGCTCGAACGCCATTCGCTGACGTGTGGGGAAAAGGAACACGAAGTTCTCTGACTTATCACGCTGTGCCGCCGACTTGTGCCGAACCACTTTTTGAGCATCTGCTTTAAATTGCGACAGACCAATCGATGGAAATTGCACTTCATAAAGTTCGCCCCGGACTTTGTCTGCCGACAATGGGACAATATCCAAGTCATAATACACGGACGACATGTATTCCTGCCAGGCGCTGAGCTTATTTGCGCGCTGAAGTTGTTCAGTGTTGTAGTGGTGGACAATTGGCATGATAGGCACCTCGCCTGAAACCATGAACAGTCGCAGTATGTCTCAATTTACACGCAAGGAACATGCCGCTTCCCAAAGTCATCCGACATGAGCCTTGATCGTTCACTCTCGGGACAAAGTGCGGTCTGTCTCAGACAATACGCAGCCGCGTTGCCGCGATAACGTTCCCTCCACTGCAAAAATGCAGCGCGGGCTCCAAGGTGGGTCAGCGGCAAAAAATCGGGGGACTATCATCATGCTGAAGGATATTTCGCGCCGCACCGTCCTGAAAACGCTGTCGGCCGGCGTTGCCGCCTCGACCTTTCCATCACCCTTCGTGCGCCGCAGTTTTGCGTCGGATCCAATCTTGCTGGGCTTGCCCATCTCGCAGACTGCGATGGCCGGTGTCGCCGACCATCAGGATTACTTGAACGGTACGACCCTTGCACTTGAGGAGATCAACGCAGCTGGCGGCGTTCTCGGCCGCGAGATCAAGCCCGTCATTGTTGATTTCGATGTCCTGTCGCCCGAAAGCGGGCGTGTCGCAATCAACAGCCTCGTCGATGCCAAGGTGCATGCCATATCCACGGCGTTCACCTTCACCCCGATCCCGCTGGCCGATGCTTCCGCCAGCTATAAGGCACCATTGCTGTGGGGCCTGACGCAACGCGCCATGACCGATGCGCTGGTCAAGAACCCGGAAAAATACCGCCACATCTTTCAGACGGACCCGTCCGAGGTCCATTACGGGTACACATTCCCGATGTTCCTGCAGACCATGCAGGACAAGGGTGTCTGGAAACCCAAGAACAATGGCGTTCACATTGTCCAGGAGCAGATCGCCTACAATCAGACTATCTCGAAATGCCTGCAGGAGGCGCTGCCGAAGAGTAAGTTCGAGCTCGCGGGCATCACCGATATCCAGTACCCTGTGCAGGACTGGGGACCGGTCATCCAGGACATCAAGAAGATCGGCGCTGGCGCCGTGATGATCGACCACTGGGTCGCCGCCGAATATGCAGCCTTCGTCAAGCAGTATCAGGCCGATCCGCTGGAAGGCACACTCGTCTATCTCCAGTACGGACCTTCCCAGCCTGAATTTCTCGAACTGTCCGGTCCCGCGGCAGAAGGCTTCGTCTGGAGCACTGTGCTCGGCGTATATGCCGACGAGAAGGGCAAGGCGTTCCGAGAGAAGTACCAGAAGCGGTTTCCCGGCATCATGGGTCTTTGCTACACCGGCAATGGTTACGACACGACCTACTACCTCAAGGCGGCCTGGGAAGCGGTCGGCGATCCCTCAAAATTCGAGGCGGTCGCCGACTGGATCCGCACCAATCCCTATCGTGGCGTCTGCGGCTACACGAGCATGGGCAATGCCTTCCAGGAATGCGCCCACTACCCTGACAACGGCTACGATGTCACCGCGACGGATCTCGAAAAGGGTATGGCCCAGCTGTTCTTCCAGGTGCAGGACGGCGAGCACAAGATCATCTATCCCGACGCGCTGCAGGAAACCGAACTGCGTGCCGCGCCATGGTGGTGATCAGGGGGTGGTGAGCATGGCCTTGAACACCCCCAAGGGCACCCTTTTCGCCTGCGAGAACATCACACTCGAACTCGGGGGACGCCAGATCCTCAACGGCGTCTCCCTCCATGTCAATCCCGCTGAAGTTCTCGGGATCATCGGCCCGAACGGCGCCGGAAAGACCAGCCTGTTCGAGGTCCTCTCAGGACGCATGCAGCCAAAATCAGGGCGAGTGATCTTCGATGGCAAGGATGTCACATCCCTGCCGTTGCAGAAGCGCGCAAGGCTAGGGCTGGGACGGACGTTCCAGACGCCCGTCGTTCCAGAGGAACTGACGGTCGCCGAAGTGTTCAAAGCGGCCCGACAGGCCTTCGAGCCGTATCTGACGCCCGACGATGCCGAGTGGGGAGCCGAGCTGGTTGGCTTCCATGAGCCCGGAAACACGATCGCCGAACGCCTCGACACGCTCAACCGGCGTAAACTGCTGATGGCATGCCTGCTGATGCGAAGACCAAAGCTGCTGCTGATGGACGAGCCAGCGGCGGGTCTGATCAATTCCGAGATCGACGAGCTGGACGAGATCATGCGGGTTCTGGCCAAGGAACTGGGCATCGCCATCATCATCGTCGAGCATCGGATTGAGCTTCTGGAAACCATCGCCGACCGCGTGATGGTGATGGATGCAGGCGACGTGATCTCGCAGGGCTCGCTGGCAGAGGTGCTCGCCGATCCCAGGGTTAACGAGGCCTATTTCGAGACTGTCAGAGATGAGGCCGCAGCATGACGTCGACAATCGCAGCGCCACACAGTGCTCATCGTGAAATTCTGAATGTTGGCGGGCTTTCGGCCGGATGGGGGCCGATGCGTGTTATCCACGACCTCGATCTGAAGGTCTATGCAGGAGAACGCGTTGGTCTCGTCGGCCTGAACGGTCATGGCAAATCGACCCTTTTCCAGGCAATCGCCGGACTGACTGGCTGGCAGCGCGGCTCTATTCTTCTGGACGGGCATGAGGTCGGCCGAACCCGAAGCCAGGGGCCGGGACGCTACACGCACCATATCGTGCGGCGTGGGCTGGCGCTGATCCCGCAGGGTGACGAGATTTTCCACGGGCTGACTGTCGAGGAACATCTCGACAGCGGCGCATTCACGCCGCGCGCCTGGTCGGAGCGCAAGACGCGAAAGCAGGGCATCCTCCAGATCTTCCCGCCGCTGGAGAAGCTGATGGCGACGCCGGTCGGGCGGCTGTCGGGTGGCGAGCGGCGCATGGTTTCGATCGGTCGTGGCCTGATGGCGGATGCGATGCTCTTTCTGGTCGACGAGCCGTCGCTGGGCTTGGCCCCGAAGATTGGCAAGTCGGTGATCGAGGCGCTGATGGCAGTCGAACTTGGCGACAGCGCCATGGTGATCGCAGAGCAGAACGTCGCACTGCTGGAGGGCAAGGTCGATCGGATCATCGGCATGCATGCCGGCAAACTCAAAGGCGAGGCATCGATCATGAAGAGTCTCACCCGACATGGAGCGCATTGATGGATCTCGGTTTCATCGTTTCCAACGCTCTGACCCTCGCCTGCATCTACGGCACAATCGCCATCGGCATATCGCTGACCTGGTCGAGCCTCGGCCTCGTCAATATGGCCTACGGTTTCATCTTCGCGCTTTCGGGCTATGGGGCGTGGCTCGCAAGCGTCTATCTTGCGCCGTTCCCGCCTCTGGTCATGGCAGCCGGTATCCTCACAGGCGCAGTCGGCGGCGTGTTCGTCTGCCTGGTTGCGTTCATTCCCGTCCATGACAAACCGAATTTTCCGATCCGCGCCCTGATTGCGACCCTTGCGATCAGTCTTGCCGGCAATCAGGTCCTGCTCTGGATGTTTGGTCCGCGGGCCAAATCGCTGCCACAACTGTTCGGACGCGGGAAGGTCGATCTCTTCGGCGTGGTTCTGACCGCCGACAAGATCGGCGCATCCTTGTCCGCGATTGTTCTTCTGTCCCTGATACTGATGTGGATGCGCTCCAGCCGACGCGGGCTGGAAATCCGCGCCATGATGATGAATCCGCATGCCGCCGCCATCGTCGGCATCGGCGTGCGCCGCACTGCGATTTCGGTCATGGCATTGACGGGGGCGCTCGCCGGCCTCGCCGCCGTGCTGTTGGCGCAAACCTATTACGTGGCACCGTTCAGCGGCATCACCCCGATGGTGAAAGGTCTGAGCATTGCCCTCGTCGGCGGGTTGGGCAGTGTGCCCGGCGCTGTGATTGGCGCAGTTCTGCTCGGGTTCAACGAGGCTCTGACGTCATCGCTGCTCGGCGGGCAATATGTCCTGATCACCCAGTTCCTGCTGATCATCGTCATTCTTCTGTTCAGGCCGCGCGGCATCGCCGGGATCCTCGACAAAGCAAGGGAGGCCTGAGCCATGAACGCGAACAGCACACAGCCACCTGTCTGGATCGATCCGCTTGGCTGTTTCGACCCAGAGAAGGAAACACGTCAGGTCGAAACCAACTCCTGGCAGTCCCACCAGTCGACCTGGAACGAGACGACCTCTTTCAAGCCGGAGATGCACAAGGTCGGTCGCTTCAATTTCTTCTACAAATGGCCGGGCCATGGCGAGCGCCTCTGGCACCGCACCCGTTACTGGCCGACGCGCCGGCGCATGCTCAACATTTCCGGCGGCTACAACGCCAAGACCATGCGCCGCGAGAAAACCATTCTGGACAAGCGGCCGATCTGGTGGTCGATGGCCTTCGTGCTGTTTCTTATGATGCCTTTCCTGGTGCCGGCAGGCTCGTGGAACACGGTCATGACGGCCATGTCCGTGATGGGTATCTACGGCGCGATCAACCTCTGCTGGATGCTGGTCATCGGAACTGCCGGCATCTTTTCGCTCGCCACTTATTCCGTGGTCGGCGCGGCGGCGTACGGCTCGGCCTATGCTGCGATACAACTGGGGCTGCCCTTCTGGACGTTGCCACTGATGGGGACCGCGATCGGCCTTGCCTTCGGTGCCGTCATCGCCTTTCCCGCCATGCGGCTGGATGGCTTCTATTATGCGCTGCTGACCCTTGGTGTCGTCGAACTCTGCCGCGTCTATGTCGTGCAGTCGCGCCAACTAGGTTCGGCGACGGGCGGCCTCTATGGTGCCCCCAGCTACCTGCCTATCGGTCTGGGACAGGAAGGTCAGCTGCTTCTCGGCTACTATGCCTGTCTGGCGCTCCTGCTCGCGGCCTTGTTCGTCTATCGTTTTGTCAACGGCAAGCGGCTCGGCCGGGTGTTGCGGATGGCGCCGGAAAAGAAGGAGGCCTTCGCGCAGGCCGTTGGCGTCGATTATCTGCGCGCCCGCGTCTGGGTGTTCCTGATCTCGTCTGCGGCACTCGGCTTCATCGGCGGATTCTACGCCATCCATTTCGGCGGTGCCTCGCCCAATCTCTTCTCGTTCGACACCTTGCTGCTCTCGCTCGCCATGCTGGTGATTGGTGGCATCGGCCGCTCGGAAGGCGCAGTCGTCGGAACGATCATCGTCGTTTTTATCGACCGGGTGCTGATCGATCTTGGGCCGCTGCGCTTCATGCTGATCGGCGCCATCATGCTGATGGTGGTCCTGTTCCTGCGCGGCGGGCTGTTCGGGATGAAGGACCAGTTCCGTACTTGGCGCGCCAAGAAACGCAGTGAACGCCGCGCGACGCGCGCGGAGAAAGGCGGAGAAATGCTCCCCGAGGAAGCCACCGAAATCCACGATAAGGACCAGATCTATTTCCGCCGGTTCGACAAGATGCAGCGTGATTTTCTGAAGCGCCTGATCTCCGACGCCGTGATCGAGGAACACCGCACGCGTCCGCTCGGCCAGCACTCGGAAGCGCTGGAGCGGCTGCTCAACTATTTCCGCAGGCAGGGGCAGATCGACAAATACGCGATCATGGTGATCGAGGAATTCAAGGCCTACCGTATCGTGGCGCTGGCCGGCCATCGCGGCACGGCTCCGCGCCTCGTCGAGGACCAGACATACGCGACGCCGGACGAGGCCTATCACGCGCTTTTCCTGCGCCGTGTGCAGGACCTGCTCGAAACCTGAACTGACAATCACCGACGTTATGACGCAGACTTTTTGAATGGAGTGCCGGTCCATGGCCGAACAGAAAATCTTTGGTTACGCAGACAGGATCTCGGTACGGCCGGGCGATGAAATCGGCTTTTTCGTGCATGCGGATGGAACGACGAGCGTCGAGGCGCAACTCGTTCGCCTGATCCATGGCGACATCCATCCGGCCGGTCCCGGCTATAAGGAAGAGGAGATCGCAAACCCGCAGAATGGCAGCTGGACCGTACGCAAGCAGTTCACGCAGGTCGGCTCCTTCCTGACGGTCGATGATCCGGAGGGGCGTCTGGCGCCGAAGGGCAGCTTCACACTTGCAGCCTTTATCTACCCCAACAAGCCGGGCGGGGGCGAACGTCAATGCCTGATGGGACGCTGGGACGCCTACAACAACCGTGGCTACGGGCTCTGGATCAATCCGGCCGGTCTCCTGGAATTCGGTTATGGCGACGGCCGCGAGGTCGACTATGTCGATGCCGAGGTGCCGTTGATGAAAAGCCAGTGGTACTTCGTTGCCGCGACCTACGATGCGTCCACCGGCAATGCGACGCTCTATCAGGAGAGTGCCAGCACACGCTACAACAGCCTGGTCGGAAAGGTCGCCGGTATCGATTTCCGCTCCCATGTGCGAGAAACGCTGCGCTTCAAGCCGCTCAATCCGCCCGAAGTTCCGTTTCTTCTGGCTGCGGCGCAAGACTGGCACAGTCTGCGCGGAACCTTCAAGACCCAGTGTTATAATGGCAAGCTGGATCGTCCGGCAGTCTTCGACCGGGTTCTGTCGCGCGAGGAACTGGATGCGTTCCGCACGTCAGGCAAACCGCCATCCAATGGATGTCTCGCCGCCTGGGATACGTCAATCGGTTATACGGACAAGGGTATCGGCGACCGCGTGATCGATACGGGACCTTACGCGCTGCATGCCGAAGGTTATAACCGGCCGGTTCGCGGGCAGACCGGCTTCAACTGGGCGGGCCGCAACGATTGCTATCGGCTTGCGCCCGGCGAATATGGCGGCGTTGAATTCCACGACGATGCGATCATCGATTGCCGCTGGGAAAAGACCGCATCCTTTACCGTGCCGGATGTTCGCTCAGGCGCCTATGCCTTTCGCCTGCGCGTCGGCGACGGCAAGGGCCTGCGCGAGGAATACATCCCCTTCTTCGTGCGCGCCAAGACGCCGAAGGCGCCAATCTGCTTCCTCATTCCGACCAGCAGCTATCTCGCCTATGCCAACGAGCATCTGACCTTCGACGCCGAAATCATGCAGCCGCTGGCCGGCCAGTCGCCGATCATTTCCGAGATCGACATCGAATTGTACCAGACGAAGGAATTCGGCCTGTCGCTTTACGACCATCATTCCGATGGGGCAGGGGTGTGCTACTCGTCCTATCTCAGGCCGATCCTCAACATGCGGCCGAAGGCGCGTATGTCGTCGATGGGTGTCACCTGGCAATTCCCGGCCGACCTTTCCGTTATCGCCTGGCTTGACCACATGGACTACGACTATGAGGTGATCACCGACGAGGACGTCCAGCGCGAGGGCATCGCAGCTTTGAAACCCTATACGGTTGTCCTGACGGGAACCCATCCGGAATATGTTTCCGAAGAGCTGATGGACGCAACGGAAGACTATGCGGCCGCCGGTGGACGTCTGATCTATCTCGGGGGTAACGGCTACTACTGGAACGTTTCCTACCGACAGGACGAACCCTGGTGTGTCGAAGTGCGCAAGCTCAACTCGGGCATGCGCGCCTGGCAAGCAAGGCCGGGCGAATATTATCTAGCCACCTCGGGACAGAAAAGCGGCATCTGGAAAGATCTCGGCCGCCCGCCGCAGAAACTGCTCGGTGTCGGCTTCATCTCCGAAGGCTTCGATTCCGCGCGGCCCTACCGACGCATGCCGGATAGCTGGCACCGCCGCGCCGAATGGATGTTCGAAGGGATAGAAGGTGAAATCCTCGGTGATTTCGGTCTGGCGCATCATGGCGCGGCCGGTCTCGAAATCGACCGGTACGACCTCACGCTTGGAACCCCGCCGCATGCCCTGATTGTCGCCTCTTCCGGTGGGCATAGCGACAACTATCAGACCGTGGTCGAGGAGGTCCTATACCCCTATCCTGGGCTGATGGGGTCCTATGATTACAGAATACGCGCTGACTTGGTCTATTTTACCACGCCGGAGAACGGCGCGGTGTTCTCCACCGGCTCGATCGCCTTCAGTCAGTCACTTCCTTACAATAATTTCGACAACAATATCTCCAAGCTGCTCGGAAATATCCTCACGACCTTCTCCAAAACTGGAAAACTACCGGGATCGAACTGGACGTTGGAGGAAAAGCAGTGGCGCTGAGCGGAAACAGAAACAACGGCTGAGAGCGGCTGCCACGGGATTTGTTAGTCTCAGGTTCGATACCCATCAAGGCGTTCACCCTGCAACCTCAGCTAACTCATTTCTTTGGGACAGATTTCGGCTTCGGCTGATATAGGCGCCGTTTGACGTTCGACCGCAAAGCATTGCGGACGTCCTTGTCCACCACCGACCGGTCGAACCATTCCGGATCAAAGTAGCCACCGCACCAACGAATGGTTTCGGCATATTCCGGATCGTCCCGATCGGCGATGATCTCCCGGAACCGCTCATAACCAGAAACTCCCCCAACATCCTCGGGTGGTCTCGCTCTTTCGCCGGCGAGGCAGGTCCCGTTTTTTGGCGTAGCAGCGAGAGTCAAGAACTCCTCGACTATGACGGTGTGCCGCCAGCCATCCCCAAAATCATAGTGGTAGCCGAAGACAAAACCTTGCTCGAAGTCCATCAAGCGAACCTCCTTTTGATCAAAGACCCGAGGATCGTCGTAGGTCGCATCCTCCGTGAGGATCTCAACGTCCCCGTACCGAAGACCACCTATGCGGAACTCATAGAGATGATAGTTCCACCAGTTGAATGCGGCCTGAATTCCGAGATGCAGATGCTCCAAGTTCCAATGGACCGGCAGAACCAGACGGCGCCAGATGCCCGGCTCGATTGCGTCGATAGTTACTCTGATCTGTACAGCATTTGCAGCTTTGAACATTGGCCGAGTGAACAAGGTTGGCGACCGACCGTCAAGACGGACGCTCGCGCGGCATGCGAGAATATTCCGGGGGCCCACGCCGCCGCCTTTGGCGCGCAGGAAGAGAATACCAATGACATCGATGGCACACTGGCGGCCGTCGAAATGCGGTTCGGAAATCTGCCTGTGTGGGTCGCCGGCTCCAATCCCAATCGTGAAAAATCCCCATCCTAAGGCGGCCCGTTCTTTCCAAAGCGCGATTGACGCAAGTGATACGTATGTCAGCCTTCTGCCTCGAAGTGCTTCTTTTTCAGATGCTTGAGCTATCTGCTCATCGGCCGCCGGTTTCATTTATTTTATGGCGTGGGAGCCTCGGACCTTAGCTCCGGCTTATCCTTTTGGCCAACTCGAAACCAACACAGCTACCGACGCTGGTGAATAAAAGACGTTATTCAGGCTCAGTCAGCTTAAGGTGCTTGCTGACGGAAACGGCCATGCCACGTCGGCTGACGCCGAGCTTGGCATAAATATTTTTCAGGTGGAACTTGACCGTGGCCTCCGAAAGCCCTAGCTCGCGGGCGATTTCCTTATTGCTGCGGCCTTCGGAAAGAAGCTTGAGGACTGTGAGTTCGCGACTGCTCAGCAACCCGGACGCTGGTACTACGCCGTCATGCTTCTGTTGTGCGGAAACTATCATGTGAGGCTTGCGACCGAAGCCATGTCCAACAATGCGGCTCATGAATTCCACGGCGTTGGGGCTAAAGACCTTCAGCCCGAAACGGCGCACGATAGCGCGCAACGTGGTGGCAAAATCATGCCCTTCATCCGTAAAGAGTTGCGTCGCTTCGTGAGCGCGGGCAAGGGCGATGGCTGATTGCAGATAGGCAAGGGACTGATGTTGTCGGCCGGCCTTCCAGGACGCCTGCACCGCCATGACTTCGGCCAACATGCGGTGATAAGCGCGGCCTGCGGTCTTGGCCGAAAAGATCAGGGCTTCGAGTATTTGTAGCGCCTGCGGCGCCTGTCCCTGTGCAAGCGCCAGCCGGGCGGCGGCGACGTCGTAATCATAGACTTCCCGCCAGGTCCAGTTGTCGGGGCCGCCCGCCTGCTTCAGGGTTTCTACCCGTTCCACCGCTTGCGTTGCAGATTCAATCATGCCGGCCCTGACGAGCAGATCGACACGCATGATCGCAGCCGCGGTCTTCAGGCGGGGCAGGTTACGCTCCACTGCCACTTCCTCCGCCTTGTCGATTGCGGCAGCCGCGGCATCGAAGCCGCTCACCTGCAGGCGACTGCGGGCCAGAAGCCAGAACAGCCGCATGAACAGGTCCACCCAGCCTTCCCCCCGGATCAGCGGCTCCACGCATTCGGTCAGGGTCTGCTCGACTTGAAGCACCTCACCCTGCTGATAAAGCACGTCGGCTGTTGCAAGGCGAACGATGGCCAGCAGATTCCTGTCTGTCCAGTGCACCCGTTCCACCAGTTCCTCCGCCTCCCGGCAGAATTGCAGGGCGGCGGAAAATTCACCGGTCAGCGTACTGACGAGGCCGAGATGGATGAGCATGAAGACCTGGGCATAGGGCGTTTTCTCCTCGCGATAATATCCGAGCGCTTTCAGCGCCGCGCGCCGCGCCTCCTCAAGCTCGCCGGTCCGGGTGTAAATAATACAGAGGTGGTTAAAGAGCCACGCCAGTTCCCACGTGGCATGCGGCGGCAGGGCGGCGGCGGCCCGTTCCAGCCGTTGCGCCTCGGTAGCGCTCATGCGGCGGTCTTCATAAACATCGATCAGGCTGTCGATATGGTCGAGGACGCTACGGTCGACGGCGGCAATTGCGGCAGCGGACCATTTGCCGTTTTCTTTCAGAATATCGAGCCGCTCGCGCCCGGCTGCCGCATTGCCGCGCTTGGAGAGCACCACGGCATAACAGACCATGAGGCCAGGCGATGCATGCAGGATTTCCGGCGGAAAATTATCGATGAGGTGCTCCAGCACCTGATGCCCGGCCCGCAGAAAAATATCGACGCCGCCAGCTTTTCCGATGATTTCTTCCGCCATATGGAAATCGCCGCTCTGGGCGGCGTGGGAAACGGCGCGTTCCAGATGAGCGCGGGTTGCAAACCAGATGGCGGCCTGGCGATGCAGCGCCTTCTTTTCCGTTTCCGAAACGAAGGCGGTGTCCCGTTCGAGGCAGGTGCGAAGCACGGGGTGCAGGGAGAGCCAGCCATTCGGCCCGTTTTCTATAATGGGATGCAAGGCCTCCAGCATGACCAGATCGTCTTCCGTCAAGCCGGGCAAACCGAGGTCGGAGGCGAGATCAAGACGAAATTCCGAGAAAGGCGACAATCGGCGCAGGGTGGACAGGAGCGCCGGAGAAAGCCGGTTGATGACGGTTTCGCGCGTGTAGTCCATCAGATCGGCATGGGTCCCGGCGAGCAACAGGCGGCGTTCTTCTTCCGTCGGGCCTCCGGTCACGATGCCGGTGGCGAGTTGCGCCAGCGCGGGCCAGCCACGGGTAATTTCCATCAGGGGATCGACAAGCGCCGACATAGCGCCTCGGGCCAGCAGCCGCCGCAGGTCGGATCGCCCGAATTCGAGTTCCCTCGCCGCCAACTCCGTCAATACTCCGCGAGCCTTCAGCCGGGAAAGCTGCAATTGCGCAGGAGAACAGGACGAGCAGGCGATGCGAAGCGTATCGGGCGCGGAAAGGATGAGTTGTTCCAGAAACCGGTATCGGCTGCCGGTATCGATTTCGTTGACATTGTCGATGAAAAGAATGGTCAGACCCTCACGCCGCGCCACAGCTTCCATGGCGTCCGTCATGGCATTCTGTGTGTCCGCCATAACGGCAAGACCTAGCGACTGACGCAGTTCACCGACGAAACGTTCGGGCGATGCAAGGTCGGATGCGTTGAACCAGGAACAATGGGAAACTGCCGTGTCGCGCATGCCCGGCAAAGTGAGGGTGCCGTCCACAAGACGCTCATAGGCCGCTTTCATCAAGGCGGTCTTGCCGAAGCCGGGCGGGGCGCCGGGCGAAAGCATCGATCACGAAGGCCACGTAGACGAAGCCCTGCCAGGTCGCGACATAGGTGAAATCGGAGAGCCACAGCATGTTCGGTGCGGGAGCACGGAACTGCCGGTTCACGCGGTCGAGCGGGCATGGAGCGGCCTTGTCCGACACGGTGGTTTTGACGGGCTTGCCGCGAATGATGCCTTGAAGACCCATCATTCTCATGAGCCGAGCGACGGTGCAGCGGGCGATGTCGTGACCCTCTCGCTGCAACTGTCGCCAGACCTTCCGCACGCCATAGACCTGGAAGTTCTCGTTGAACACCCGGCGTATCTCGACCTTCATCGCCATGTCGCGACGGGCGCGGGCCGACAGGCGGTCCACGTCCGTGCGCTTGGCAACGACCTCATAGTAGGTGGACGGGGCAATCGGCAGCAGCCTGCAGATCGGCTCGACCCCGAGCACCGTGCGGTGTTCGTCGATGAAGGAAATCATCGCTTCAGTGGGCGGTCGAGCTCCGCCTGGGCAAAATATGCCGAGGCTTTGCGCAAAATCTCGTTCGCCTGACGAAGCTCCCGGTTCTCCCGCTCCAGTGCCTTCATCTTCTCGGCCACGTCGCTCGGCAGGCCAGCCCGCTTGCCGCTGTCGACCTCGGCCTTCTTCACCCATTCATGGAGGGTATGCGCCGAGCAACCGATCTTGGACGCTATCGATGATACCGCTGCCCAGCGGGAGGGATGTTCGGCTTCATGCTCCGTCACCATACGCACGGCACGGGCGCGGACTTCAGGGGAGAATTTGTTCGTCGTCTTGCTTGTCATAGACCCTACTTCTCACGAGTTGGGGTCTCCGGTAAATCCGGGGCGGTTCAAATCGCTTACGCCGGTAGCTACAACCGTGGATTTTACTGGCTCCGTTCGCAAACTATAACATATGATTTTTGAGTGTCTGGTTGCCCTGTGACGCAAACGCAAAGAAGGCTTGCGCCGATCCGCCAGGGCGCAAGCCTTCAGCCAAACTCTAAACGTGGCAGTGTTGAATTAGAGTCGCACGAGGATCTGTCAACCATTGACGGCTTGGGCCACCTTCACTTCCATTGAATTTCTATCCAATTTTGTGGTAAAAACCGCGCGTTAGGATAGGTTTCCCTCGATACAGGTGGAGTGGCCCTCTGAGCTGCGCTAAGGCTCCCCCCAAGTGGTAAAAACGGTGGGAAATGCCTCCGGCCAACACCTAACGGTTGGTCTGCGCTTCAAGGCCGAAGGGCGGTAGCAGCGGCGGTCATCATCGGCACGCCGCCGAGGTTCAAGCCTTCGATTGCCGGAAGATCCATTCACGGATGGGCTCGATCGCATAGGCCACGCGCCATGTATTGCGGTGGCCGCTGGCGCCGGCGGTGGAGCCGCCTTCGGGAATGACGGTGCCCGGCGCGAAGGTCACATAGTTGATCGGGCTGCCCTCGGCGTCGATCGCGTCGAAAGCGGCGCGGTACTGTTCGGCCGTCCACCTCGCATCCCAGGTGGCGCGGCTGATCTTCGCGCCCTCGGTCTCCAGCACGGCGGTGATGGCGTTCTGGCCGGGGAAGGCCTTGTCGTCGTCTTGAGAGACCAGAATCCACAGCTTGTTGCCCGCCATGGGGCGAACGAGTTCGGGGTCCCATTGCCCGGCGACGAGGAAGGAGGCGGCGAAGAAATCGGGATATTTGATGTTCATGGCGATCGACATCATGCAGCCGCCCGACTGGCCCGTCGTGTAGAGCCGCTTCATGTCGATGCTGTATTGTCCAGCCAGCGCCTTGATCAGGTTGATCGTGGCGTCGAGCGCGTCCGATGTTTTGGAACCGTCGTCGGCGATGATCTCGGCGAATTGCGGCGCGAGCACAAAGGCCGGGCGCTTCGCCTGATCCTCAGGGCTCGCCCAGACGACCGCGCCCAGGCCCTGGAACAGGGTCGTGCGCGCCACGTCGCTGGTGGCGCCGGCATCGTGCATGAACAGCACCAGCGGATAGCTTTGCTTCGGATCGTAGTCCTTCGGCACGAAGAGATTGTAGCGCAGCAGCTTGCCGGTTTTGGGATCGTTGAATTCGAGTTGCCGGAAGTCGTCGACGATCAGGTTCGCCACTTTCGTCGTCTCGATGGCACTGTCGCGGGCTGCTGCGACATGTCCATCGGCCAGCGTCACCGGGCCGGATTGCAGGACCGCCGCGCTGGCGGGCGGATAGATCGTATCGTAGGTAGGGATGTCCCCCGCCTTGCCAGGGCCGCCACGGCCACCGTCGCCACCGGGACCACCGCCGTTGCCGCCCTGCTGTCCGATCTTCTCGGCCAGCGCGGCATTCGCATCCTCGGGCGACAGGGCGACGATGACGAAGGCGCCTTCTTCCGACCTGCCCGCCGGATCGGCGGTGGTGCTGGCGAAGACTTGCGTGACGGTCCGCCCCTCGACCGCGAAGCTGTCGGCGGACAAATCGCCGCCTTTGACGGGAGCGTCATATTCGACCGCCACGGCCGTCAGTTTGACGCCCTCGCCGAAGACCTGCGTGACCGCCGTGGCGGCTTTCGCATGGCCGGAGCCGTCATGGGCGAAAGCAGGCACGCCCACCGCCAGCAATGTTCCGGCGCTTACGCCCATGATCAGAAAATCCCTGCGGGAGTGCATGACGGTGTTCTCCTTAATTCCCGGCGTCTTTCATCCGTTTGATATGCTCGATGATCCCCGAGGCCGCGGCCTCTGCAGCACCTTTGGCGAATGGCGAACTGCGCGCCTCGTAAGTGAAACGATCGTAGCTTGTCGCATCGGGCATATATTTGGCGGAACCGTCGATCATCGTTGCAACCACGGTGCCCGCAAACGGCGAACCGGCTTTGATCCGCGCGCCTATGCTGGCGGAAAGCTCCGGCTGCACACCCGCCAGCACCATGTCGCCAAGTCGGATCAGCACCACCGGAACCTCGACCGTGCCGCCCGGCGCATAGTCGAAGGACTTGACCGGCCCCTTTGGGGCATTGCGCGGGGAGAAGACCTGCGATGCGACCTCCACGCTTTCCCGCCTTACGTCGAGCATCGGCGCTGATCAGCCTGCTGCCTTCGGCGCGCTCCGATCCGTCCATGATCGAGGATTGCACGGCGAAGCTCATTAGGAACGCCAGCGGGCGACCATCGAGGCCATCGACGCGCAGGACTAAGAGCGCGTGATCGGCGAAGCCGGCATCGTCGGCGCCGAGCCACCAGCCATCTGGCGTTTCCACGTCGCGATTGACGTTCACATAGGCGGTGCCCTGTCCGAACCCCAGCCTGGCCGGCTGCAAGGCCGAGGCTGCTTGCGCCGCGGCCGCCCGCACTGCCATTTCGAACGCCTGCAAGGCGGCATCGTTGGAAGCCGTGTCGCTGCCGCCCGGCACCTGTCCCGGCGCGAAGACATGCGGCGTGGAAAAGGTGTGGCTGGCGCTGACGATGGTTTTGTCGCTGTCGACGCCCGCAACCTCGCTCAGGATGGCGTTGAACCGCGTGATCACCGCCTCGGAGATCGAGGTCAGGTCCACCACGGCGATCGCCACCCGGATCACAGTATCGTCCAGCAGCAGAACACGGACAGCCAACGGATCGTGTTCTCCGGCGAAACCATCGAGCGGAAACAGGCTGTCGGCGAGAACGACATCCGCTCGCCCGGCTCCCGCCGAAAACGAGGTCGATGCCGCATTGGCGTATGATATAGTCGGGCGGAGCGCCACCGCCGCGCTCGCCATTAGCCCCATCACTACAAAGTCACGGCGTGTCTGCAGTTCCGTTTCCTTCTCGCCCGTCACTGTCGCGTTTCATCGGCAGATGTGATCACGCGCCTTACTGAGAAATCCAGGCGCCACGAGGACTGGTCAGGGCTGCGGTGCTGGCCGAGGATGCTCACGGCGGGTCGCGCGGTGCAAGGGCATTGACGAGATAAACGGCGATATCGCTCCGGTGCCGGCTCTCGAACGTGAGACTGCGGGGACCGTTGGCGGTGGGCAGGTCCGCCGCGAAATCCAGCAGGATCGCGGCTTCGCCCTGCTTCACCTGATCGACATCGGCAAAGCTGGCGCCGGTCAGCCGCAACGACAGTGCCGTGCCGTCGGCCTCCAGCGACAGGTTCCGCTGCACTTCCGTCGCATAATCCTCCCATTCGGCCCGCGATAGGACTCCGTCGCCGTCTCGGTCGATCCCGGCGACGAACATGTCGGCCACCTCCGCACCGGGCGTCAGGCGCAGGTGCAGTTCCACCCGGTCCGAAGCCACGGCGATGGTGGCGGCTTGCAGATATTCGTCCAGCCGATGTGCCGAGGCCGGGGCGGCCAGCCCGAGCAAGGCCGCGGCGAGCATGATCCCCCGCACGCTCATGGCGCCGTGAACCCTTTGCCGTAATCGTTCGTCGGATCGCGGTAGACCGTGTGGACATGCATGGTCGGATCGCCGCCCACGCCCTGCGGCGAGAATTCGATGATCAGCTTCGGCCCCTGGATGCGGTAGTAGGACGAGCCGTTCCGTCCGGGCTCATGCGTGGTCGGGCCACTCCATGCGAACCAGGTCTCGTCCAGCCCGGCCTCGATCTCGGCCATGCGCGGCGCGGCATAGTCCTCGTTGACGATGCCGGCCCATTCCGAGATCACGTCGAGCAGCAGCGCCCGCTGCGCTTGCGTCATCTGCGAAGCCCGCAGCCCCTCGGGCACGATGGTCTCGCCGCTGCGGCCGGGACCTAAAACCAGATCGCCGACGCTATAGTCGAGGATCGCCCTGCCGCGCTGCGCCTCGTCCAATGCATCGAGCAGCGCGAAAGCCTTGTCGTTCTCACCCGCCAGCACCCGCACCGTTTCGCCCGCCGGATTGGTATAGACGGCGGGCTGCGCACCGGTCAGCGTCGGCGTAGCCACGCCCTGCGCGCCCCTGACGACCACGTTCAGGCCGAGGTGATGTGCTCCGAATTACAGCATCCACGCATCGGTCGCGCTGGGCGTGCCGAAAAGGCCGAGCGTGTAGTTATCGGTGCCCGAGGCGTAGTTGGTGCCGCCCTCGTGCAGAACCTGATCGGAGCCCATGATCTCCAGCACCTTCCGGTAGCCTTCGGGGCTGAGCACCGTTTCCAGAAGATGCAGCGCGGCGGCGCGCTGGTCTTCGGTCATCTCGCCCAGCGGAAGACCGGGCCGCGGCACGTCACTGGCCGGGTAGTTGGACCAGACCGCCGCGCCATATTGCTCACCCACGAAGCCGGGCATGGCTCTGCTGCCGCCAGACCCACCGCTCCGGCGCCCGCCTTTCCCGGCTCCCGCCTCGGGGCTGCCAGCATCGGCGGGGCGCTCGCCTCGGGGCGGACGCCCGCCCGCGCCGCCAGGCCCTCGCTGCCGCGCGAATTCAGCGGCGACGGGTTTGGCAACCGGATCGAAGGGAAGCAGTATCTTTTCCCGCCGCTCTGGGTCGAGCGTCTCCAGAAAGGCGTTTGCGGCATCCACGATGGTTTTTGTACGGGTCGAAGCCATATCCTGCATCACACTGTTCGGGTTCGATTGCGCCCGCCCGTCAGTCGGCGACCAGACGGCCGCAGTCAGGGTCAGGGCGAGAGCGGACGCGGAAAGGACACACCATCGCGCCGGGCCGCCCCGCCGCCGGCTGGCCGACGATGGATATCGATGCTCCGTCATGACGTTTCCTGCATGGATGATCTGCCCTTCTCGTTGCCCGTTTTTATACGATCCGTCTCAGGCCGGTTCGTACCGGCTGACCTCGATGCCCGAGCCGACTGGCAGGAGGACGCTGGTGATGCCTGGTGCGGCGCGCGCGGCCTTGCCGTAATCCTTCACGGCGGGGTCCGGACCCAGCATGTTGTCGGCGACGATGATCGCGCCGGGATTGAGCTTCGGATAGAAGGCCTCTAGGCAAGGAACGTAGAGATCCTTCCAGAGATCGAGGAAGACGAAGTCGACCTTGCCCGGCAGTTCGCCGATCATCGCGACGGCGTCGCCAACCTTGAAGTCGACATGATCGGCAAGGCCGGCCTTCTGCGCCATTTCCTGCGCATGGGCCGACTTGTAGCCGTGCAGTTCCATGGTAATGAGCCGGCCGCCGGTCACCCGCGCAGCCTCCGCCAGCCAGATGCCGGAATAGCCGAAGGACGTGCCTATCTCCAGAATGGTCGGCGCGGTGAGGCTTCGAGCCAATATGTTCAGGAGGCGACCCGTGTCCGGCCCGATGGCGCGCATGCGCTGGTCCTGTCCGCCGTCGCGGCCGCCGGGCGGTTCGACGCGCGGGCCGGCACGCTCCTCGCGCATCCGTGTGTGATAGGCGTCGAGGACGGCGCTCACCCTCTCATCCAGCACATGTTCGCCGAAGGACGGTGCGCGCCATGTAATCGCGAGTTCCTCGCGGAAGGCGAAGCGGACGAGATGGCGCGCTACAATGTCCTGAAGCTGCGCCGCCTTCTCGTCGTCCTCGGCTGTGAGAGACAGGCGCAGCAATCCGTCGCGAGCCGAAAGACGGCATTCCCCGATGGAGAAGGTGATCTGTCCGGACCGCTCGTCGAACGTGACGGGAATCTTGTGCGCGAAATGCTTGCAGAGCTGCTGAAGGTAGCGGCTGGCGTGGGGTGTACTGATTGCGGCGATGCGCTGCACGGCGGAAGGTATGGGGGATCGTGCGTTCATCAGCTTTGCTCCACTGTCTGTGCCGCCTGGAGGAGCGCGGCGGCGATCTTGCCGGCCGCCTCGTCGTCGAGCGATCCGCGCTTCAGCCGAAGCCGCAGGGCGAGCTTGAAGGTCCTTATGGCGTCAGCGACCATCTCCGGCAGGGGCTCCTCCGCGCGTTCAGCTGCCGCAGCCATGCGTGACAGGAGTTCGTCGGCCGCCGTGCGGTTGGCGACGAGGAAGGCTTCTCCCTCGGAGGTGATACGATAGAGCTTTCTGCCCGAGGCTTCGGGCTCGATCGCGGCATAGCCCATATCGTCGAGCCAGGAGAGCGTCGGATAGATTACGCCGGGGCTTGGGCTGTAGGCACCGCCAAAGCGCTCCTCGATCTCCTTGATCAGCTCATAGCCGTGGCGAGGCCGCTCGGCGATCATCGCCAGAAGCAGGAGCCGCAGTTCGCCATAGTCGAAAAGACGCCGTCCGCCGTGGCGACCGTGCCGGCGGTGTTTGCCTTGATGGCCTTCCGGGTGGTCCGGGTGAAGGAAATGGCGGTCCGGTCCGCCTGTGTGTCGTTTTTTCATGCGTCCTATATAGTTCTCGATATATCGCAAATCAAGATATATCGAGAACTGCCTGAAACACCAATTCACACGCCAGCGCTCCACAACCGGCTTATGCGAGCCGCCGCGCCTTCTTCATCAGTGATCCGGAAGGCGGACCTTCCGCGGGTTCGGCGCATCGCTCGCGAGCTTGCAGGGACTATCCATCGGACCTGCGCGCTCGATCTGTGATTAGGCATGGAATAAGGACCCCGCAAATGGGGTGATCGGCGTCAAAACGGGACCCCCATCTGCGATGGGGTTACAACAGCCTCCGGTTTCATCGGAGGCTTTTTATTTGGATGCTTGTTGTGGAGACAATTCTGAAGATACGTCGGCTTTCCCATGTGCAGGACAGGTATCAACATTCCGCCGGTTGCTCCGCCTCGACCCGCATTTTTCCGGTGCGACACGTCATGATGCCCAACACGCGGTACTTCCAAAAATGCCACGGAAGGCCAGAGCGTTCACTCAGCGCTCGATATCACCCGTCCATCCGTGCCGAATGGGCGGCCACCGCTGTCCATGCAGCAGACATTCCGGCCAAAATGCCCGCCGGAAAGGCCATGAACGTCAATCCGCCGGGTCCAGATTGATCGCCGCGATGGCGATGCCCTGCGTTCTACTATTCCCATAGCAGCGCCAAACAGCCTGCGGCTTCGTTCAATCCGGCTTATATGAGGTCGGACACAGACAGCCGAACCAGCAGAACCGACCTCGCATAACCCTCCAGATTCCCAAGAGCAAGCAAATCAGATTCAACACTGACTTTTGGAGGTCGGTGATGGATTGTGATGCCCTTAGGGATGATCAATGGGAACGGATCAAAGGTTTTGTGCCAAGAGGAACGAGGGGTAAAGCTTGACCACAAGAAGCGGCGACAGATGTGTCCGGTGTATATTTCTGGCCTGATCGGGCGTGGCGATCGCAAGCGTATCGAGCCGATGGCGGAGCGCCTCGCGCCCGATCAATACGACCGTCTGCATCATTTCACCTCCGATGGCATTTGGGATACTGGTCCGCTTACACATGACCTTGACCGTATGCAGTCATTCACTGCAAGCCAGTCGCTGATTGTGTCTGGCCTACCGTAACGCTTGCTCAAATTCGGCAACGATCGCCTTGATCAGCCGGCCGGCTATCTTGTCCTTTTGCCACAGAGCAGTCACCTCTACCGGCGTTGGCTCCCAATCCGGTAGGACGCGCACGAACTGTCCGGCTTGCAGTTCAGCATCGACCATGAATGTTGGCAGATTTGCAACGCCGAAGCCGGAACGTACAGCGTCAATCAGGATCGTCTGCCGATTGGCCGCGAACCCGATCTTCGGGCGGACTTTGGCAAAGTTTCCGTCAGAACCACGTAGGTCCCACTCCACGAGGTCACGTCTAATAGCAACTGCGGCCACACCATTCAGGTCATCAGGGCTCGCTATGTCTGGATGTTCACAGACAAACTTTGGACTGGCAACCAGAGTTCTTGGCAGGCTTGCGATCTTCTTTGACATAAGCTCGGAGTCAGAAAGAGCCCCCATGCGCACGGCGAGGTCGTAGCCCTCTTCAATTAGCGACACACGGCGATCCGCTAGTGTCATGTCAACCACGACCTCAGGATAGCGCAGTTTGAACCGAATAAGTGCCGGGGCGAGAACCTCAGTTGCGATATCCGGCGGCAGCGACAGCCTGACCGTGCCCGAGAAGACAACTTTCTCATTTTGCACCGTCGCGATGGCTTCCTCGGCTATCGCAAACGCGTCTCGACTTCGGTCAAACAGTTGCTGTCCGTGATCGGTTAGGACAATACCCTTTTTCGTTCTTCTCACTAGACGGACACTTAGCGTGTCCTCCAGAGCTGACAGGCGGCGGGATAAGGTAGCTTTCGATATGCCGGTTGCGCGCTCTGCTGCCGCAAGCCCCCCAGATTGAGCGACGTGTACAAACAGCGCGAGGCCGTCAAAATCTCCGAATGTTTTCATGTTTCATTTATGGAACATGAAGTTGACATTTTTCAAGTCTGCCGGGACGGGTGTTTCAGGAATATCTTCTGTTTCAAGCAATCACGCTTAACGATTTCCTGGAGATCACGTCATGTCCAAGCTCTTCACCGCCGAAAATTCCGCTCTTCTGCTCATCGACCATCAGGTCGGCACGATGCAGCTCATCAAGAACATCGATGTCGCCCAGGCCAAGCGCATGTCGCTGGCACTGGCCAAGGCCGCAAGCATTCTCGGCATCCCGACCATCCTGACATCCAGCCAGGAAGATCGCCTGCAGGGACCTCTTCTGCCTGAACTCCAAGAAATCCTTCCGGTCGAATTCGAGAACCGGGTCAAGCGCGAAGGCATTGTCAACGCCTGGACGGATGCCAACTTCAAGGCCGCTGTCGAAGCCACTGGTCGCAAGAACCTGATCATGGCTGGTGTCACCACCGACGTGTGCCTCGTGTTCCCGGCGATCGATGCCGTCGGCGAAGGCTACAACGTGCAGGCCGTCATGGATGCTTCCGGTTCGCCGTACGAGCTGTCGGAAGACATGTCACGCCGCCGCATGCAGGACGCAGGTGTGATCCTGACCGCTACCAACACCATGATCGCGGAACTCGCGCAGAACTGGGGCTCCGAAAATGGCCAGAAGCTGATCCAGCTCCTGTTTACAGAAGTGCTCCCGCCAATCGGCGACTAATCAAAATGCGCCCGCTGCAGATAAGGAGAAACGAAATGAACATCAGGGTACCTTCGATCACCGGAACAGGGATCGTGCCGCCCGAGACCCATCAGCAGCGGGCGCATGGTCCCTTCCAGCTCCGCCGCATCCGTCCGGGCATCACGCTCGGACAGTCAGGTGATCCCGGTTTCGGCGGGCTCGGAACCATCGATCACGCCAAGCTTCAGCCTGGCCTTGTCGTGCGCATGCACGAGCATCGCAACGATGAGATCATCAGCTACATGCGCGCCGGCCAGATGCGCCACACCGACTCCGCCGGTCACAGCGAAGTCCTCTCGTCCGGGCGGCTCATGGTGATGAATGCAGGACATGGCTTCTCGCACGAGGAAGAAGTCGTTGGCCGCGACCAGATCGAGATGCTCCAGATCTTCGTCCGCCCTCAGCTTTCGGAGATGACACCGGAAGTCCAGTTCGTGGAACTGGATGAAGCGGAACGGGACGGCAAATGGCGGCTTCTGACGGGGCCTGCGGGATCGGAGGCGCCGACGTTCGTTCGCCAGCAAGTCTATCTCTACGATGCACATCTCGCCGCCGGAGAGACGATCGACCTCCCATCGCGTGATGGATTCGATCGGTGGTTCTACGTCTTCGACGGTGTCGTGTCGGCTGACGAGATGCATGTCGCAAAGTACACTGCGCTGATGGTCGGCGGTGGCAAGGAGAACGCCAGGATCACGGCGTTGACAGATGCCGATGTCGTTGCCTTCCTCGTCGACAGGACCGCCCAGTACTCCCGTGACGGCACCATGAGCGGCTGAATGAACAGGAATGATTGCTCCAGCAATGCAGCAGTCATTCCCATTTCCGGAGGCTTTATAACGTCCTCGCAGCACCCGATCTTCAGTAGGATTGCGGGGAAGTTCACCTTGATCGTGCACGCCGATCGCCTCGGCGATGACTAGGTGTACGGCCTCAACGCGCGGTATCGGCTAAGTCCGTCCGCGATCTACTCGATAACAAATCCAAGAGGAGACATTCCATGCCCTACACCGATCACACCAACGCCACACTGGCTGACCTGATTTCCCTGAAAGGACGCACGGCTGTTGTGACCGGCGGAGCCGCGGGCATCGGGCGGGCGATCTCCAAGCGTCTTGCCGAGGCGGGGGCCGACCTGGTGATCGGCGATCTGGACGAAGCCAAGGCTATCGAGACCGCTGCCGAGCTTTCTGCTTTCGGCGGCACGCACATTGGCGCGAAGCTTAATGTCGGTGACCATGCGTCCATCACCGCACTCGCAGATCTCGCCGTGGCCAAGACGGGTCGACTGAACATCTGGGTCAACAGTGCGGGCATCTACCCGTCGAATCCCGTTCTTCAGATCCCGGATGACGAATGGGATCGCGTCTTCGACATCAACGTTCGCGGCACATTCAACGGTGCACGGGAAGCCGCCCTGCGCATGGAAGACAACAAGGGCGTGATCGTCAATATCGTCTCGACCGCCGCATTCAACTCCAGCAATGGGGCCAACCCGGCCCATTACGTCGCGTCCAAGCACGCTGTCGCTGGCTTGACGAAAAGCCTGGCAGTCGAACTGGGACCGAGGGGATTGCGCGCCGTGGCCGTTGCGCCGACGCTGACAGAAACGCCCGGTGTCGCCACCAAGCGGATCGATCCCGCCGTCGCTGATGCGTTGGTAAGGTACGGCCAGTCGCTTCCGCTCGGTCGGCTGGGTCAACCGGACGACATCGCGCGCGCGGTCCTGTTCGCGGCCTCGGATTTCGCCGGGTTCGTGACCGGGAGCATCATCGCCGCGGACGGCGGTGACCTTGCCCGATAACGGCCGCCTCCAGTCTTCATAACCATGGACCCCGTCTACTCAAGCGGCAGGCGGGGTCTTCTATTTCAGGCGCGATTTCAGGAACTCGATGAAGCGCTGCGTCTTGGCAGGCAGGAGCCGTGTCTCGGTGACGGCGAAGAACGGCATGGGCGCGCCGCTCCATTGTGGAAGGACCCGCACTAGCTTGCCCTGAGACACTTCGTCAGCTACGACTTCCTCTGGAAGGAGCGCAATCCCCTTGTTGCGGGCAGCTAGTCCGCGGATCATGGCGACGTTATTGAGGCGAAACCGTCCGGTGACTGAAATCTCGGCAGCCTCGGTACCGTTGCCGAGCTTCAAGACGTTGTCCTTCATCCAGTAGAGGCAGGCATGTCGGACCAGGTCTGACGGATGCTTGAGGACTTCACGGGCCTCCAGATAACCTGGTGATGAATAGAGATATGGCTGCAGGCGCGCGAGTGGCCGCGCTATCAAGTGTGAGATTGCGGGTTCTCCGAGTTGGATGACCACGTCGAACGGCTCGGATACCGGATCGATTGGGCGTTCTGTCAGCTCGAAATCGAACGTGATCCCTGGGTATGCTTCCGCAAAGTCCGAGATGATTGGGAGCAGATAACCCGTTGCGAATTCCGCAGGGAATGAGACCCTCAGGAGACCACTCGGCTGTTCCAGCATCCCGCCCAGCTGCTCGTGCGCGAGCCTCGCCTCGTCGACGATCCGCCTGCATCGCTCGAAGTAGATCAGCCCGGCTTCCGTTAGTTCGATTCGTCTCGTCGTTCGGTGGAGCAGGCGGAGACCGATTGTTCTCTCCAAATGGGCAACCCGGCGAGAGAGTGTTGAATTCGGAACGCCGATGATCTCGGCCGCTCCCCGAAAGCTCCTGGCCTTGGCCACTTCGACAAAGAGGGCCATGTCATTCAACAATTCCATAATTGCCTCATCAGTGGATCAATGAGTTCCAATGTGGCCTATTATATTCGATATGTGGAGCGGCCATTTGGTGGGAATTGCAATATTCAGGAACTTCTCCCATGGGCCAAATCTTCACCCCTGTGCGCGTCGGGCGCTACGATCTTTCCAATCGCCTTGTCATGGCACCGATGACCCGATCTCGGGCAGGTGATGACGATGGTGTCATCGCCGGATATGTCGCAGACTACTACGGCCAGCGGTCAGGCGCGGGACTTATCATCAGCGAAGGTGTCTATCCGTCGGCCAGTGGCAAGGGATACGTCAGCACTCCCGGTATCGAAACCGACGCTCAGGTCGAGGCCTGGAGAAAGGTGACGGATGCCGTTCACGCCAAGGGGTCCCACATCTTCATCCAGGTCATGCATTGCGGCCGTATCTCGCATCCGTCGATGCAGCCGGACAACGCGCTCCCCGTCGCTCCTTCAGCAATCAAGCCGGCGGGCGAGACTTGGACTTCGACAGGTCAGCAGGAGTTCCTGACCCCTCACGCGTTGACCGTCTCGGAAATCCAGGACGTTGTCGCCGACTACAGGACGGCCACCCGTCGGGCGCTCGAAGCCGGATTTGATGGTGTCGAGCTACATGCCGCGTCCGGATATCTTCCTGAACAGTTTATGTCCAACGGCACCAACAAGCGAGGCGACGAATACGGCGGCACTATCCGTAACCGCATTCGCTTCGTCCTCGAGGTATTGGCGGCTATGATCGAGGTAGCGGGTGGAGACCGGGTCGGTATTAAGATCTCCCCTGAAATGAACTTCAACGACGTAACCGATGACAACCCGCAGGCGCTCTACTGGGAACTGGTCGAGGAGCTAAACCAGTTCAGTCTCGCGTACCTGCATCTAATCCGGCAAGGTACGCCACATATGGACTATCACGCACTGCTTCGCCCGCGTTTCAAAGGGCCTTACCTGATGGGTGCGGGGCTGACCAAGGACACGGCGGAGGCCGCAATCGTTGCGGACAAGGCGGATGCTGTGGTGTTTGGTGAGTTGTTTCTGGCAAATCCCGATTTGCCACAGCGTTTCCAGCAGGGCGCGGAATTCAATGCGCCTGACAGGTCGACCTACTATGGTGGTGACGAGAAGGGATACACGGACTATCCGATCGTGAAAGTAGCTGAACTCGTGTGACGCTTTCGCTGGCGCTCGGTATTTATTGCGTAGAGCGCCAGCGTTCCAATCAGAGTTTAACGCACTCAATGTAATTGCTGATTGTCGCTCTCGCGCTTTCCGTCCGCCACAGAAGCTTCATCTCCATCTGCGGCAAGGGGTCGGTCACTTCGAGATAGACCACGCCTCTAAAGTTCAAGGACTGCATGGGCGAGGGAACGAACGCGACACCGAGACCAGAAGACACGTAGGTCATCAGGCTCATGATGTGGCTGGTCCTGTAGACATGCTGGGGTGCCAAATCCGGGAAGGAACTCATCACGCCTGCGATATTCGAGCGGCCGTCGGGTTCCGCATAGACGGCAAGGTTTTCGCCGGAAACATCGGCCACCTTCGCATGCCCGCGCTCCGCCAGTCGATGGTTGTCTGCCACAGCCAGCAGCCAAGGCCACGATCCTACCTTGCTCGAAGTAACACCCTTCGGTTCCTTCCCGGTCGTTGCGGCATATCCCACATCGATGTCATCACGAAGCAAGGCATCGGAGACTTCGCTGCTTGGCATTTCCTTGAGGGTCACGTTGACGTTCGGCCACTCCGACGTGAAGCGTCTGATCGACGACGAGATCAAGCCAACGATAGCCGCATTCGCTCCGTAGCCCAGTCTCAATGTCCCGGTCTTGCCCCGGGCAAAATCCCTGACGGTATCAATCGCAGATCCAACCCGCGCCAAGGCCGCGTAACTCTCCCGGAGAAATTCACGACCTGCCTCGGTCAGTTGGACATTCCGCTTGGTGCGCTCAAGCAGTTCGATTCCAAAGACTTTCTCCAGGGATTTGATCTGCGCGGTCAGAGCAGGTTGCACGATGTTCAGCCGCGCTGCCGCGCGCCCGAAATGCAGTTCCTCGGCCACGGCGATGAAGTACCTGAGATGCCGGAGTTCGATGCCGGGGTGACGAGTGACTTCAGATTCCAACTGTAATGACTCCTGATGATTAATCGTGATCAAAAAGCTATTGGAAGTGATAGCCTGAAATGTGCTTTCTGTCCTGCTAAAAAGGATAGAACCATGATCCAGCAGTCTCCGAATAAAGGACCGGCCGCCGTTGCCGTCCCACAGCAAGATACCGCGCACGCAAAGCCCGCCCGCGATTACACGAAGCTTCTGATACCGCTTTCTGTTGTAGGTGCCGTTCTGGTGCTCGTCGGCGTGAGTTCACAGCGCTGGGATAGGTGGATGGCGGGAGCCGACACACAGACCACTGACAACGCCTATATCCGTGCTGAGTTGAGCCGCCTGAGTGCACGCGTTTCCGGAAATGTCAGCGCCATCAACGTCGGCGACTTCGATCACGTGAAGGCTGGAGATGTCCTGGTCGAGATCGATCCTGCCGATTATCTCGCCAAGCAGGCGCAGGCCAAGGCGGCTCTTGACGCAGCGATCGGACAGCTTGCCAATCTGGAAAACCAGAAGACCCTCCAGAAGGCCGCAATCTCGCAGGCGGAAGCACAGTCAGCAGTCGCGAAGGCCAATGCCGATCTTGCGAAGACAGAGGCTGAAAGACAGGTCACGCTCGCCGGCAAGGGAATTGGTACGCAGCAGAAGAATGAACAGGCACAGGCCGCCGTGCAAACCACGATAGCATCAGCACTGGCCGCCGAGGCATCTGTTGCATCGGCACGGGCACAGCTCGAATATATCGGCGGTCAGGCAGATCAGCTTTCAGCCAACGTGGAAGCTGCAAGAGCGGCCCTCAAGACTGCCGATCTCTCGGTGTCCTACACCAGGATCATTGCGCCTTTCGATGGTGTGGTCAGCGAACGCCAGGTCCATGTCGGCGACTATGTGACGGTCGGGACCAACTCGATCTCGATCGTCCCGCTGCCTGATGTCTACATGATCGCCAACTTCAAGGAGACCCAGCTTTCCAGGATGAAGGAAGGTCAGGTGGCGACCGTGACAGTTGATGCACTGCCTGGCGAAACCTTCAAAGGTCACGTCACACGTCTGTCGCCAGCCTCCGGGTCCCAGTTCGCGCTGCTTCCCGCGGACAACGCCACCGGCAACTTCACCAAAGTGGTCCAGCGCGTTCCTGTCAGGATCGATTTTGAGGCTTCGCCGACGCTCGAACACCTGCGATCCGGCATGTCGGCCGAGGTCACGATTTCGGTCGGCTCGGAAGGCCGTTGATGTCATGGGCGAAATTCTGAAGCTGGTCCTCCCGTTCCGCAGCACAGGGCGGGAAACCCACCACCCGATCCTTGCCGTCTGTGCCGTCCTGCTCGGTCCGTTCATGGTCGGCTTCCACAGCCGCCTGTTCGGGATCGGTCTCGTAGACCTGCGCGGTGCCTTTGGTCTCGGGTTCGACGAAGGTTCCTGGTTGAGCACGCTGGCGACAGCTCCCCAGATGGTGTTCGCCCCCGCTGTGGCATGGCTGGCGGCCGCGTTCGGGATCCGGCGCGTCATGGTCGGCCCCGCACTGATCTATGCTGTGATCTCTTTGATGATCCCATTCACGCGGGACTTCACAACGCTCGCCGTCCTGCATGTCATCCACGGATCGCTTCTTGGGGTCTTCGTTCCGGCGACCCTGATGATCATCTTCCGGAACCTGCCGATGAAGTGGTGGATCACCGCGATTGCGATCTATGCCTTTCGAGGCGCCTTCACCGTGAATTCCGGGACCGCGCTCCTCGACTTCTATGTCCAGCGCTTCGGCTGGGAATATCTCTACTGGCAGGATGTCGTCCTCGCTCCGCTTCTTGCCTTCCTCGCGTACAAGGGCGCGCCGCGGGAAAACGTGAACATGGACCTCGTCCGTCATGCGGACTGGGGCGGCATGCTGTTTCTCGGCATGGGCATGGCGATGCTGTTTGTCGCGGTGGACCAGGGCAATCGTCTCGACTGGTTCGAAAACGGGATCGTACTCTCGACGTTCGCAGGCGGTCTGGTGCTAATCGCGGCCTTCTTCGTGAACGAGATGCTGGTCGAACGGCCATGGGCGCATCTTGGTGCCATCGGCGCGCGCAATGTCGTCCTCCTCCTGTCCGTGGCTCTCTTCTATCTGATGAGCAGCATGTCGAATTCGGCTCTGATCCCGAACTATCTGACTGCCGTCGCCGGGCTTCGTCCGGAGCAGATCGGCGCCACACTGGTCACCTGGGTCTGCGTTCCGCTCATGCTCATGACACCGATCGCTGTCTGGGCAATGCATCGGACCGATGGACGCTTTCTGCTCTTCACGGGGCTGTGCTGCTTCGCTGGCGCGTCGCTTATCGGCACCGGCCTGTCGCCCGACTGGAACGGCGATAGCTTCCGTACGATGTGCGTGCTTCAGGGTGCGGGACACATCCTCACCTTCCTGCCCATCATCGTGCTCACCGTCGCCAATGGCGACCCCAAGAAGGCGATCGCGGTCGCCGCCTATATCCAGGTCATCAGGCTGCTAGGGACGCAGACCGCGCAGGCGCTGATGACGACCTATCTCCGTAAGGGAGAGCAGCTCCATTCCTATCTGACAGGACTCAACGTGGAACGGGGTTCGGAGGCTTCGGTCTCGGCACTCGCGGCGCTGGCCCACAAGATGGCGGGCGCGGGAGCGGCGCTGTCCCAGAGCCGCGCAACGGCGGTCCTGTCGCAACAGGTGCAGAAGCAGGCGAACGTGCTGTCCTACATCGACGCATTCTGGCTGACCTTCTTCTGCGCTGTCGGAGGCCTCGTCATTCTCGCCTTCGTCACCAAGGCACCGAAGGGTCCCTTGACCGCCTAATACAGATTCTTCGTGCGAAAGGCACGTATGGAGGAAGATATGACTCAGAGAGAGGGATTGCATGGCGCGTCGCTGATGCTTGTCCGCCAAATCCTTGATGATTTCTGCGAGGAACACAGGATGGCGATATCTGACAGGACGGCCATAGAAGCCGCGAGGATTCTCATCGGCCTTGCCGTATCCGAACGGGAGGAGCCGATGGCGATGCGGCAGAAGGTCGAGGAATGGTTCAGTCACTCGCAAAGAAATCCATGATCGCGGGAGACGGTGTTCCAATTCCGGAACACGAGAACGGCGGATTTCGAATCTTGAGTTTTATCAAGCCAACGGTACATTGATATTCGAAACAACCGGACGAAAACCATGACCGACCATTCGATCACGACCATCCCGGCAGATACGCCGCTCCCGGCAGACGATCTGAACCGTTCTCTGACAGTCGTGTTGCCGGACGACCCATCGATCCCTCACATCTCGCAGGCAGGGAACGTCTACACCATCCTGGTATCCGGCGAGCAGACGGAAGGACGCTACACCTTGATCGATATGCTCGTTCCTGATGGCGGCGGACCGCCCCCGCACAGGCATGACTTCGAAGAGATGTTCACTCTGCTCGAAGGCGAACTTGAATTCACTTTCCGCGGCGAGACGCAGATCGTTCGCGCGCCAGCCACTGTGAACATTCCAGCCAATGCCCCGCACCGTTTCGCCAACCGATCCGGAAAGATGGCGCATATGCTCTGCATGTGCACACCTGCGGGACAGGAAGAATTCTTCCTTTCGATCGCCGACCGCATTCCTGATCGTCAGTCTCCGGCTCCCAAGCCCGACGCTGCTACGCAGACCGAAAAGAAGCAGCTCGCGGAATCCCTGGCCCCCAGGTACCGCACCGAGTTTCTCACGGCCAAATAATCGCCCGGCAGGTCCGCGACGGGCCTGTCGATCTACCCGTCCATCGCCGAAGTCTTGAACCCGACCGAAAGGCCAAGAGTTTCGACGCGCGTATCAAAGAGAGTGATATCCATGACCAAGACAAGACCACTGGACGGCTTCGGTTCTGTAACCGGGGTGCCGAAGCTTCCCGAGGGCTTCCGCGACGTGTTCAGCAGCCATCGTGTTGATGCCAACGGCCTCGGCCTCCATGCGGTCATCGGCGGGAAAGGGCCTGCACTCCTGCTACTCGGCGGCTGGCCGCAGAACTGGTTCGCGTGGCGTTATGTAATGCTCCCGCTCAGCCAGTATTTTACGGTCATCGCCGTGGATCCACGTGGTGTTGGGCTGTCCGAGAAGCCGTCCGAAGGTTACGATGCCGATACGCTGTCGGCCGATATGTTCGCCCTAATGGACGCACTGGGGCACGAGAAATTCTCGATGGTCGGGCATGATGTCGGCCTGTGGATCGGTTACGTGATGGCCGCCGACCGCCCTGATCGCATCGAGCGGATCGCGCTTGGCGAAGCTATCGTCCCCGGCCTTTCGCCTTCTCCGCCATTGCTCAGCGACGACCGCTGGGTCAGCGACTTTCTCTGGCACTTCAATTTCAATCGTGCGCTCGGTGTCAACGAACGGCTCGTCGAAGGCCGCGAGGATCTCTACTTCGGCTACCAGTTTGACACGAAGTCGGGTTCTGCAGAGAAGTATCCCACATATGGCAAGGAATTCTACATCGAAACCCTGCGTCGGGTTCCGGGCGCGCTCAAGGCCAGCTTCGACTACTACCGGGCGATCGATCAGTCGATCCCACAGTATCGTCGCCGCAAGGAAACCATGATCGAGATCCCGGTTCTTGCATTTTCCGGCGCTCTCGCATGCGGGCCGATGGTCGAGAACGAGTTGCGGACGGTCGCGAGCAATGTGGACTCCGTTATCATCCCCGACTGCGGTCACTACCCGGCCGAGGAACAACCCGAAGCGCTCCTGAAGGCCCTGTCGAATTTCCTGAGACCTGTCGGCCACTAATTGACTGCTATATCGAAAATCCTACTGAATGAACAAAAGGAATCTCCATGTCTTCCAGACCAAAGATCGCAGTCATCATCGGCTCCACCCGTCCCACACGACTTGCCGACAAGCCCGCGCAGTGGATACTCAAACAGGCGCAGGCCAGAGGAGACATCGATGTCGAGATCGTGGACCTTCGCGACCATGCTCTTCGTTTCTTCGACGAAGCTGCATCAAATCTCTGGATGCCTAGCCAGGACCTTGAAGCTGTGCGCTGGCAGGAGACCATCGGCCGCTTCGATGGATACATTTTTGTCGTCGCGGAGTACAATCATTCCATCACGGGCGTGCTGAAGAACGCTCTCGACCAGGCCTACAAGGAATGGAACCGGAAGCCATTCACGGCCATCGGTTATGGTGGTGTTGGAGCATCTCGCGCCGTCGAGCACCTGCGGGCGATCGGGACCGAACTGCAGATGGTTTCCACACGGTCTGCAGTCCATATCGGCGGCGGGGATTTCATGGCCATTATGCCAAGAGGCGGTAACAAAGATGTCAAAGACATCGAGGCAAACCTGCTGCCGTCGGCGAAAGCGGCGCTGGACGAGCTGGTCTGGTGGGCGAATGCCACGATGGCAGCCAAGGCGGCTGACACTTAATCAATGGCAGATTGTATGTCTGCTTGTGCGCTGACTAGAATTACCGCAGATCGATCGCAGATGCATTTAGCTTAGGTGAGAAAGGTTGACGTGGTTGTGCGGGCCCTGCTACGCGGTTATTCTATATTGAGAGGCGGGAGCATCTGCGGCGATGCTCCCGCCTCGTTTGTCATCTTGGTAGTGCAATACCGCAGTAGTGCAAAGCGGTTGGCCTTGCCGCCCTGAACTTTAGTTCGCAAAAACGCGGAGCCCTACGCGCTAACCAAGGTTAGAGTTCCCTCTGTGAACGTGACAATGATACGCTATAATACCGTGGGACTAAACGCCTAGGCTGAATAAGCGCCGCCGTTTGGCATCGCTCGTCCGTCAAGGGTTTCAGCTATCATATGAGGGGATTGCGAAAGTCTCCCGATCTGCCCCTGAATTCAAATTCAGATCATGCATCACGGTAGTCGATGAGGCTGCGCAATTTGTGATCTTTGAGATCGAGCTACCGACCGCTGATGGTGCCGGCCATCGATCCGGTGGCCTGTCTATTGACCAGGAACAGGACGAGTGTGGAGGGGGCTTCAGCTTTGATTGCAGGCAAGGCACTCTCAAGGTCCGTGACCGCATCACCCTTGCCGAGAAACTCGTCTCCGAGACTGACTACCCCATCCATGACGTAAAGCCATGGTGTCAGGCTAGGTGCTGACGGCGCAACAATCTCATCGCCTGAGAGCAGATGGGCGTCGTAAAACGTTACGGCCTGGCGGATTCTCAGTGGAGCCGTACCTTCCTCGGGAGCGGCGATCAGATTCCAGTCGCCGTTCAGAAAGTCGTTCGGCCGATCGAAAAAGTTCACGGTTCCATCGAGATCAGCTTGAGCCGGACGGATGAAGATCTGAAGCATTTCCACGGGCACGTCGGGTGTCGATTCCTCGTGCCAGAAGCTGCGACCGGCATTCATCATCATGAGCTTGGTCGGAGAAATTGCAATGCGATGACCAGCTGAATCCTCGTGAACCATCGAGCCTCGCCACATATAGCTGAGGATCTCGTCGTTCTTGTGCTCGTGCATGGAAACCACGGTGCCGACGTCAAGGTTGGCATGGTCCATCACGCTGAACGGTCCGAATGCGGGACCGGCGTTTTGTCCGAGGATTGCCCCCGGCCGGATGCGCCTGATCTTGAATGGGCCTTGCGCGAAAGAGCTCGATTCCGAGGAGCGTAGGATCTGGAGCATAGTCTTTCCTTTTGGTTGCCGCGTTATCGGGCGAGGTCGCCGCCATCGACAGAGATCACACTGCCGGTGACGAACGCGGCGAAGTCTGACGCTGCGAACAGGACCACGCGAGCGATGTAGTCCGGCAGGCCCAGCCGGCCAAGAGGCAATGCCTGGCCGTATTTGACGAGCGCTTCACGGACGGCATCACCCTCAGCGCGCTTGCTCTCGGCGCCGGGCGTTTCTGTCAGGGTCGGGGCAACGCCGACGGCTCTGATTCCCTTCGATCCAAGCTCGACTGCAAGGCTCTTCGTCAGCCCGGGCGACCGCGTGCTTGGAGCCGACGTAGTGAGCCGGATTGGCACCGTTGCTGGCGTTGTAGGCTGCGGTGGAGACGATGTTCACGATAACGCCGCGATTGGGCCTCATGCGGAGTGCCGCCTCCCGCGCGCCGAAGAATGTGCCGCGAAGGTTGAGATCGATCACACGCTCCCACTCGACATCCGTGATGTCGAGCAGCGAACACGAAGGATAGATCCCGGCATTGTTGACCCAGATATCCAGACTTCCGGTTTCATTGACCGCTTTGTCCGCAAGTTCCGTAACGGAGGCATGATCGTTGACGTCCAGCTTCGCGCTGACATGCTTGCCGCCGAATGATGCAAATTCTTCTACGGTCTCCTTTGCCTTCGCTTCGTCAAGATCGCCGATGATGAGGTTCGCGCCGGCCTCGGCCAGCCTCTTGCTGATGGCTTTGCCAATGCCCGCAGCACCTCCCGTCACCACGGCGGTACGGCCGCGAAGGGAAATAAGGTCGCTAATGGATTTGGTAGAAACATCGATATAAGTCATATGCTCCTCCTTGAGCGTAATTGGTAACTGGGCTGTAGCCTTGGGCGGCGTCGCGGACGTTACCGGGTACGGCGCGGCGCGCATTCAAGCGTCTCGCCAGCCGCACCGGCCACGATCGAACTGGCCGCTTCGGATCAACGTATCAGGCTTTTTTGGTTTTGGCGGCCAGCCGGGCCGTCTCCGCGTCATCGCGCCAACCGGCCGTGGCACCGCCGTCGACAACGAAATTCTGGCCTGTCACCCAACTTGCCTCGTCAGAGGCCAGGTATAGAGCGGTATAGGCGATGTCTTCGGCACGTCCGGGACGGCGGATCAGCGCATTGCCGACCTGCCAGGCTTTGCCTTCCGGATCGACGGCCTTGTCGGTGGCCGGGGTGCTGATGAAACCCGGAGAGATGCTGTTAGCCCGCACGCCATGGCTTGCACCTTCGGCCGCCAGCGCACGGGTCATCGAGATGACACCACCCTTGGCCGTTGCGTGCGCGACTTGCGCAAGCGGCTCGATTCCTCGCAGGGCCGAGTAGGAGCCAATATTGATCAGTGACCCGCCACCATCCAGCAGATGGGGCCAGGCAGCCTTTGTCGTGTGGAAAACCAGGTGCAGTTCGACATTGATGACATGGTTCCAGAGATCGAACGTCATGTCGGTGAACGGAGCAAAACCGAAGCCGGAGGCGTTGTTGTAGAGAACATCGACTCCGCCCATGCGCTCCGCACCCTTCTGCACCCACGCTGTCGCCTGTTCGGCATTGGTCAGGTCGACTGTCTCGGCCCATACGTCATAGCCTTCGTCGCGAAGCTGCTTCGCAACAGCCTCGGCCGTGCCTTCCTTGAGGTCGCAGCCGACGACGGTCGCCCCTTCCGCGGCGAACAGCCTCAGCGCCGTTTCACCTTGTCCACCGCCGGTCCCGGTGATGAGAACGCGCTTGCCCTGCAGCCGCCCTTGTTTTTCCTTCGACATTTGTCTTCCCTTCGTCCTTTTGATGAGTTTGTGAGTGGAGCCGAGGTACGGACTTGGCCGTCCCCGGCTATGGAGAGGCCTGCTCAGGCCTTGGCCGCGACGAAGCTGCTGATCAGATTGCCGTAGAAGGGCAGGTTCTCGCCCATGACCTGTGCAAGCTGCTCGCCAGTGGGTTTGCGCCAGTCAGCCTGGATTTCCGCACCGACAGCGACCCAGGTGATCGGCTGGACGCCGGCCTGAACCATGCGAGCGATGGCGACCTCCTGAACCAGCTTGTTCCATGTGCCGGATGCATCGATCACGGCATAGACGTCATATCCATCCTTGATGGCGGACAGGGCGACGAAGGCGACGCATACTTCGGTCGAGACGCCGGCCACGATCAGCTTCTTGCGGCCGGTCTTCTTCACTGCATCGACGAAGGCGGCATTGTCCCACGCATTGATTTCACCGGGTCGCTGGACCACCGTGGCGTCGGGAAGCGTCTGCGTGATCACGGGAAGCACCGGTCCGTTGGGACCGTCGGCGGCGCTCGTGGTGACGACGGTCGGCAGACCGAAGGCCTTGGCGAATTTCACGAGACCGGTCACGGCGGCGAGATATTCCGGGACGCTCTGATCCTGGATACCATTCGATAATCCGGTCTGATGATCGACCAGCAGAAGTGCCGCATTATCGGCAGTCAGTCTATCGTAGCTCATTTCAGTTCTCCTTGGGTTGACTTGAAGGCGAGTAATTGGCCGGAACAAACCGGCCGGTCTGCGAACTCAGTTCGAGGCCGCGGATACGAGTTCAGGCACGAGGCGATCGAGCATCTGCTTCGGGAAAGGGGGCTTCAGATCGCCCAATTCGTCGAAAGCTTCGTGTGCGGTGCCGACGGACACCATGGTCGGCAGCACGCGAGCGCCGAGCTGCAACTCGAGCGTATTGCGAAGCGACATCAGGCCGCGATAGCCGCCGAAGCCGCCCGGCGAGGCGCTGCCCAACGCGAACACCGGTTTTCCGAACGCGGCACCGATCCCGCCATGCTCACCGACGCGCGATACCCATGCCAGGACGTTGAGGAGCAGTGGCGAAACGTTGGCATTGAGTTCCGGGCTGGCGATGAAGATGCCGCCGTGACTGCGGAACTTTTCATGCAGCCGATGTGCGGCCTCCGGAACGCCGTCGCGGGCTTCCAGATCGCCGTCGTAGATCGGGAGAGCGTAATCGGCGAGATCGATCGCTTCAACCAGTCCGCCCCGTGCCTCGATCCGCTTTGTAACGAGATGGGCGAGCTTCCTGTTGAAGGATTGACTGCGGGTCGATGCCGCGAGGGTCAGGATCTTGGGCTGTGTCATATTTTCCTCATATTGGAGTGAACGGTCCATAATTGATAAATTGCAAAGGGCCTCAATCGAAGTGTGCCATCAGCAGATCGAGGGCGTCATTCAGGCGGGTCCGGTCGCCACCGGCCCGGACCATGACCTGGAAGCCGGGAAAGGCGACGACGAGGAGATGGGCCATCTTGCGAGCATCGACGCTGCCTCTGATCGAGCCTTCGCCCTGACCCCGTTCGATGGTGCGGGCGAGCGCATCCTCTATCAGTTTGAAATCCGTTTCGACGCGATGGCGGACAACGGCATCGTGGGGAGCAAGCTCCACGGCCTGATTGGTGCTCATGCAGCCATTGGAGAACTCGAACTTGGCGGCGTCTTCGATGATCTGGCGAAAGAAGCTCTCGATCGCCTGCCGCGCGGAGCCATTGTTCAGCAACGCATCCATCTGGTGCGCGCGCTCTTCGCGATAGGCGTCGTATGCCGCGAGGAAGAACTCGCGTTTGTCGCCGAAGCTCCCGTACAGGCTGCTTTTGCTCAGGCCCGTCGCTTGCAGGATATCGGTCAGGCTCGTCGCCTCATACCCCTTGTTCCAGAACAACTGCATCGCTGTCTGTTAAATTCCTGCGGTCGAGCCATCTGGCCTCCCACCGGTTTTGGGACCGTTCAGTTCATAACCCCATTTAGTCGATATGAACCGATAAGTCCAGAACTTTTACGAACGAGCTTTTCAGCCAAGGATGCGCCGCATCTGATGGGGGTTGATGCGGTCCGTGTCGCGCTCAATGCGTTTTCTAGCCTCGGCAGTCAGGACCGGAAAGCGGCGACGGGCGCGGGCTGGAGCGAAAGCGACGACACGGGAGCCGTTTTCCGCCCCCTGGGGCTTGGTCTTGCCGCCCAGGCGGGCCAGGTCCCAAAACAGAAACGACACGACTGGCGGGCCATCTGGCCCGCTCAATATCGCCGCCGCCATAAAGAGGCGGCGCGGGGGCGGGTCGGGCGGGACCAAAAGAAAAAGGCCGCGGCTTCGCGGGCGGCATCGGCCATATCATAACCCTCAGCGGCGCATGGGGTCTCGGCAGCAAGACGGCATCGGCAGAATGGAACGTGTTCTGCGATCCGGAGGCGGCGTCGATCGTCTATGGCGCGGGCATTCCGCTGACCATGGTGCCGATCGATGATGCGCTCATCGCTTCGGTGGGGCAATTGCCCGGCCCGACGGCAAAACTGGCGACGGAACTTCTGAAGTCGCTGACGACGACGTTCTATCCCGGTGTGCTGACGCCGGAAAAGACGCCGTCGCACGACCCCTGCGCCATCCTTGCCGCTGCCTATCCCGAAATTGTCAAAACGGTTCCGGCACGGGTCGAAATCGAAACGGCGCCCGGCCTCAACTACGGGCGCTCGATGGTCGACGTCGCGGGACGGACCGGCAAACCGGACAATTGCCGGGTCGTCATCGCGTTCGATATAGCGGCAACCCATCGCCGCCTCGTCGAGTCTCTCGGCAATCTGGCGCGCCTGCAGGAGACAGTCGCCACGAGTTGACGGCGCATCCTTCTCGCGATATCCGAAGCCCGGCCCGGGCTTCGGATTACCTTGTGCATCTCATCGCCTCTTTCGCAGGTTATTTTCCTTCGAACTGTCGATCTGTATTGCAGGTATAGCCCTGACCTATTTGCGTGCCGACTTCCTGATCGGTTCAATCGGGAACGGTGAGGGGCAAACCCTCGCTCGCCGCCTCAGCGACGCAAGACAGGTATAACGAGAGGCTTCCATGAGCTTTACCCCCGACACCCGCATCGACCTCGATCGTTTCTGGTCGACCATTCAACGTTCCGCTGAAATCGGGAAGGGCCGCGAGGGCGGGCTTGCCCGTCTGGCGCTGACGGACAGTGACCGCGAGGTGCGAGACCAGTTTGTCGAATGGTGCGAGGCGGCCGGACTGACCGTCGAGATCGACCGGATGGGTTCGATCTTCGGGCGCCGGGCCGGCAGCGATGACAGCCTGCCGCCGATCTTTATCGGCAGCCATCTCGATACGCAGATCAATGGAGGCCGTTTCGATGGTATCGCCGGCGTGCTGGCCGGTCTGGAACTCGTTCGAACGCTGAACGATATAGGCCATGTGACCAGGCGCCCCCTCGTCGTGGTGAACTGGACGAACGAGGAAGGCGCGCGTTTCTCGCCGCCGATGATCGCATCGGGCGTCTTCGTTGGGCGCTACGAACTCGACTGGGCGCTCGATTTGATCGCCGACGACGGTCCGCGCCTTGGCGAAGAGCTTGAAAGGATCGGCTACAATGGCGACAAGCCCTGCACGGGCGATGTGGACGCCTATTTCGAATTGCACATCGAGCAGGGGCCGATCCTCGACGCGGAAAAGCGGCAGGTCGGCATCGTGACGGGCGGCTATCCGAGCTATGGCATGCGTGTGCGGTTCGATGGCGAGACCGCTCATACGGGTCCTACGCCGATGGACCTGCGCCATAATGCGCTGATTGCCGGCGCGCGGTTTCTCACGGCCGTGGACGATATCGGCTGGGATTTCGCGGTCATGGACGGCAAGGCCACCGGCTCGCGGCTGGCCGCCTGGCCGAACAAGCCCGGGATTCTTTCCGAAACCGCGCAATGTGTCGCCGATGTCCGCCATCCCGATCCGATCACCGCCAAGGTCATGGCGGAGAAGATGCGCCGGGCTGCCCATGAAGCCGGCGCGAAAGCAGGTTGCGGCGTTACCGTCGAGGATGAATGGGCGTGGGGCGGCGATATTTTCGATGCCGGCCTTGTCTCGACGGTCCGGGAAGAGGCGGTTCGTCAGGGCTGGAACTGGCGTGATATTCAGGCGCAGGCCGGTCACGACGCCTACCATATGGCGACGCGTTTCCCGACGGCGATGATTTTCACGCCCTGCAAGGGCGGCATCACCCACAATAACAAGGAGGACTGCGCACCGGACGATCTGGTTGCGGGTCTGAACGTCCTGCTCCACGCCGTTGTCCAGAGGGCGGATCGCTAATGCGGGTCTACGATCATCATGCGGTCGAGGACCGGCTCGACTGGCCCGGACTGATCCAGGCCCTGCGCGAGAGTTTTGCGCGGGGCGCGGTCGTCGCACCGCCACGTCAGTCGTTCACGATCGATTTGCCGGACAGCGAACAGGCGACGTTGCTGGTTATGCCTGCCTGGGAGGCGGGCAAGGCAGTCGGCGTCAAGGTCGTGACCTTCTATCCCGGAAATGCCGCCAAGGGGCAGGCGACGATCAATGCAGGCTACCTGCTTTTCGACGGTGCCGACGGACGCTTCGTTGCAGCGATGGATGGCGATGGGCTGACGGCCCGCCGCACCGCCGCCGCGTCGGCGCTTGCCGCAGATTATCTTGCCCGCCGTGACGTCAAGGTTCTGACGGTGGTCGGGACCGGACAGTTGGCGGGGGCGGTCGCGGCCGCCCATTCGTCCGTGCGTTCCTATGAACGCATTCTGATCTGGGGTCGTAGCCCGGAGAAGGCGGAAGCCACAGCGGTGGCGTTGCGCGCGCAGGGCTTGCCGGCAGAAGCTCAGGAGGAGCTTGAGGCGGCCTGTCGTGCGGCGGATGTCGTGTCGTCAGTGACTGCCTCGACGCAACCGCTGATCCATGGCGCATGGATGCGCGAGGGTAGCCACCTCGATCTGATCGGCGCCTTCAAGGCGGATATGCGTGAAAGCGATACGCTCGCCGTGACCCGGTCGCGCGTATTCGTCGACGGTCGGGCCGGTGCGCTTCTTGCCGGTGATCTTGCCCAGCCAATTGCTGAAAATGCGTTCGACCCGGCGCTGATCGTTGCGGATCTCGCTGAACTCACGAGGGGCGCGCCCGGCCGCCAGTGCGATGCCGAACGGACCCTGTTCAAGTCGGTCGGGCTGTCGCTGGAAGACCTCGTCGGTGCAACGATGGTTGCCGAAACCGGTTAGAGCATAATCCGACCGGAGTGAAACGAGGATCGATAAGATTATGCTTTCAAACAAAAATGTTAGAGCGCCGATTTGATCCAGTCAGATCGAGACGCGCTCTAAATCATATCCGGATAAAGCTTCAGAAGTTCGTCGATCAGGTCGATGAACTTCTGCTCCGGCGCCGTTGGCTGGGAAACCGGGCTATTGACGAGGAACACATCGGCGCCCAGCGGCTGGTCGACCAGCCGCAAAGGCCAGAGCTTGCCGGACGGGTTCTCGCCGGACACGGTCATCACCGGCAGGATTCCGATGCCGAGGCCGGACACGATCATCCTTTGCACTTCTTCGAGATCGTGGCTCGATCCGCTGATACGGCTGCCAAGCGCCATGCCTTCGCGCAGCATGATCATCGGCTCCAGCCCCATGCCTTCGGTGGCGCAGGTGAAGGCGACGAACGGTTCCTGCTGAAGGTCGCGCGCCGTGACTTCGGTACGCCCGTAGAGCGGGTGTTCGACACCGCAGAAGATCGAGAATTCCTCGCGAAAAAGATGGCGGCATGTGAGGTTGAGCAGTGGCTTGGTCAGCAGGCAGATACCGAGGCCAGCTTTCTCGTTGGTGATCCTTCGTACGGTTTCAGCCGAATTCTGCACTTCGATGCGCCAGGTAATCGAAGGATGGCGCTGGTGATAAAGCCGGATCGCTTCATCGATCAGTGGCGAGCGCAACTGGCTGATGATGCTCAGCCGCAATTCGCCGAACTCCTCGTCGTTGCGATCTTCCGTGAGGATGCCGATCCGGTCGACGGCGCGGAACATGTCCGCGCATTCCTGAAAGATCTTCTCGCCCCGGAGCGTCAGCGCGAAATGGCGGCTGCCGCGGAAGATAAGCTGGCAATCGAGCTGCTCCTCCAGCTTCTGAAGCGCAAGGCTCACGGAGGGCTGACTCATGTTCAGCCGCTTGGCCGCACGCGTCAGGCTTTTCTCCTCGGCTATGACGCAAAAGCTGCGCAGGAGATTCCAGTTGAGTTCTGACAGATCGGGACGTTGTGGCATGAACAAATTCCGTCTTCAACGCGATTTTCCTAACATGATTTCGACCCGTTAAAGCATAGGCGAGGCCTATCACTTCGATCAAGACCGGGATCGAAAGGCGGCTGTTTCAGCCCGCCGCCTGCCGTTACTGTTTCGGAATTCCATGCATTCGGAGCCGAGACCATGAGCCATTATCCCAACCTTTGCCGGGGCGCCAGATGATCCCCGACCTGTCGCAAGTCGAGACCGCCACGCTCGGTCATTTCCTTGTCGAAGGATTCATGGCGCCGTCAATCCAGGCGTTGGTGCCGGGCGCGCGCATCTGGGGGCCGGCCCTGACGGTCCGGCTTCCCGGCACGGATGGCGCGGCTCTGGCCGAAGCGCTTTCCGTCGCAAAACCGGGTGAAGTGATCGTCGTCGACCGCTGCGGCGATCTGCGCCACGCATGTTTCGGCGCTGTAACTGCGACGGCAGCCAAGAGCCGGGGTGTCGCCGGTGTGGTGATCGACGGTTTCGTCACCGACCTTGCCGCGCTCCTCGAAATCGGTGTGCCGGTTTGGTGCCGCGGCCGTTCGCCGATCACCACCCGTAACCGCCGTGTCTCCGGCAACATCCGCGGTGTCGTCAGTTGCGGCGGCTCCATGGTCAGCCAGGGCGACATCATCCTCGCCGACGAAAGCGGCGTCGTCGTGCTCGATCCGGCAACAGCGGCGCAGCATGCCGCGACCGCGCTCAAGATGCAGCACGATGAGATTTCGATACTCGAACGCCTGCGGGCGGGCGAGACCCTCAAGGACATTACCGCCCCCGCAAAGCTCGACGATGACGAGCGGCGGCGGTTGTTGAACCTGAATTTCAGGCAGTGATTTCCAACAAGAAAAGGGGAAGACATGACACTTTCGCTGAAACGCGTGCTTCTTTCGGCCGCCTGCATTTCGTTGCTGGCCGCGCCGGCAATGGCCGGCAAAGCCGACAACACGCTGAATGTTGCCTTCGCGCTGGAGCCGGAACCGCTCGATACGTACAAGATTGCCGGCCGCGAAGGCCTGATCCTCGCACGCCATGTCTATGACGGGCTCGTTTACAAGGACCTCGCAACGGGCGAATTCAAGGGTGCGTTGGCGGAAAGCTGGTCGCGCCCCGACCCGATGACCATCGAGTTCAAGCTGCGCACGGGCGTGAAATTCCATAATGGCGCCGATTTCTCCGCCAATGACGTCGTGACGACGCTCGCCACTGTCATCAAGCCCGAATATGGCACGCGCTACGCGATCTCGATCGACTGGATCAAGGATGTCGAGAAGGTCGATGACACGACCGTGCGTATTCATATGGCGAAGCCTTTCGCCGGCGCTTTCGAAATGCTCGCCGATTCGCTGCCGATCTACCCGCGTGAATATTTTGCGGCAAACGGTTCGGCCGGCATGGCCAGGGCACCCGTGGGTACCGGCCCGTACAAGCTCGTTTCGCAGGAGCCGGGCGTGCGTTACGTGCTGGAGCGCTTCGATGGCATTTATGCCGGAAGCCCGAAGGCCGGTGCGACCATCGACAAAATTGTCGTCCGGACGATGCCCGAACTCAATACGCAGTATGCCGAACTGATGTCGGGCAAGCTCGACTGGATCTGGCGCCTGCCGCCCGATCAGGCCGAGCGACTGAAGAGCCGCGTACAGGTGATGTCCGCGCCGATCATGCGCATATCCTTCATCAACCTCGCGCCGGTCGAGGGAACGCCGCTTGCCGACAAGCGGGTGCGTCAGGCCGTCGAGCATGCCATCAACCGCGCTGCGATCACCAAGGCGTTCGCGGGGGGTGCATCGGAAACGCTGAAAAGCTTCTGCAACCCGGCACAGTTCGGCTGCTCGCAGGACACGACGCAATACGACTATGACCCGGCCAAGGCGAAGGCTTTGCTCGAAGAGGCCGGTTTCAAGGACGGCGTGACCATTCCGATGGTTTTCGCCGCCATGCCGCGTCCGGTCGCCGAGGCGATTGCCGCGGATCTGGCCAAGGTCGGTATCACTGCACAGCTGGATGAACTGCAATATGCCGCGGGTGTCGGAAAATGGCGCGAAAAGCAGGTCCCGGCCTTCTTCTCGAACTGGGGCAGCTATGGTGTCGGCGATGCAGCCTTCCTGCTGTCTAACTTCTTCGGCGGCGGTGCCGACGATCTCGTGAAGGATACTGAACTCGCGAACTGGCTCAAGACCGGCGACACGTCTGCAGATCCTGAGGAACGCAAGGCGGTTTATCTGAAGGCCCTGAAGAAAATTGCCGACGAGGCCTATGTCGTGCCGATGTACAGCTTCAACGTCAATTACGGCCTGTCGAAGAACCTGAATTTCAGCGCCTGGCCGGACGAGTTCGCCCGCTTCTGGCAGACATCCTGGAAATAACTCCGCACCGGGGCGGCGGCTCTCGACCGCCCCGGACCGGTATTTCCACTCTTCAACGCATTCGGCCCGCCGGATGCGTCTATTCTCTTATATAAGGCGCACTGCGCCGCTCACGCGGAGGCAATCATGCTGATCTACCTGGCCCGACGGCTGGTGGTGGCACTTGGTGTTTGTATCGCCGTGTCGTTGCTGAGCTTCGGTCTCATGTTTCTGGTGGGCGATCCCGCCATCGCCATTGCCGGTTCCGGCGGTTCAGCCAAGGATGCCGAGGCAATTCGAATAGCCTACGGTTTCGACCGGCCGTTTCTGGTCCAGTATCTCGGCTGGATCGGCCGGATCGTTCGTGGCGATCTGGGTGACAGCATCTATTTCAACATGCCCGTGACGGAGATTATCGCCGCGCGTTTGCCGGTCACGCTGGTCCTGGGTGCAGCGTCCTTCGTCGTCGCGCTCGTTGTTGCCCTGCCGCTCGGCATCCTCGCCGCGTTGAAGCCCAACGGCCTTGTCGGCCGCGTCGCCCTCGTTCTGGCGGTAACCGGTCAGGCCATTCCCAGCTTCTGGCTGGGTTTGATGGCTATTGTCGTTTTCGGCGTCTGGTACGAAATGGTGCCGATCTCGGGCGCGGACGAGTGGCAAGGCTATATTCTGCCGGTGGTCGTGCTGGCCTATTCGGCAATGCCCGCCATGATGAGGATCACCCGGTCCGGCATGATCGATGTGCTGGGAACGGATTATATCCGCACCGCCTATGCCAAGGGCTTGTCCGGATGGCGCGTCATCGCCAGCCATGCGCTGCGCAATGCCATCCTGCCGCTCGTGTCGCTCGCCGTCGTCCAGCTTGGCGTGCTGCTCTCCGGCTCCATCGTTATCGAAAGCGTGTTCGCATTGAACGGCCTCGGCCGTTTGGCATGGGAATCGCTGCTGCGCGCCGATCTGCCGGTGGTTCAGGCCATCATCCTGATCCTGTCGCTGGTCTATGTGCTTTTGACCACGGCAGGAGACCTGATCAACGCCTGGCTCGACCCGCGCATAAGGGGATCCCGCTGATGTCCACCGATACGTTTCGACCTTCCGTGCTTCGAAAGATCTGTCGCAACTCCGCGCTCGTGACCGGCGGCGGCGTTCTGCTGGTCATGGTGCTGATCGCGGTCCTTGCGCCGCTGATCGCGCCGCACGATCCTTATGCCCAGAACCTCGAACTGCGCTTTCTGCTGCCCTTCTGGCATGAAGGCACCGATCCCGCCCACCTTCTGGGCACGGATCACCTCGGCCGCGACTATCTGTCCCGACTGATCTACGGCACGCGGATTTCGCTTGGCGTGGGCTTTGGCGTGATCGTGCTCTCCGCCGTCATCGGCATTTCCCTCGGTCTGGTCGCCGGCTATTTCGGCGGCGTCACGGATATGGTCGTCAGCTTCCTGATCACCACGCGGCTGTCATTGCCGATCGTTCTCGTGGCGCTGGCGGCGGTCGCATTTGCCGGTGCTTCACTGACGACGCTGATCACTGTCCTCGGATTGCTGCTCTGGGATCGTTTCGCGGTTGTCTCGCGCGCGGCTGCGCAGTCGTTGCGAAGCCGTGAATTCATCAAGGGGCTTCGCGCCATCGGTGCGTCGCAGATCCGCATTCTCTTCCTCGAAATCCTGCCGAACATGCGTTCGTCGCTGATTGTCGTGCTTACGCTGGAGGTTGCCAATGTCATCCTGCTCGAAGCGGCGCTCAGCTTCCTCGGCCTTGGCGTTCGCGCGCCGACTCCATCCTGGGGACTGATGATCGCGGAGGGTCGGGAAAACATTCTTTTCGATCCGTGGCTGATCGCCCTGCCGGGCGGGGCGCTGTGCGTGCTCGTTCTGGCGGTGAATCTGCTTGGCGACGGACTGCGCGACATGACCGGAGGGCGCGTGAAATGAGCCTCCTCGACCTGAAAAACCTGCGTATCTCGATCCCGACCGAACGTGGTGTGCTCAATGCCGTGCGCGGCCTTGACCTGGCAGTCGATGCGGGCGAGACCGTCTGTCTCGTTGGCGAATCCGGTTGCGGCAAGTCGCTGACAGCCATGACCGTCATGGGACTGGGACCGAAGACCGCGCGGATCGAGGCCGACCGCTTCGGCCTGCTCGGACAGGATATGCAAGGTAAATCCGCCGGCGCGTGGAGCCGCCTGCGCGGGCGCGGTCTTTCGATGATCTTTCAGGATCCGATGACCTCGCTCAACCCGACCCTGACTGTGGGCAGGCAATTGACCGAAGGCGCTCGCATCATCGAGGGCCTGTCGCGGCAGGCAGCGGAAAGGCGCGCCGTCGAACTGCTCGAACGTGTCGGCATCGCCCGTCCCGCACAGCGGCTCGGCCAATATCCCCATCAGTTTTCCGGCGGGCAGCGTCAGCGGCTGATGATCGCCATGGCCTTGATGAGCCAGCCGAAATTCCTGATCGCCGACGAGCCGACAACGGCGCTCGACGTCACCATTCAGGCGCAGATACTGGCGCTGCTCGCCGAACTTCAACGCGATCTGTCGCTCGGCCTGCTGCTGATTACCCACGACCTCGGCGTCGTTGCAGCGATAGCAGACCGGGTGGCGGTGATGTATGCCGGCCGGATCGTCGAGGAAGGGCCGGTCGCAGCGGTCTACAGAGCGCCAGCCCATCCCTACACGAACGGCCTGATGGCCGCCATTCCGGTACCGGGTCGAACTCCACGGGGCACGCCTTTGCCGGCTATTCCCGGCAGGGTCCCCGACCTTGTCGGAACGGTTTCTGGCTGCGCTTTCCGCGACCGCTGTTCGCACGATCTGGCTGTTTGCGCCAGCACTTTCCCGCCCGTTCGTCACGGCGCCACCCGTGTCGAATGCCACCTTGCGGAGGCCGCACAATGACCGCTGCTCTTGAACTGCGCCATATCTCGAAGCGTTATTCGGTTCAGCAGGGCCTGTTCCGCCGCCCGTCTGTCCTGACCGCGCTGAACGATCTCTCTCTCAACGTCATGCCGGGCGAAACGCTCGGCCTCGTGGGAGAATCGGGCTGCGGCAAGAGCACAGCGGTCAACATCATGCTGGGTCTGCTCGCTCCGGACGAGGGGCAGATTTTTCTCGACGGGAAGGATATCGGCGCGCTGTCGCTGGCAGCGCGCGTCCGGGCGATACAGCCGGTGTTTCAGGATCCCTATTCCTCGCTCAATCCCATGCGCAGAATTTCCGATCTGGTCGCACAACCGCTCAGGCTACATGCGCGTAATGTCGATCCGGCACCCGTCGTCAACGAAATGCTCGACCGTGTCGGTTTGCCGCCGAGGCTTGCCAGCGCCTTCCCCGCTGAGATTTCCGGCGGGCAACGGCAGAGAGTGGCAATCGCACGGGCGCTGGTCCTGCGGCCGAAAGTGCTGATCTGCGACGAGCCGACCTCGGCTCTCGACGTGTCGGTCCAGGCGCAGGTGATTAATCTTCTGCTGGAACTCAAGGCCGAACTCGGGCTGACCATGGTCTTCGTCAGTCACAATCTCGCAGTTGTCGAGCATCTGGCCGATCGGGTGGCGGTGATGTATCTGGGGGAAAAGGTCGAGGAAGCCTCGGTAGAGGATGTGTTCGCTGGCGCCCGGCATCCCTATACGCGGGCGCTGCTGGGTGCGACGCTTCCGCCCGAACCGGGTGCGGCATTGCCGGATCCTATCATGGGCACGTCAAATGCGGATCCGCTCGATCGCGGCACGGGGTGCGCCTTCGCGCCACGCTGTCAGTCCGTCAGTCCGGCATGCGTCGCGGCTCCGGTACCAGCCACAGAACTCGATACAGGAATGGTGCGATGCCTTTTTCCCGCCTTGTCTACATAGCGAATAGAGGGCCCGGATCGCGCAAATACTATGACAGCCATAAATTTCGCGCTGCCGAAAGGCGAGACGCCGGACGGAACAGCGGCTACAGTCGATCACAATGACAAAACGTTAACTAAGGGGACTTCCATGAAATTTGCCAATCGTTTGCACTCAATTGCATTTGCTATAACGGCAACAGCCACCGCGCTCACGGGAGTGGCTCACGCCGATGACCTTGCGGACATAAAGTCGGCGGGCGTGATTAATGTCGGCATTTTTCCCGACTTTCCGCCCTTTTCCTCGGCAACGGCCGACATGAGCACCGTCGGCTATGACGTGGATGTCGCGAACTCCATCGCGCAGACCCTGGGTGTTAAGGTAAACCTTGTGGCGGTGAACGGGCAGAACCGCATCGCCTTTCTCAACGACAAGCGCATCGATATGCTGTTGAGCGTTGGTTACTCTGACGAACGGGCCAAGGCGATCGGTTTCGTTGCTCCCTACGCCCCTTATTACATTGCGGTTATTGGCCCGCAGGCCGCGCAGGTGAGTGGCCCGGCGGATCTTGCCGGCAAGTCAATCTCCGTCAATCAGGGGACGCTTGAGGATACTTCTCTCACCAAGGCTGCCCCCGAGAGTGCAACAATCCGTCGTTTTCCCAACTACAGTGCAGTGATCCAGGCCTTCGTCACGGGGCAGACCGATCTCATGGCGGTTGGTAACAACGTTGGCGCGCAGGTGCTCGAAAAGCAGACTGCGTTGAAGCCGGAAGAAAAGTTCCAGCTTATGTCCTCGCCTTCGCACATCGCAGTTCGCAAGGGCGAAGATGCCCTGAGCGGTGTTATCGCCGGCGCCCTGAAGACGATGATGGATGATGGCTCTCTCAATGCTGCGTCGGAAAAGTGGCTCAAGACTCCCTTGAAGCCTGAAAACCTGAAGCGGCCGCAGTGACGGGTCTCATCCAGATCAAGCTGGCGAAGGCGAATGCATGAACGGAGCTTTTGATTTCGGCTGGCTTGAAACCGGGTTCTATGCCTTGGTTCAAGGCGCGGCATTGACCATCATGCTAACGGTCGCCTCTACTGCTCTGGGGCTTTTCATCAGTGTTCTCGGCGCCGCTGCGCGCCGGGGGCAAACCGTGTGGCTGCGTTCGCTGGTGGGTTTCTATGTCGAGGCCATTCGCAACACGCCTTTCATTGTTCAGCTCTTCATCATCTACTTCGGTTTGCCGAGCTTCGGTTTCAATATCAGCCCGATTGCGGCCGGCATTCTCGCAATGACGTTAAACATCGGCGCTTACGCGACCGAAATTGTCGCAGCGGGTCTGGCAGCCATCGGACCGGGGCAACGGGAAGCGGCCCAAGCGCTTGGGCTGAGGCCGCGGATCGTCTTTTTCAAAGTGGTGCTACCGCAAGCAATGGCCGTGATCTTTCCGGCATTGGCCAGCCAGGTCGTGATCACCATGCTCGATTCTGCTGTCGTCTCCCAGATATCGGTTCGCGAGCTGACCATGCACGCCAATCTGATCCAGAGCCGGACTTTTCGCCCATTTGAGACCTTCCTGACCGCCGCAATCATTTATCTTGTGCTGGCGATTGTGCTTCGCCGTTTCCTGAAACTTTGCGCCAAGCGATATCTGGGGGCGGGATTGTCATGATCGAGTTCACGTTATGGGACATCTTGCGCAACCTGCTTTTTGCAACGCGCTGGACGCTCCTTCTCTCGTTCGTGGCCTTCATCGGCGGAATGGCGGCGGGCCTTGCAATTCTGTTTGGCCTGATTTCCGAGAATAAATGGGTTCGCAGGCTCGCTGCAGGTTATATTGAAGTGTTCCAGGGCACGCCGCTGCTGCTGCAATTGTTCCTGATCTTTTTTGGTCTTCCTCAGTTCGGCTTGAGAATAGAGCCATGGACCGCTGCGGCGCTGGGGTTGACCTTGTACGCCTCCGCCTATCTTGGTGAGATCTGGCGCTCTGGCGTTGAGGCCCTGCCGCAGGGGCAATGGGATGCAGGTGCAAGCCTTGGGCTGCATCGTTGGCAGGAACTGCGGCTTATCATCCTGCCGCAGGCATTTCGCATCACCACCGGCCCAACTGTCGGCTTCCTCGTGCAGCTGATCAAGTCTACTGCGCTCGCTTCCATTCTGGGGTTTCACGAGCTCGTGCATACTGCCGACGCACTTAACAATGCGACGTTCCAGCCCTTCCGGGTTTATGGTCTGGTCGCACTCATCTACTTTGCAATGTGTTTCCCGCTGACGCGTTACGCGAAGTGGCTCGAAACCCGTCAGGCAAAAGTCTGATTTCCCGATCGAAGAGGAAATGAAAATGACGCAGGCAAAACAATTGTCGGCCAGGCAAGACGTCGCCGTCCTCATCGAGGCCATGAACAAATGGTATGGCCAGTTTCATGTTCTCCGGGACATCGATCTTTCCGTCCGCGTCGGTGAGAAGATCGTGATCGCCGGGCCTTCGGGGTCAGGAAAATCGACCATGATCCGTTGCATCAACCGGCTGGAAGAACACCAGTCCGGCCGTATCGTGGTCGATGGTATCGAGCTGTCCACCGATCTCAAGAATATCGATCGTGTGCGCTCTGAAGTCGGCATGGTCTTCCAGCATTTCAATCTTTTTCCCCATCTGACGATCCTTGAAAACTGCACGCTTGCGCCGATCTGGGTTCGCAAGACGCCCCGCAAGGAAGCCGAGGATGTGGCGATGCACTTCCTTGAAAAGGTGAAAATACCGGATCAGGCGCACAAATATCCCGGTCAGCTTTCGGGCGGCCAGCAGCAGCGCGTAGCGATTGCCCGTTCGCTTTGCATGCGGCCGCGCATCATGCTCTTCGACGAACCGACCTCGGCGCTCGATCCTGAAATGATCAAGGAAGTGCTGGACACCATGATCCAGCTTGCCGATGAGGGCATGACGATGCTCTGCGTAACCCACGAGATGGGCTTTGCGCAGGCGGTCGCCGACCGGGTGATCTTCATGGCTGACGGGCAGATCGTCGAACAGAACAATCCGCGCGAGTTCTTCACGAACCCGCAGTCTGAACGAACCAGACAGTTCCTGAGCCAGGTTCTGGGACACTGAGAAACAAAGGGTGGCCTGAGCCGCCCTTTGCTATCCAACGGTCACATCTTACAGAACAGGTGCGATACATTCGATTTCGATGTCGAATGCCGGCCAGGTGTTGATCGCGACGCAGGTTCTGGCGGGGAAACCGTTGTGGAAATAGGTACGGTAGACCTCGTTCATCTCCGCGGCGAGCGCGTTGTCGGCAATGTAAACGGTGGCCTTGACGACCTGTTCCAGCGATGAGCCGCCGAATTCAAGGGTGAAGGCAAGCGCGTTGAGCGCTGCACGCGTCTGGGTCCCGATGTCGCCGCGCACGATCTCGCCTGTTCGAAAATCGATTGGCGGCATGCCGCAGGTGTAGAGCATATCCCCGGTGCGGACCAGAACGGAGACAGGCGCGCCGATACGTCGAAGAGTGTCCGAGATGACGGGGATCTCTATGATTGCTCTGCTCACTTCATGTCCTTTCGATGTGAAGGGGTGCAGTATACAACACAAAACAACGTGCTTCAGGAGCCCAGGATCATGGCTGGCATAGCGTTCGCTTATCGATCACTTCAGGAGGGGCAGGGCAGGTAAGGGTTCGCCGGGTATCGCACCTCTCAGACACTGCTCAGAAGCAGGCTGGTTTCGCTGTTGGACACGCCATCGATCATACGGATTTCACGCAGCACCCGGTCGAAATCGGAAAGACTGCCCGCGCGAATATCAGCCACCAGATCCCATTTTCCGTTGGTGGTGTGGACCGAGGCGATCTCGGGGATGCCGCGCAGTTTGCGGATAACCTGCGTCGTGGATTTGCCCACGACTTCGATCATCATCACGGCGCGCACCGCCCGATCGTCATAGTCCTCGCGCACCCGCACCGTAAAACCGAGCAGTGTTCCGGTTGCCGACAGCCGGTCCAGCCGGTTCTGAACCGTGCCGCGCGCAACGCCGACTGCATCCGCCAGCTTTGCAAGCGAAGCGCGCCCGTCACCGCGCAGATGTGCGATGATGCGGCGGTCGAGCTCGTCGGGAATGTATTTTGCAATGTCCATTTGCTTCATTGTCATTTATGGAAGTTGATCTGATCATATTGCTCATTTCACTGCCTGTTTAAACACTCTTTTGCGATTTTTGTTGAACAGGCTCCGCGTTAGCCTTGGCGAACAACCAAGGAGCTACCATGTCCCAGTTTCCTTCCGCAAAAGCGCTCATTCCCTTCGTCAGCGTCGAGAACATGATGCGTCTCGTTCATCATGTCGGCGTCGAAACCATGCTGGTGGAGTTGACGGACGCCATTGAAGCCGATTTTCGCCGTTGGGACGTTTTCGACAAGACGCCGCGTATCGCCTCCCATTCCCGCGACGGTGTTATCGAGCTGATGCCGACGTCGGACGGCGAGATCTATGGCTTCAAATATGTAAACGGCCATCCGAAGAACATGGCGGCGGGGTTTCAGACCGTGACCGCATTCGGACTGCTGGCGCAGGTGTCGACGGGATATCCGGTTCTTCTGACGGAAATGACGTTGTTGACGGCGTTGCGCACCGCCGCGACTTCGGCGATGGCCGCAAGGTATCTGGCTCCTGAAAAGGTCAGGGTCATGGCAATGATCGGTAACGGCGCCCAGGCCGAGTTTCAGGCGCTGGCCATGAAGGCGGTGGTGGGCATCGAGGAAGTCCGGCTTTACGATAGCGATCCGCAGGCGACCGCCAAGGCCGCCGCCAATCTCGCCGACACCGGCCTGATCGTCACGGTCTGCGGCACGGCGCATGAGGCCGTCAGGGGAGCCGGGATCATCACCACCTGTACGGCCGACAAGCAGTTTGCGACGATCCTGACAGACAACATGATCGGTTCGGGCGTACATATCAACGCCATCGGCGGGGATTGCCCGGGCAAGACGGAACTGCACAGGGAGATTCTTGCGCGCGCGGATACATTCGTGGAGTACCCGCCGCAGACCCGCGTTGAAGGAGAAATCCAGCAGATGGACCCAGATTATCCGGTCACGGAACTGTGGCGTGTGGTGCGCGGAGAAGCCGAGGGGCGGCGAGATGAGCGCCAGATCACCCTCTTCGACAGCGTGGGCTTCGCGGTGGAAGACTTCTCCGCGTTACGCTATGTCCGGGAGAAGTTGAAAGACACTGATTTTTATCAGGAAATTGACATTATTGCCGATCCGGACGATCCGCGTGACCTGTTCGGCATGTTGCGCCGCGCGAAGGTGTGAAGAACGATGACGAAGAAGACCGCTTACTCCATTCAGGCCCCGGGAGCGGTGGTGATGGTGCGCCCGCACCATTTTACCGTGAACACCGAGACCGCCGCCGATAACAGCTTCCAGGCGATGCATGACGATGGCGCCGATCTTGCGGCAATCGCCCATGCCGAAATCACGGCAGCCGCCCGGACCCTGCAACATCATGGAGTGACCGTTCATCTGTTCGAGGACGAGGGAAAAGCCACACCGGATTCGGTGTTTCCTAATAACTGGTTCTCCACCCATGCCGGTGGTCACGTGGCCATCTATCCGATGAAAGCTGAAAGCCGCCGCCTGGAGCGCCGGCCGGATATCATAGAGATGCTGAAATCCCGCTACAGGGTACAGGATATCATCGAATATTCGGGATTGGAGCCCGATGGGCTGTTTCTTGAAGGAACGGGTGCGATGGTTCTCGACCACATCGACCGCGTGGCCTATGCGGCGCGTTCCGACAGGACGAACCCGATCGCGCTGGAGCGGTTCTGCACGCACTTCAATTTCGAGCCGATGGTGTTCGATGCCTGCGACGAGCAGGGCCTTGCGGTGTATCACACCAATGTCTTGATGTGCGTGGCGACCGATTTCGCGATGATCGGCCTGGACATGATCACCAGCGAAAGACGCCGCGCCGAAATCGTCATGCGGCTTGAACGGTCCGGTCGGGACGTGATTGCGCTGACCAATGACCAGATTCGCCGTTTCGCGGGAAATGCGCTGGAACTTCAGGGACAAAGCGGCCGTATTCTGGCGCTGTCGGCCACGGCGCTCGCGGCCCTCGACAGCGATCAGGTGAAGGCGATCGGCGCGTTTGCCGAGCCGGTGGCGCTCGACATTCCAACCATCGAGAAGGCCGGCGGTTCCGTGCGGTGTACGCTTGCGGGAGTTCACCTGACGCCGCGTTGACGGAACCCGTTCGATGCCGGTTGTTCAGTCCCGGCTTTGCAGGGATCTTGCGACCGCCAGCAGAACGAGCGCGCAGCATGTCGCCACCAGAGCGATGGCATATACCGCATTGCCATCGGCGCGAAAGACGGAGCCGGAGGTGAGTGTGACGGCTGCCGACGTGAGAGCCTGGATCGTGACATATTGCCCCTGAACCCGGGCGATGCGCTCTCCCGGAACACGGGCTGCGATAAAGCCCATCAGGCCGAGATAGGTGCCGCTGAACGTGAAGGCATGTAGCAGCTGGGCAAGGATGACCATGCCGGGACTATCGGGAAAGCAAAGGAAGAGCCCCCATCGAAGAAGCGCGACGGTTGCGGCAAAGGCAAGCAGGAGGACGGGCTGCAAGAAGCGGGCGACCACCGGGCCAAGCCAGAACATGCCGATTTCCGCGACGGATGCCGCCGACCAGAGAAGGCCGATGGAGAATTCGCCGTAACCTTCCCGCGCCAGCAGAACCGATCCGAATGTATTGAACGGCATATGGCTGGCCTGAATGAGCGCGGCTGCCCCCATGATGAGCAGGAGAAAGGGACGATGTGGCTTTCCATCGCCGGTATGGCGGGACATGCCGATCGATCCGGTTTGTTGCGAGCGTTCGTCCGGCAGGAGAAAAACAAAGAAAAACAAGGCGAAATTTGATATGATGAAGATGATCGGCACGAGGTCCGCGCCGGCGGCGGCGATCAGGCCGCCACAGCCTGTGCTGACCGCGATGAAGCTCGCCGACCCCCACAAACGGATATGGCCATAGCTGCGCACCGCACCAGTGCGGACGAGATCGATGGCATTGGCTTCGAGGAGCGGCAGAACGGCCTGCCATGCGCATAGCATGATGGCAGTGGGAACGATCAGAGCGGTGAAACCGTAAAGGTGCAGGCACACCAGCCCGGCAGCGGCGGCCGTGAGCGCGAGCGAGCGCATCAGCATCCGGCGGTTGCCGGTCCGGTCGGCAAGCCAGCCTATGGCGGGGCCGGTGCCGATGCGCAAAATCATCGGCACCGCCATTGCGAGGGCTATATCCGCGCCGTTCAGTCCGTGTCTGGAAAGCCAGAGAGGCATGAACGGCTGGCTGGCGCCCGCCGCGGCAAAGAACGCGACGTAGGCGAGCGGGAGCGGGAAAAGGGTTTGAATGCGCCTGTTCATGGCCGGTTATCGGGCGCCTGTGCCGATCTCCCGAAGAAGCGGTGTGGCTCGCATACGGTGTTTTCCATGAAGCTAATGCCGGGCATTTGCCTGCCAGTCTGATGTCGATACATGGGAGGGTGACGCATCTTTGTTGATTGTGAAGCAGAAAGACCGGGAAAACGGCAGTCTTCCGCTCCGGGCTATCGAGGTTTCGGCAGCATGAACCGGGCCGGGTTTCTGAGCTCTTGAAGGAGCCTCTTGACCATATGTATCTGTATGCAATTATTCCGAAGCAAAGACAAATTGTTCGATGCATTTTTCTGAATTGAGCAGGCCCGGCAGTGCTCCTGACACGGGTGGATATTGGCATGCGTCGCAAGGTGAAGGCATGACTGAAGAAATATGGCCAATGCATCCGCATCCATTCCGTTCGCTCGGCGTGGGCGTCATCGGGACCGGAGATATTGCGGGCATTTATCTGCGCAATATTCCCGCATTCGAAGGTGTGCATCTTGTGGCTTGTGCGGGTCGAACTCCCGAAGCGGTCAGAGCAAGGGCTGATGCCGCCGGCATCGACGCGTTGTCGATTGATGCCATGCTCGCCAGGCAGGATGTCGATATCGTCGTCAACTTGACGCCGCCGGCCGTGCATGCCGAACTGACTTTGGCCTCCGTTGCGGCAGGCAAGCATGTTTATTCGGAAAAGCCCCTGGCGGTTACGCTCTCCGAGGGCAGGGCGCTTGCCCTTGAAGCCGAGCGCCTCGGGGTGCGTCTGGCCTGTGCGCCTGACACTTTTCTTGGAGCGGCCGGCCGTCTTGCGCGCTCCATGGTGGATAGTGGCAAAATCGGGCATGTCCTGTCGGGAACATGCACGTTCATGTCACACGGCATGGAAGGCTGGCACCCGAACCCCGCCTTCTTCTTCCGGGAAGGGGCTGGTCCGGTCTTCGATATTGGCCCCTATTACCTTACGGCCCTGATCAATCTGCTGGGGCCGATTGTCAGCGTGCAGGCGCAGGCCTCGAAGGGATTTGAGGAGCGGGTGGCGACGGCTGCGGGCCCGATGTATGGCCAGCGCATTCCGGTATCGACGCCGACCACCGTGATGGCGTTGCTTCAATTCCGGTCCGGGGCGCATATCAGCATGACAATGAGCTGGGATGTATGGCGTCATGGGCACAATCCGATCGAAATCTACGGAACCGAAGGGTCCATGAGGCTTGCCGATCCCGACAGGTTTGGCGGTGTTGTCAGCTTCACGCGGGCGGGTGGGGCTTGGCAGGAGGTGGATAGCGGTGCCATGCCGCTTGGAACAGCAAACTGGCGTTCGCCGAGAGCGCGGCCGGATGCGCCTGCTTCCGCGAACTACCGCGGCGTAGGTGTCGCGGATCTGGCGAGGGGCATCGGGACCGGCCGGCCGCACCGCTGCTCTGCACGGCTTGCCCTGCATGTCACGGAGGCGATGGACGCTATCCTGTCCGCCGCCGCGCTGGGCAGGGCGGTCGATCTGGAAACATCCGTCGAGCGACCCGAAAGCCTGTCGGATGAAGCGGCGACGGCCCTGCTTGGTCCGGACTCCGCATGGGTTCCGTTTTGCGTATGAGGCGGTGTTTCCTCGGTAATTTCGCTCTTTGCATGTGGCTGTGAATTTGGACGGGTACAAGACTATTTAATCCGCCGTAATTTTAGGCTGGTGGATTGAATGTCTTGCGATTAAGTGCGAAAAAATGCGCCAAGCAGCCTTATTTTTCCCAAAAATAACAAATATCGCGTTTTTCGCATGAAGGAATTGACAAGACGCGGCTTTGAAATAATTATCCGTATATCGGAATAAATAATCTGACTTCCGGCGAACTGTCGATGTGTGCTTCTCGCGGGTTTCACGCGTGTATTTCGGGAATTTCGGTGATTTTTGGCTGTATTACACAGTTTTCGTCGAGCGCTGAAACGTGTCTTTAGACTAATAGGGGAACAAAAAATGTTTGATAGTCGCATAAAATATATGATGTCGGCTTTGGCTGGCGTTTGCATGATGGCCGGTTCGGCGGCGGCAGACCAGTTGCCGGAATTCTGGCATTACATGGGTACCGGCGGCGAATATGATGGCGTCAAGGGTATGATCGAGGCGGTGAACAAGCAGAACCCCTCCGCCCCGGTAACCGAGCGCGCGGTGCCCGGCAATGCTCCCGGCTTGAGACAGCAGATCCAGGTCGCCGTCATGGGCGGCACGCCGCCGCTGGCCTATCAGTTCAACATGGGCTGGGACCTTGTGGAGGTTGCGGAAACCGGCCGCGTCCTGCCGATCGACGACGTGTGGCAGAAGATCGATGGCGACAAGGCATTCCCGGCCAGCTTGCGCAACGTCGTGTCTTTCGGTGGACATCACTATGCCATTCCGCTTGCGATCAGCGTCATCAGTGACGTCTACTACAACAAGAAAATGTTTGCCGATCTTGGCCTGAAGCCGCCGGCAAGCTGGGAAGACTGGCAGGAAATCTGCAAGAAGGTCGAAGCTGCCGGCAAGGCTTGCCTTTCGCACAATGCGGGTTTCCCCTGGGGCCTCTACAACATGTATTCCGTCATCATTTCCGATCTCGGAATTGACGGATACTGGAAACTGGCGCGTGGCGAGCTGGCGTTCAACGGTCCGGAAATGCGCGGTGTCTTCGAGCATTACGGGGAACTGTTCGGCAAGCACTATATCAAGAACTGGACCGGCAATACGGCATGGTCGGATGGCGCCGACGTTCTGATGCGCGGCGATGCCGCGATGTTGATGGCAGGAAGCTGGATGGCCGGCTACATGAAGACGCGCGGCTGGAAGCCGGGTGAGGATTTCGATTTCTTCAGCGCGCCGGGCGTGAAGGGTTATACGATTTTCCAGATGGATACGGCGGTTGCTCTCAAGGGTGACCGCGAAGAGCAGGCCAGGACATTGATGGCGTCGCTTGCCTCGCCGGAAGCACAGGCTGCGCTGAACGCGCCGAAGGGCTCTATCGCCGGTAATATCAACACGCCGAAGTCCATCTACGACACGCTCGCAACGAGACAGGTCGACGACTTCATCGGGACGACGGGTAAAACGGCAGTGCCCAATCTGCTCGTGCTTCAGCCGGTCGACTTCCGCGTGACGCTTGGATCCCAGATCGAGCGCTTCGCGGCCAACCCGACCAAGGAGGCGCTGGAAACGGCTGTCGAGACACTGGAAAAGGAACGCCAGAAACTCATTGCCACCAAGAGTTTCTACCCCTGGCAGCCCTGATGCGTGTGTGGTTGGGGGCTTGAATGCAGGCCCCCGGCTTTCCTGCAACTTCTGGATCGGACGACATGGTTCTCAGTTTCCGCAGCAGGCGCATGCTCTCCTTTGGTATGTTCCTCGTCATTCCCGCCGTTCTTTTTTCGGCCGCCTTCATCTATCCGCTTATCGAGACGGTCATTCTCTCGTTTCAGCAATGGGATGGGCTGAGTCCTGCCAGGACCTATGTCGGTTTTGCCAATTACCTGCAACTGCTCGACCAGCCATGGACGCGCGTCGCCTTCCTCAACAATCTGCAATGGCTGATCTATTTCCTGTTCGTGCCGACGCTTGCCGGTCTGACGATCGCGCTTCTGCTCGACAGCGATATTCGCTTTGCCTACGTGTTTCGGACGATCTTTTTCGTTCCCTTCACCATCACCACGGTCGCTGTTGCCTCGATCTGGCGCTGGGTCTACCGCCCCGGCACCGGTCTGATGGCCGCGTTGTTCGATCTTGTCGGTGCGACGCCGCCGAACTGGCTGGGCGACCCGCAGATCGTCAATTACGCGATCATGGCCGCGTCACTCTGGGCGTGGACCGGCTTCACCTTTCTGATCTATTTCGCGGGCCTGCGTAATCTGCCGGTCGAATATATCGAAGCGGCACGGCTGGATGGGGCATCGCCCTGGGCTATCCTGACCCGCATCAAGCTGCCGTTGCTCTGGCCTTCCACGATTGTCGTGCTCGGCATTGCCGGGGTCGATTCCATGCGCGTGTTCGATATCGTCTGGTCGATGACGCAAGGGGGGCCGTTCCAGTCTTCCTATGTGCTGGCCGTCGACATGTACGAAACCTCCTTCGCCCGTTTCCGGATGGGAGAAGGTGCGGCAATTGCTGTGGTGCTGACCGTAATCGCGGCCATCGTCGTCATGCCCTACGTCTATCATCTCTCAAATCGCCTGGAGGACGTTCGCGAATGACCCCGTCATCTCCATCATCTGCTGGCGGCTTCAGGGTCGTGCGTTATCTTGCCGTCCTCGCCCTTTCATTGCTGTTCCTCATGCCGTTGCTGATGGCCGTCAATGCAAGCTTCAAGGCGCCGGGAGAAATTCAGTACGCCCTTCAGTTGCCCGGATCGCTGTATCTGGAAAACTACGCGCGCGCCTGGAACCGCATTGGCCCGAACATGATCAACAGTGTGCTGATTACTGTGCCAGCCGTTATCCTGTCGGTCTTCGTGGGTTGCCTAGCGGCCTATCCGCTTTCGCATGTGAATATTCCCGGCGGCCGGTTTATCTACCTGGTTCTTCTGGCAGGGCTGCTCATTCCCCACCAGGCCGTGCAGATTCCACTCTTCACCATCATGCGGGCAATCGGTCTCTACAACACTATTCCCGGCATGTGGCTGGTGCATACCGCTTATGGCATTCCGTTCTGTACTTTCTTCATGCGCAATTTCTTCTCGACCGTGCCGCGATCCATGTACGAAGCGGCCCAGATCGATGGATGCGGCCCGTCGGGTTACTTCTTCAAGATCCTGCTTCCGGCTTCCGTATCCGGTCTTGCCGCGCTGACGGTCGTGCAGAGCCGGTCGGTCTGGAACGATCTGTTCTTCGGCCTGACGCTGACGAACGGACCGGGCGCGAGCCCAGCGCCTGTCGCCCTCTATATGCTGATTGGTGGCATGGATGTCGATGAGGGGCAACTTATGGCTGCGACGATCATATCGTTGTTGCCAATCATGATTGCATTCCTTCTTTTCCAGAAGGCATTCACCCGGGGCCTTCTTGGCGGCGCTTCCAAGTAACAGGCAACAACCACAATAGTGTCAGGTATCGATTTTGCACCCTTCCGTAGTTAGACAGCACCACGCATCGCGGATTTTCCATACGATCCGGCTCAATCCTGATCTTTCGCAGCGGGAGATCGCCGATCTGGCCGAAGTCGACAAGTCGACCGTTTCGACGATCCTGAAGGATTTCGAGGACGCGGGACTGATCGTTCGCTCGCAGCGTAAGGCGGGAGGCGGTCGCGGTCGCCCCGGCGATGGAATTTCGATTGCCGGTTTCGGCGGGCTTTTCATCGGCATCCACCCGGTGCCGTGGGAAATTCATTTTGTTGTTGCCGGGCTCGACGGCGTCCCCGTGGGCAGCATCACGCGGCCGATGCCTCATCATAGCGAACTTGCCGCCCATCTTAACAAGGGCATTGATGAACTCGTGGCATCGATCGGCCGCAGCCGTGCCGATGTTCGGGCTGTCGGAATCAGCGTTCTGGGTCTGCTGACCGCGGATGGCTACTGGGCACACTCCCCGAACTTCGGTTGGCGGGACATTCCGTTGCGCAAACTGCTGGAGGAGCAGATTCAGCTGCCGCTGTTTATCGACAACAGTGCGAATGCAGACGCGCTGGCGGAACATATGTTCGGCGCAGCGATCCGCTCGGACAATTTCATCTATGTGTCGAGCGAGTCCGGTGTCGGATCGGGAATTTTTCTCGACGGTTCATTGTATCGGGGCAGCGGCGGTTTTGCCGGCGAATTCGGACACACAAAAGTCGTGCCAAACGGGCGGCTATGCCGCTGTGGCAACGAGGGATGCGTTTCGGCCTACGTCTCGGACTTCGCACTACTTCAGCGCACGCGGGAAGCCGGCATCGAGGTGAAATGCATCGAGGAAGTGGCGCAGGCCGCCACCGAGGGTGATCCGCAGGTCATCGAGATCGTGACGGATGCGGGCACCAAGCTCGGCCTCGGACTTTCCAACATGGTCAACATGTTCAACCCGAGCCTGATCGTTCTCGGCGGCGGTCTTTTGCGGTTCCGCACCATTCTGCATCCGTTTGTCCAGCGATCGCTCGACGAAATGTCGCTGCCTGCGGTCATCGAACAGGTCACACTTCAATATTCGGCATTATCGCCATCCGACACACCGAGGGGAGGTCTCGCGCTTGCTCTCGAGGGCTGCACCATCGTTATCGGTAATCACAACAGTCTCTGGTGATCCAGACAGAAAACAGAAAGAGGTTTCTATGTCATTCAATCTCAAGACCATCGCCATTACGGAGTTCGGCGTGCCACAGCAGCAGCCGGAGATTTCTCCGGCCACGTACGAGGCGCGCTGCAAGCTCGCCTACGAGCGTGCCGGTGCCGACTGGCTCGTGGTTTATGCAGACCGCGAACATTTCGCCAATATCGCCTTTCTCTCGGCCTTCGAACCGCGTTTCGAGGAAGCGCTTCTTCTCCTGGGACCGCAGGGCAAGCGGATTTTCGTGACCGGTAACGAATGCTTCAGCTACACCGCCATATCGCGTCTGCCGGCGTTTGAAACGCTGCTGTGCCAGTCGCTCAGTCTGCTGGCGCAGGACCGGTCGCAGAAGTCCGATATCGTGGCGGTGCTGCGCGAAGCGGGCCTGAAAAAGGGTGACACCGTCGGTCTCGTCGGCTGGAAATATTTCGAACCGTCGGAATGGTCCTTCGACGAACCCGCCTTCTACGTCCCGGATTTCCTTCCGAAAGCACTCAAGGCCGTCACCGGCGGGCTTCCGGTCGAATCCACGCACATCCTCATGGGTGCGCAGGATGGCTTGCGCACGGTGGTCGACGCGGACCAGATCGCCGCTTTCGAGTGGGCTGCTGCCCGCGCTTCCGCTGCTCTGTGGCGGGTAGTCACCGGCATACGTCCCGGTGACAATGAACTGACAGCGGCTTCACGTGCGTTATATGCCGGCGAACCGATGAATTGCCACATGATGATGACCACCCAGAATGGTTCGGGTCCGGTGATCGGCCTCAGCAGTCCGAGTGGCCGCATCATCTCGGAAGGCGATGGTGCCAGCACCGCGATCAGCTACTGGGGCGGGCTCTCCTCGCGTGCAGGCCTGATCTCCGCCGGCAACGACGACTTCCTGAAGCCCGCACAGGCTTACATGGAAGGTTTGGCCGCATGGTATGGAGCCGCCGACATCGGCGCGCGCGGCGGCGATATTCACGAGGCGGTCGTCTCCACCCTGGCGCGTGGCGGGTTGAAATCTGCGCTCAATCCCGGGCATCTGACCGGTCATGACGAATGGATCAACTCGCCGGTGCGTCCGGGCTCCGAGGATCGGATCGTCTCCGGCATGCCGTTCCAGGTGGATATCATTCCCGTTCCGATGCCGGATGGCTGGGCACTGAACTGCGAGGACGCCGTAACCTTTGCCGACGCCGGGCTCAGGGCCGAACTGGAGCAGCGGTACCCGGAAGTCGCCGGACGAATTGCCGCCCGACGCGACTTCATCCGTCGCGAGATCGGCGTCGACCTCAGCGACAATATCCTGCCGCTCTCCTCCACCCCGTTGTGCCTGCCGCCGTTCTGGCTGGCCAGCGACCGTCTGCTCGCCCGCGGCTGATCACTCGAAATACGGAAGGAATAGTCAATGGCAAAAGTGACGATCCGCAAGCTGGAAAAATCCTACGGCGATTATCAGGCGGTCAAGGGTATAGACCTCGCGATCAACGACAATGAGTTTGTGGTGCTGGTCGGGCCGTCCGGCTGCGGCAAGTCCACCACATTACGGATGGTCGCCGGCCTGGAGGATATTTCAGGCGGCGATATCAGCATCGACGGCCGGCGCGTCAACGATATCGCGCCTGGCCGTCGCGACATAGCGATGGTGTTTCAGAATTACGCGCTTTATCCGCACATGACCGTGCGCGACAACATGGCGTTTGGCCTGAAGCAGCGCGGAACCGCGAAAACGGAGATCGAAAAGCGGATTGTGGAGGTAGCGCGTATTCTGGAAATCACGCCGCTTCTTGATCGCAAGCCGCGCATGTTGTCCGGCGGCCAGCGCCAGCGTGTCGCTATGGGGCGCGCCATCGTGCGCAACCCCAAGGTGTTTCTGTTCGACGAGCCGCTGTCGAACCTCGACGCCAAGCTGCGTGTGCAGATGCGCACGGAGATCAAGAAGCTGCACCAGGCCCTGCCGACGACGACGATCTATGTCACACACGATCAGGTAGAGGCCATGACGATGGCGGACCGCGTCGTCGTCATGAATGGCGGCATCATCGAACAGGTCGGCCCGCCGCAGGAACTCTATCGCAGGCCGGTCAGCCGTTTCGTCGCAGGCTTTATCGGCTCGCCGGCGATGAATTTCCTGCCCGTGACCTTGCAAAAGGAAGGCGACGACATGCTGCTTCGCCTTGAGACGGGCGCAACGGTCCGGGTTCCCGATGAACGAAAGGCTGCCTATGCGCCCCATATCGGCCGGTCGATGGTTTTCGGCATTCGTCCCGAAGCATTCGGTCTTGGGTTGAACCGGCCGGATGTCGCGTCTGTCGAAGTGGCCGTCGACGTCGTGGAGCCGCTGGGAGCGGAGACGCTGGCCTATGTGAAGCTTGCATCCTCCAGCCTGTGCGTGCGGCTCGATCCGGCCGACGTTTTGACCCCCGGCACTCCGCTCCACCTTCAGGTCGATATGAACCAGATGTATCTCATCGATCCGGCCACGGATCTGGTGATCTACTGAGGGAATGTGCGCGACCTTGCGAAAGCATGACGATGATAGATCCCCGGTTTTCTACCTGCCTTGAACTGCTGTTCGTCGCTGAAGCCACGGCCATGCATGACCGCATCCGGCTAGCACATGCCGCCGGCTTCAGAACTGTCGAATTCTGGCGATGGAGCAACAAGAACCTCGACGAGGTGGACGCCGCTCTCCTCGAAACGGGAGTGGATCTCGCCGCCATCCTCGCCGAGCCCGTTCTGCCGCTGACCGACCTGAACAGCCATGCGCGCTTTCTTGAAGGACTGAGTTCGTCCGTGGATGTTGCCCGGCGACTGGGTGCGGGAACGCTGATCGTGCAGGCCGGAAATCTGCTCGACTCGGTTCCGAGGGTCCGGCAGTCGGAAGCGCTGGTGGACGGACTGCGAAAAGCCGCGTCGGTCGTTGCCGGAACGGGCATCGTTCTCGCGCTCGAGCCGCTCAATATCCGGGTCGACCACCCCGGCTATTTTCTCTCCTCCACGGTTGAGGGGCTCGATATCGTCGATGCTGTCGGATGCCCCGAGGTGCGGCTGCTTTATGACATCTACCATTCGCATGTCATGGGCGAAGATCCTGCCGCTGTGCTTGCCGGACGGGTCGACCGCGTCCGGCATGTCCATCTTGCCGATGCGCCGGGCCGCCATGAACCGGGCACGGGAGAAATCGACTGGCGGAGCGTTCTGAACTGGCTGCGGGCCAATGGCTATGCCGGTCCTGTGGGCCTCGAATACCGTCCATCCGTTCCGACGCTCGAAAGCTTACGCAGCCTTGCCTGAAAGCGGGCCACGCTCTTGCACGAAATTCAACAACCCGGGAATTTTTTCATGTCTGCTTCCTACAAGTCTCTTCCGTTTGACGTTCCGACCTATCTCGCCGGGGTTCGGCGATGGGTGGAATGCGAAAGCCCGTCGTGGGATGGGGAGGCTGTCAGTCGTATGACGGCACTCGCAGCCGAAGAGCTCCGCGCGAGCGGGGCGGTAACGCAGCATATTCCCGGCCGCATGGGGTTTGGCGACTGCGTCTTTGCCGATTTTTCGCCTGAGGACAAACGGCCGGGTATTCTGGTCCTCGGCCATCTCGATACGGTCCATCCGATCGGCAGCCTCGTGTCGCGCATGCCGTGGAAAGAAGAGGATGGCCGGTGCTACGGCCCCGGCCTCTACGACATGAAGGGCGGCAACTATCTCGCCCTCACGGCCTATCGGGAATTGCGAAAGGCAGGCATTGCACTGAACCTTCCCGTTCGGTTTCTGCTGACGTCTGACGAAGAGCAGGGCAGCCCCAGCACCCGTGAACTGATCGAGCACCATGCGGCACGCGAGAAATATGTTCTCGTTCCCGAAGGTGCCGAACCCAATGGCAGGTTGGTGACCGGCCGCTATCCCACCCGACGTTTCCAGTTGTGGGTGCATGGCAAGGAAACTCACGCCTTCCTGCAACGCGAGGACGGAAAATCGGCGATCATCGCCATGGCAAAGGCGCTGGTGAATATTGACGGTCTCAATGGTCCCGAGTGCTCCTACACCCCAATCTATCTGGAGGCCGGGCTTAAGATCGCATCAGTGCCTGTATCCGCCTATGCGGAGATCAGCAGCACGGCGAAGGAAGACAGGCTGCTGGAGGAAGCGTTCCAGAAGCTGCACCACGTCATCGACGAGCCCGGAATTACCGCGGAAGTTCGCATCAAGGCGGCGCGCCCGACATGGACGCCCGGTCCCCAGGACGAGGAAATCTGGCAGGTTGCCCGTGGTGTCGGCGAAGAACTCGCGATCGCGCTCGATCATGAAATGCTGTTCGGCGGGTCGGATGGAAACATCACCGGCGCGATCGGCATCGCCACGCTGGATGCTCTCGGGCCGGTTGGTGCGAATGCGCATCAGGTGACGGAGTCGATCGATCTGGCAAGCATCGCTCCACGCGGACGGCTTCTGGCCGGCCTGATGGCAACGCTGAAATAGGTCTCGCAAGAGCGGCAGCGCATTAATGACGGGGAATGGAATGCAAACGAACCTTTCGGAAAAATGGTGGCATCGTGCCACCGTCTACCAGATCTACCCACGGAGCTTTTCCGATTCCAACGGAGACGGTATCGGCGATATAGCCGGTATCGTCGCAAAGCTCGATTATCTGCAGACGCTGGGGATCGACGTCATATGGCTGTGCCCCGTCTATGCGTCACCCATGATCGATCACGGGTACGATATCTCTGATTACCGCGATATCGCGCCTGAGTTCGGGGATCTCGCAACGATGCAGTTGCTGATTGACGAGGCTGGCAAGCGCGGTATCCGCATTCTTATGGACCTCGTGGTCAATCATACATCTGACCGGCATCCGTGGTTCCAGCAGGCGGTTTCCTCGCCGGACAGTCCTTATCGCGACTACTATATCTGGCGCAAACCGAAGGCGGACGGCTCGCCTCCGACCGACCGCCGGTCCCATTTCGGTGGCAGCGCCTGGACACTGAATGAAGCAAGCGGCGAATATTACTATCACCTCTTCGCGCGCGAGCAGCCCGACCTGAACTGGGAAAACGAGGCGTTGCGGCGCGAAATCCATGCCATGATGAACTGGTGGCTCGACCGGGGCATTGGCGGTTTCCGGCTCGACGTCATCGATTACATCGGCAAGGTTCCCGATCTGGGAATTGTCGAGAACGGCCCGCGACTGCACGATTATCTGCAGGAAATGTATCGCCACACCTTCGAGGGCCGTGACATCATGACGGTCGGCGAGACATGGGGCGCGACACCGGCGATCGGCAATCTTTACGCGGACCCCGCCCGCAAGGAGCTTTCGCAAGTCTTCCAGTTCGAGCACATTACATTTGATCGCGATCCGGTTCACGATAAATGGAAACCGCTGCCGTTCGATCTTGTCCGGCTGAAATCAATCCTTTCCCGGTGGCAGCGGGAATTGTTGCCCCAAAGCTGGAACGCTCTCTTCTGGAACAATCACGACCTACCGCGAGCCGTCTCCAAATACGGTGATCCCGGTGTTTTCCGGCGTGAATCCGCCACGATGCTTGCGACGGTCCTGCATCTGATGAAGGGAACGCCCTATGTCTATCAGGGCGAGGAGATCGGCATGACGAATGTCCGCTTCCCGTCGATCACGGATTACGAGGACGTTCAGGCCCGTCGTGTTTATGCGGAACGGATTGCCGCCGGTATACCGCATGATGAGGTGATGGAAGGCATTTATGTCAGCGGCCGGGACAATGGCCGCACGCCGATGCAATGGGACGCTACGGCCGAGGCCGGGTTTACCACGGGAAAGCCGTGGCTCGGGCTGAATCCGAATTTCACCGAAATCAACGTGGCGTCGCAGATCGATGATCCCGCGTCCATACTCCACCACTACCGAAAGCTCATAGAACTCCGGAAATCGAACGATACGGTGGTCTATGGAGATTATTTCCCGATTTTACCGGAGCACCCGCGGATATTTGCTTATGAGCGCCGTCGCGCCGGCAGCCGCATTGTCGTGATCGCCAATTTCTCCGGTGATCCGCTGACCGTGGATCTGCCGGAGGCGATAACCGGTGCCTCGGGGACTTGCCTGGTGACGAACCACGACATCCGGACCGATTTGTTGCAAAAAGTGGCATTACGGCCGTTCGAGGCTTTTGCGATTGAGTTTGTCGGATGACCAACGCGAGCCCGTGTTCACCACGGGCTCGCTTCCGTGTTGTTGTGGCTGGTACAGCCTTCCAGCGCCAGCGCGATTCCTCCGAGCGGAACGGCGGAGGCTCCCAGTTTGGATTGTTCGACGCGCGCATCCTTGAGCACTGACGGCAGTGCCATTTCCCTCAGCGATTCCTCTATGCCTCTTCGCATGAAAGGCGCCAGTACGTCGAAGCCGCCGCCGAGTACGAGGAGAGGGACGTTGAGCAGATTGACCAGGTTTGCAAGTCCGATGCCGAGATGGCGGCCCGCTTCGTCGAGAGCCGAAAGAACATGCGGATTCTGTTCCTTGGCAAGCTGCAGGATTTCATCCTGCGAATCGACTTTGATGTCCTTCAGTTTCAGTCGCTGGATGATTGCGTAGTCCGACGTGTAGGCGGATATGCAGCCAAGACTGCCACAGCGGCACAACCGCCCCTGTGGGACAATCTTCATATGTCCGAACTCGCCCGCGAAGCCGTGAACGCCTCTGTAGATGGTCCCGTCGAGGAACAGTCCGGCACCAACGCCACTGCCGCTTTCCACATAGGCGAAGTCGCCCGTTTCAGTACCGCGACCGAAGTAAAATTCGGCGATTGCGGAGGCATTGGCGTTGTTGTCAATGTAGAAGGGAATACCCAGCGCCTCCTGCAGCAATTTCCCGAGATGCACGTCGTTCCAGTGAAGGTTGGGCGACTGGGCAAGCAGTTCGTGGTCGCTGACCAGTCCGGGTATCGATATGCCGACGGCGCGGACCTCTTTTGCAGAGCGGGAAATGTCCGCGGTGGCCTTGCGGATGGCAATGGCGATTTCCTTTCCGAGCCGCGCGGGATCGCGCGGCAGGGGTCTCGTGATCGTGTGCAGGGGCACACCGTCGAGACCCGCGACGACATACTGAATATCGTCCGGATTCGGATGCACCCCGACAAGCAGGCCGCCGCGCGTGGAAATGGAAATGCATTCACCCGGCCTGCCGGGACGACTGTCCGACTTCCGCGATGTGCGCTCGATCAGTCCGGCGGCTTCGAAGTCTTTTATCACCATCGAAACAGTGGACTTGTCGGAGCCCGTCATCTCCGAAATTTCCCGCTGCGACATGTTCGGGCGCTGGCGGATCGCGTGAAAAATTCGCGCTGCGTTGATCTGCCGGATTATCGATGGATGCATAAAGGCTTTCTCGGACGTCGAAAAAAGGAGTGCTACTTTGAGCTACCTCCAAGCAGTCCGCGCGTAAAGGCCTTCTGGAACAGCAGGAACGCGACCATCATGGGAAGAATGGAAATGACGGTCGCTGCCATGATCGGGCCGTCATCGACTTCGAGCCCGCCGATCAGGCTGTAGAGGGCAACGGGCGCTGGGTGCGTTGACGGGCCGCTTGTGATGGTCAGGCCAAAGAACAGATCGTTCCAGACCGAACGGCTCTGGACAATCGCGAGTGCCGCCAGGCCGGACGCTGACGCGGGTAGCAGAATTTTGAAGAAGTAGCCTGCCGGACCACAGCCATCGATTCTTGCTGCCTCGAACATTGAACGCGGCATGGAGGAGAAGAAATTCCGCATGAAGAAGGCGCAGAAAGGTACGCCATAGGCCACATGGACCAGCCACATGCCGGGAATGGTGTTGTAGAGCCTGAGTGCCCGCATGATCAGGAAAAGCGGAATCTGTACGGTTTGCTGTGGCACCAGCATGCCGGCGAGCAGGAGAAGAAAGAGGTATCGCTCGCCCGGAATTCGCGTGTGCGAAAGCGGAAACGCCGCGAGTGCGCCGACGAAGACCGACAGGATGACAGCCGGGATGGTAATCATGAAGCTGTTGAGAATGCTGTGCCCGATGCGATCCCAGCCTTCCGCGTAGTTGCGCGTATAGAAACCCGATGGAAGGGAAAGGACCTGCTGCAGTTCCGCCGGTGTCTTGAACGACGAGATCAGGGCAAGGACGAGCGGCGTCAGGTAAAGCCCGGCAAGCGCGAGCAGAAGAACATATCGGGCCGTGGCCATAGTCCTGCGGCCGGAAAAATGTCCGGAAATTGTATATGCGTGGCTCATTCGCGAATATCCTCCATGCGGCCGGACATATAAAAAACGTAAGGCATGACGACGATTGCCGCGACGAGGAACAGGAGCACGGCAACAGCGGCACCCGCGCCCATCTGGAACCTGGCGAACGAAGTGGAATACATTTCAACAGCCAGAACGGATGAGGAGTCGTAAGGCCCACCTTCCGTCATTGCCCAGACGATGTCGAACACGCGCATGGAATCGATGGCGGCAATTCCCATGACGACGATTGTCGATGGTATCAGCAGCGGCAGCTTGATGCGCAGCAGGATGGTCCAGGCAGAGGCGCCATCCAGCTTTGCGGCTTCGATCAGCTCTGCCGGCAGGTTGCGCAGTCCGGCGAAGTAGATGAGGAAGGTAAAGCCGCTCCATGCCCACAGCGATGCCAGCATGATGGCGTAGGTATTTGTAGACGGGTCTCCGAGCCAGTTGTGGGCGAGCCCCCCCAGTCCGACCGCCTTCAGTACCTCCGACAGAAGGCCGATATTCGGCTCGTAGATCCAGCGCCAAACCGATGCGACCGCAACCGTGGTAATCGTGAACGGGATGAAGAAGATGGTGCGGAAGACATAGGTTCCGGGCAGATCGCTGTCGAGCAGCAGGGCGAGTCCCAACCCGACCGATGTCGGCACGACCAGGTAATAGACGAGCCATTTCAGGTTGTTGACGAAGGCGTGCTGGACGCGCGGTTCGGACAGGATCATTCGGTAATTTTCGAGCCCCACATAGGTCATGTCGGGCGACATTCCGTTCCAGTCGTAAAAGGAAAGCTGGACCGTATTCAGTACGGGATAGACGTAAGCCCCGAGAAAAAGCACGACGGGGCACAGAAGAAAAAGGAGAAAGCTTCTCCTTTCCCTGTTCTGGAATTGGCTGGCGGCGTGATGTGACATGATCTGTCTGCCTGTGGCTGTGTTGATGGATTCGGCAATGCCGGGTTGCACAGTTCGATGAAGGGCCGTTTTGGCCGTGAAGTCTGTTGTTCACGCCGTATCGGCGCGCTTGGAGCGTGTCCGGTGAGCATGGGTTCACCGGACACGCTCTAACTTCTTGTTTTCACGCATTGTCCGGGCGTGAGTCCGATCCGGATTTCAGTGGAAATGCTTTGGGTTTTCCGATCATGCTTCGAACCAGCTCTCCGGCCTTGGCGATCTGTCCGGAATTGAGGTTGGTCCGGTAGGGAACGGCGGCGGCACGGCCTTGCAAAATGCCAAGCATCTCATCCGTTGCCGTGTTGCCGGCTCGCGCGCCCAATCCCTCGATCGTGCATTCGACTTGCCTGGCCCCGCCCTGGATGCCTGCAAGGGTATTGGCGAGGGCAAGGCCGAGATCGTCATGGCAATGAACGGAAAAGGTTGCGCGGTCGGCATTCGGAACGCGCTCCATCAGGGTCCGCAGCAATGCCTCGTATTCGTGCGGCAGTATGTGCCCGGTCGAATCGGGAATGTTGATCGTCGTGGCGCCGGATTTTATGGCGATCTCCACACATCGGCACAGGAAGTCGATATCCGAGCGGCTGCCATCCTCGCTGGACCACTCGATGTCATCCGTGAAACGGCGCGCTTCGGAGAGGCCGGTCGCTATCGCCGCAAGCACATCCTCCGCGGCAAGCCCCTGTGTCTGCATCTGTTGCGGCGACGTGGAGATGAATGTGTGCAGCCGTCGCCGCCGGGCGCCATGAGTTGCCTCGGCGGCAATCTCGATCTCCTGCCGTGTCGGGCGGCAGAGGGCGCAAACCGTCACCTTTTCCAGAATGCGGGACATTGCGGCGACGAGCAGGAACTCCTCCCGCGATGCTGCCGGCGTGCCGACCTCGACAATATCAACGCCGGTTTCGTTGAGCTGTGCTGCAATTGCCATCCTGTCGTGATCGCTAAAGGCGACGAGGGGAGAGTGGGCGCCATCCCGAAGTGTCGTGTCGAATATGATCAGGCGTTCCCGCGCGCTCTGCCGCGTCGGTCCGGTGCCCGTCATTTCGCCATGTCGGGGCTCTGTATGTGAAGCCATTTTAGGCGTTCCTGTGCTGTCGCGGTCGGGTGATTGATTTTTATTCTGTATATCGGATAAAAATTTTGTCCATTAAAATCAATTATAAAAAAGAAAATTGCTGATATTCATTTGCGACAATAATTGAAATTTATGCGACATTTATAGGCTAACGATGTGCCTTGTCAGAGACATTTGCGGAAAAATGGCCATTTTTCTAAAGAAAAGACGCATATTGACTCATTTTTTGGGCGTCTTATTATTAATCTTATATACGGAAAAATAATTCGTCATTTCCGTCATATGAGCAGTCAACCGCCACATAAGGGGAACTAATCGTGAAAACTGAAATGAGCAGGCGCGCATTCAATCTGATGGCTGCGGGCGCCCTTGCCTCCACAGCCATACCGTCGGGTGCCTTCGCCGATCAGGTGCCTGAGTTCTGGCACTACTGGGGTGCCGGCGGCGAACTCGATGCCGTCAAGGCACTGATGGCTGTTGCCAATGCGCGCCATCCCGAGACGCCCATTACCGAACGGGTTATCCCTGGTTCAGCCGCCGGTCTGCGACAGCAACTCCAGACCGCAAAACTGGGCGGTATTCCGCCGGTCGCGGCGCAATCGAATCCGGGCGCCGAATTGCGTGATGCCAGCGCCAGCGGCACATTGCTCAACATCAACGATGTCTGGGCCGAGATTGATGGCGACAACATCTATCCGGAAGCATTGCGCAGAATCGTGTCGCTGGGCGACGATCATTTCGCCCTGCCCATATGCCTGAGCGTTATTGGTAACTGCTTCTACAACAAGGCGGTTTTCGACAAGCTCGGCCTGTCCGTCCCAACCGGATGGAAGGAGTTCCAGGCGGTGTGCGACAAGATCAAGGCTGCCGGCATCATCCCGCTGGGCGCTGCCTCGCCGCACGGATACATTCTTCAACAGTGGTACGGATCGATGCTTTCGGTTCTGGGTACCGACGGATTCTGGCCGTTCGCAAGAGGCGAAGTCGCGATCAACGGTCCCGAACTCAAAGAGTCGTTCGAACTCTTCAACACGCATGTCGCCGCGAACTTCGATCCGAACTGGCCAGGTGCAAAGTGGACGGAGGTTGTCGACCGGATGATGCGTGGCGAGGTTGCCATGTTCGTGGTCGGCGACTGGGCTGCCGGTTACATGCAGCAGCGCGGCTGGAAGCCCGGCGCCGATTTTGATTTCTTCTTCGGGCCGGGGCTCGAGAAGATCACATTGTTCCAGACCGATGTTGCCATGGCTCTCAAGGGCGACAAGGAGAAGGCGACGAAAAACTTTCTTCGCGCGGTGGCGAGCCCGGAAGGGCAGGCCGCTTTCAACAGGGTCAAGGGAACGCTGGCCGCGAGCAACAAGGCGCCGACCGATTTCTACAGCGTTGTCGGCAAGCGAGAGTTCGAAAAGTTCACTGCCGGTGGCGAGTTCGTCTCTCTGCCCAATCCCTACGGTCTGTTGCCGCTCGACTTCGTTATTCCGTTCGGAACCGAACTGGAGCGCTATGCCTCGACCCGCGATACGGCCACTTTTCTGAAGGGGCTCGATGCTCTTGAGGAGAAGCGTCAGGCGCTCAAGCAGGCAGGCAAGTTCGTGGCCTGGTAAGGCAGGCGTCGCAACCATAGTGGAACGATACGTGTGTATCCGGCGTCAGGCGCGTCGGATGCACACGGTCATCGGAGATGAGAAATGAAAAGAACCATCATTGAAGTGCCTGTGATTTCCGAAACGATCCGGAAGCTGGGTGCCCCGACATCCGCGCTCGTGCAGGTTGGAGATCTCCTTTACACCTGCGGCATGCCGCCGATCGACTGCAAGACGGGAGAAATTGTGAAGGGAGACATTAGGACGCAGACCCGTGCCTCCATGGATGCACTCGCCTTCACGCTGCGCTACGCAGGGTCCTCCCTGGACAGGGCGGTCAAGACACTCGCTTTCGTTGCAGATACGGACATGATGGGTGGGCTGAACGAAATATACCGCGAATATTTCACGGGCGGTTTTCCCGCCCGCACCTGCGTGGCGATCAAGCCTTGGCCATTGTTCGACGTCGAAATCGAGTGTATTGCGACGTTAGGCTTGCAAACCTAGATGCCGTAATGGGCCGGCGTCTCATGAGTAGTCAGTTGGGTGGCTGTCCCTCAGAATGATGATGTTTGGAAACGAGGTCCGAGCGTTCGGCCTCAAGCATCATGAGAGGAACAGCCGTGGAGTATTATGCAGGAATCGACGTCTCGCTGAAAGAGAGCAGCGTGTGCGTGGTCGACGCGACGGGCAAGTTGGTTCGCGAGGTCAAGGTAGGCAGCGAGCCTGAATGCCTGGTCGGGTATTTTGATCAACTGGACTTTCCGGTAGAGCGCATCGGCCTTGAAGCCGGGCCGTTGTCCCAATGGCTACACGCGGCTCTCGTTGCTGCAGGTCATGAGGTGGTTTTGCTGGAAACGCGGCATGTGAAGGCGGCGCTTTCGGCGATGACGGTGAAGACCGACCGCAAGGATGCACGGGGGATCGCGCAACTGCTCCGCATGGGGTGGTATCGTCCGGTCCACGCCAAATCGTCGCCGGCCCAGGACACTCGGGCTCTCCTGGTTGGCCGCAAGCTTCTGCAATCCAAGCTGCTCGACGTCGAGCTCAGTATCCGGGGTATCCTGCGCGGCTATGGATTAAAGGTCGGCGAAGTCAGCCGAGGGCGTTTCGAGGCGCGCATCCGCGAACTGATTGCAGGGCATGCGATATTGTCGATGGTGATTGACGCGATGCTGACGGCGCGAGCGGCGCTGTGGAGCGAATTTACGAAGCTGCACCGCGAGATGCTCAGGATCGCCCGCGCCGACAGAGTTTGCCAAAGGCTGATGAGTGCGCCGGGTGTCGGTGCCTTGGTTGCGCTGACCTACCGCTCCGCGGTCGATGATCCAGCCCGGTTCGAAAAGTCCAGCACAGTCGGTGCCTACTTCGGGCTCACGCCGAAGAAATATCAATCCGGCGAAACCGATCGCGATGGCGGCGTCAGCAAGGTCGGCGACGCGATGGTGCGAACCGCATTGTTCGAGTCCGCGCACATCATGCTGACGCGGGCAACGCGCTTTTCCAGTCTAAAGCGCTGGGCGCTCGATGTGGCTAGGCGTCGCGGGATGAAGCGCGCGAAGGTTGCCCTTGCACGCAAACTGGGTGTCGTTCTTCACCGCATGTGGATGGATGCGACGGACTTTCGCTGGAGCGCAAACCCTATGGCGGCATGAAGAGAGCTACATGATTGACGCGGGCAAGTATACGCCCGTCTGAATCATAGCCGTCAATTCAAATCAATGGGTCCTGACCCTAGACGCATTGGGAAGGATAGCAAAGCATCGCAGTAGATCCAGCCTGCGGAAAATAACAACTGCCCAGGATGTGCCTGCATTGATAAGATGCGCAAGATGCTTCAGATCGGCGGACGGTCCGATCCTTGTTTGAACAGGCGCCCCCAAAGTTTTTCAAAAGAAAGCAATTGCCAGCTTTCCGCGGCGGTTCGTCTGGCGGATCACAATCGCCGCGAGGTCGGCAGGAGTTCCCATCCAAAATGGGCGTGTAGTGCTCCCCAAACGCCGCGCTTGTCTATCAACATGACAGCGATGGCCGTTGCGCCCATAAGGATCAGGTACCACGACCCCCAATCCGCTGCGATCGAGCGCAGTGCGAAGAAGATGATGACGCCGATGATCGGGCCTTCCAGCGTCCCTATGCCGCCGATTACCACAATGAAGATGACGAAGGCGGTCCAATCGGTTACCGAGAAGGCAGAATCCGGGGTAATGCGCAGGCGCTGGAAAGATAGGAAGGCTCCAGTGATCCCGGTCATCACTGCTGCGAGGACATAGATAAAGTATTTCGCCCCTCTTGTGTCGATGCCCACCGACTGAGCTGCTGCCTCATTATCACGAATGGCGGTCAGTGCCATTCCCCAACGCGACCGGAGGAGGGCCCACACTCCAAGCACCGAGACCGCTGCAAGGCCTAAGGCGAGAAAATACATCCAGAGATCGCGACCTTCACGGCTGGCGGCGATTGATGCGGCAATCTTGACTGGCAGGGAAATACCGGAGCCGCCGCCAAGCGAGGTGACCTGAGCGGCCAAAAGCCGGAAGACCTCCGCGATGACCCAGGTGCCAACCGCGAAATAGGCGCCCTTGAGCCGGAAAGCGACCCACCCCGTCGGGATAGAGAGAAGACCGACCATCAGGCCAGCGATCGGCAGTGCAGCAAGCACCGGTACGCCGGTGAACATAGCGAGAGCGAAGAACAGATACCCGCCGAGACCGACATAGGCCTGCTGGCCAACGGATATGAGACCGGTATATCCAGCAAGAAGGTTCCAGGTCTGCGCAAGCGCCAGATAGCTGAGCACTTCCATCATGCTCCTGAGTTCAGCGCGACCGAGGAACCATGGCGCTGAGATCAGGACGGCGACGACGAGGGCGAGCAGCGCTGGGCCGGTCAGACGTGACGGTCCGGCGACAGAGGGAGACACGTTGATTGCATGGGACATCGGATTACCCGCTGATTTTGGGAAAGAGGCCGGTCGGCCGGATGATGAGGATCAACAGGAACACAAGGTGACCTGCGAGGATTTGCCAACCGGCATCGATCTGGGCCCCGAATGTTTGGGCGACACCAAGGATCATTCCTCCAGCGAGGGTTCCCCAGATATTGCCGAGACCGCCGATGATAACCGCTTCGAAGGCGAACAGCAGGCGGCTTGAGCCGGCGGTTGGGTCGAAATTTGTCTTCATCGCCATCCACATCCCGGCAACCGCCACGACGAGTGAGGCCAGTCCAGTCGCGAGGCCGAAGATATGGGCGTTGTTTGCGCCCATCAGCGGCACGATTTCAGCATCGTCCGACGTGGCTCGCAGCAGCCTGCCGAGACCGGTGCGATAGAAGATGAACTGAAGGAACGCAATGACGGCGATCGCGGTCAGGAACATCGCGAGTGGAAGAAAGCCGATCGCGAAGTCACTCGCGATATTGATGCTCGCTGTCTCGAACCGACCCGTCTGAATCTTTTGGCTGTCGGCGGAGAAGATTTCGAGCAGGGCGTTCTGTAGTATGATCGATAACGCGAAGGTTACCAGAATCGGCGGTAGGATATCCTTGCCGAGAACGCGGTTGAGCAGGAAACGTTGGGTTGCGTAGCCGGCCACCGTCATCAGTATACCGATTGCTATGACGCTAACCATCGGGTTGAGGCCGAGCGAAACGGTGGTTGCCATAAGCAGGTAGGCCCCCAATACAATAAAGTCACCATGTGCTATGTTGACGAAGCGCATGACCCCAAACATCAGCGAAAGACCGGCAGCGAAAAAGCGCATAGAGACCGCCGAGCAGCAACCCCTGGACCAGTGCGTTCATCCAGACCATCAAACGGCCTCCTTCTCTACGCCGAAATAGGCATTTGCGATCTGCGTCCTTGAAAGTTCTGCCGGCCGGCCGGTCAGCGTTACCCGACCTTCCATGAAGCAATAGACGCGATCGGCAAAGGCAAGCGCTTGGTTGATATCCTGCTCAACGACGATCATGGCGGTACCCTGTTCGCGGATGAGCGGAACCGCTCGGTAGATGTCCTTGACCACCTTTGGAGAAAGGCCAAGGCTGATCTCGTCACAGAGAAGCAGGCGGGGGTTGGACATGAGCGCACGGCCGATTGCGACCATCTGCTGCTGGCCGCCGGAGAGGGCTGTTCCCGGATTTTTCCGTTTTGGGAGAAGATCTGGGAACAGCTCGAAGACCCGGTTAAGGTTCCAGTATCCCTTGCGCCCGCCCGATGCGCCGATCAGCAGGTTCTCTTCGACCGAGAGTGAAGCAAACAGACGCCGCCCTTCCGGCACGAGCGCAAGACCGAGCCTATGAACCGTGTTCGCCGGCATACCGGCGATGGCTTGTCCATCTAAAACGACGCATTGTCCGTTCGAAGAACAAAGACCGACGAGGGTTCGCAAGAAAGTCGACTTGCCCGAGCCATTGGCGCCGATGATTGCAATCGTCTCATTGTCGCTCATGGCGAAGTCGATGCCGAACAGCGCCTGGAAGTCGCCGTAGAAGGCCTTGAGGTTTCTCGTTTCAAGCAACGGCGTCATCGATGGAAATCCCAAGATAAATCTGTTGAACAACAGGATCGGCCATGACGAGCTCCGGCTCGTCGTTGGCGACGATACGCCCGAAATCAATGACCGCTAGTCGAGAGACGACCGACGTCAGTGCGTGGACGATATGTTCGATCCAGATGATGGAAACGCCGCCGGCGGAGATAGAACGGATGGTTTCCACCAGTTCGTGGCATTCTCCCTCCGTCAGGCCGCCCGCAATCTCGTCGAGCAGCAGAAGTTTCGGGCCGGTTGCGAGCGCTCGGGATAATTCCAGCCGTTTGCGTTCGAGCAGCGTGAGAGAGCCCGCCGGTCTGTTGGACTTGGCAATCAATCCTGTCCGTTCGAGGATCTCGCGACAGGAAGACTTCGGGTCGCGATGCCCTGAGTTGCCGAAGGCCGACGCCACCAGGAGATTTTCGTAAACGCTCATCCCCACAAATGGATGCGGGATCTGGAAAGAGCGAGCAATGCCGCGCCTGCAGCGTTGCGCCGCCGAAAGCCGAGTGACATCCATGCCGTCGAACGAGACGGAGCCGGACGAGACCGGCAGGGTCCCGCCAATAAGGTTGAATAGTGTGCTCTTGCCGGCACCGTTTGGCCCGATTATGCCCAGCGCCTCGCCGGGGGCGAGGGACAGCGTGACGTCGTCGGTTACATTCAACGCGCCAAATGACTTGCTGACATTTGTCAGTTGCAACAGGGGTTGCATGGAATTCCCTCCACTAAAAGTGCGGAGCGCTGTGGCGCTCCGCTGCCGATGTCAGCCGATGGGTTGCATTTCAGCTGTGAGGGGAATGATCGGCGAATGCGAATTAGTGACGATCTCGAGCGATGGCTTGTCGTCCTTGAATTGCCATTGGCCGCCGGCAAGAGGCGTTTTCGAAACGTTCGGAACCGGCCCTGCGGAGAAGTCGATGCGACCGAACACTGTGTCGAGCTTTGTCGACTTGATGGCAGCGGCGATCGAATCTGGATCGTCGATGTTTTCGGAGCGCTTCAGCGCGTCCAGTGCCACTTCGAAGAGCGAGTGCTTTGCGCCGAGCGGCATCGTAGAAGGCTTGCTGGTTGCCCTTTCGTAATCGGCGGCGAGGTCTTCGCAACTCTGGCCGGTGAAGCTTGACGCGAAGGGGAACTTTCGGTGCCACCACACCTCGACGGAGAGGTTACGAGCCCCCTCGCCGAGAACGGCCATCATCTGGGGGAATTCCGAGGCCTTGGCGACGTTCACGACCTTCGGTTTGAAACCCTGCTGAGCCGCCTGCGTCCAGAAGGTTGTGAAATCCGGCGGGATCATCACGCCTGAGACGATTTCGACACCTGCCTGTTTGAAGGCGGAAATCTGTGCCGAGAAGTCATCGCTCATGTTCTGGTAGCGGCCAGGGTCGACCAGCTTGTAGCCAGCCTTTTCCATGACGGGTGGGAAGCCAAGCTTCTGGTCGCCCCAGCCATTGCCGTCCGGGTCGTTCGGCCACATAGCTCCGACAGTTTTGCCCTTGGCAATGACATCCCATTGCGACATGAAAACGTCGATGATGTCTTCTAGGCCCCAGAAAAAGTGATATGTATATTGAAAGCCTGTCGCCGGATCACCCTTGCGGCCGAAGAAGTGCGGCTGCCAAGGCGTATCGTTCGTGGCGCATGGAACACCGTTGATCTCTGCCTGGTCGGCCACGGGGTTGGTGGTGTCGGGAGTTGACGAGGCGAGAATGATGTCCACTTCGTCATTCAGGATCAGTTCCTGCGCCACGGTCGAGGCGCGGTTGGAACTCGACTGACTGTCCTTCAGGACAAATTCGACGGGATGAACAGCGCCGTTGATGGATATGCCAGAGCCGATGGTCTTCTTGAACTGTTCGAGCACGAAGCGGTCGGGCTCGGCAAAAATCGCAAGCGGGCCGGTCTGTGGCGAGACGAAACCGATCTTGATCGTCCGGTTCTGCGCATAGGCCGGTAACGCAAACTGACCGGTGGCAACGGCAGCGCTTCCGAGCGTAGCCGTCTTCAAAAAAAGACGCCGCGTAAACATGGTAATCCCCTCCAAAGTTCTGCGCGAAATACGCGCACTCCTCCTTAAGAACACCGCCGTTACCTCTCCTCAGGCTAATGACGGGCTCAGCAAGCCTCCACTTGCTTGTGTATCGTATAACGGTACACTATATCAATATCCCCATGAACCGTGCTTTTTGTCAACCGTCAAGCGGCGGATTTTCCCCGTACTGCTTGCCGAGACAGTAAACGGTGGTAAAAGCGGATGATGTTTCAATCCTACGGATTGAAGCCAAATATTTGGAAAAGCGGGAAAAGCGATGGCTACTGATTTGAATGGCAAGTCGGGCGATAGTCAGACTTTGATCAGGTCGGTAGCGGTTATGCGCTTCGTTGCGGACCATCCTGGAGCGAGCCTAGGAGAAATCGCCAAAGCCACGACCCTGCCTCGCTCGACGGTACAGCGTCTTGTTGCGTCCCTTAACAGCGTTGGCTTTGTGACAAAGTCATTCGGTCAGCAAGGGGTCTATCTCGGGATGGAACTGGCGCGGCTTGGGGCCAAAGTGCACCTCGATGCGCGGACACTCCTTGCGCCGATGATCGAGCAGCTTCACCACAGGACAGGTGAGAATATTGATCTGACGTCTCTGGAGCAGGGGAAAGTCGTTGTCATCGAGCAAAAGGCGTCGAATGAGACGATCCGTGTGATCTCCTACGTCGGTAAACAGCATCCGATCAATTGTACTGCTAACGGCAAAGCGCATCTCGGGCTTCTTTCGAGGGCCGAGGCCCTTCAGCTCTTGGCGGGAGGTATGCCGAAGATGACAAGCAATTCGATTACTGACGCCGAAGTCCTGCTGGCGCAGGTGGCGGCGTTCCGTGAGGTCGGGCTTTACGTCGACCGCGAGGAGTATGGCGAAGACGCTTGCGCCATCGCGACAACTCTTCCCGAAATCGGAGGCAAGCAACTGACGATTTCCGTTGCTCTTCCGATGGCACGGTTCCTTCGACGCGAAGAGGAAATCAAGGCGGCCCTGATCGACTTCCGCCGTTCCGTTCAAAGTACATTCGGCGCGTCAATCTAACCAAAATAAACGTCAGCCTGATTGCCTTGAGAAAGGTTGCTTGACAAAGCGAATTTTCTTGCTCAAATAGAGATACAGTGTACCGTATTGTGGTACACCACATTGCCGGAAGGGAGTCCGTCAATGAGGAGGTCATTTGGGAGGATATCATGCTTATAACCGCGAAGATTCTACTGACAATTGCAACGCTTGGTTACAGCGCTATTCCGTTGCTCTTCGACAGCAACAAGACGCACTGGTTCAATCCGTCCTGGACCGGTCATGCCCGCTTCCACTGCGTCTGGCAGGTCATGTCTTATTGCTACATCGGGCTTATTGCTCTTTTTCTGATCTGGACGGCCGGCTCCGACGTCTGGCCGCTTTGGATCGCTGCCTTTACCGCCGGCGGGATCTATCTCGGTTTCTGGTCGGCCGTCGTTCTTCGTGGCGTTTACGGTGGCTGGATCGTCGATCATGTCCATGGTGTTCCGCCGTTCCAGTGGAACGTTTTTGGTCTGAAATTCGAGACCGATGCGAACCTGACGCTGTTCACTCCCGCGGTGCTTTTTGTTGGCACGAGCATGTTCGCGCTTTCGCAGATTGGCTGATCGTCAATCCCGTATATCTGAAAATCAGGAGATCCAAATGCTTACCGAAGCACAACGGCAGGAGGCGGCTGAAAGCCTGCTGAAGGCGGAAACGACCCGTATCGTTATTCCCCAACTGTCGAAGACTTACCCAGAAATGCAGATTGACGACGCCTATGACGTTCAGCGCCGATGGGCTGAGACGCGGATTGCCAGAGGCGCGCGTGTTGTAGGTCGCAAGATCGGTCTGACGAGTCGTGCGATGCAGATAGCCTCGAAGATGACGGAACCGGACTACGGCGTCATTCTTGACGATGCGATCTTCAAGGACGGTGCGCGAATCGCAGCAGGCACGTTCATTAAGCCACGCCTTGAGACGGAGCTTGCCTTCATCATGGGTGAAGATCTCCAGGGGGCCGGGTGTCAGATGCATGATGTCATGCGGGCCACCGAATTTGTGACCCCGGCTCTCGAAATCATCGACTATCGGACAGAAGTTCCTCGCGCCATCGTCGACACGATCGCGGATAACGCGGCTTTTGGTGCCATCGTGCTTGGCGGTCGTATTTTTCGTCCATTCGACATCGATATGCGCTGGGTGCCGGCCACTCTCTCGAAAAACGGTGTCATCGAGGAATCAGGTGTTTCCGCTGCAATCATGGGGCATCCAGCGGCTGGAATTGCCTGGCTTGTTAACAAGCTTGCGCCGCTCGGTGACGGTTTGAAGAAGGGCGACATCGTCCTTGGCGGATCCTTCACACGTCCCGTCGACATCGCATCCGGTGATGTCATTTTCGCCGACTACGGCGACCTTGGCTCTATTGGCGTTTCCTTCGATTGAGGTTCAAGCATGCCTACGAATAATTTTAAGAAGAAGCTTGGCTCGGGCCAGACGCAATTCGGGCTCTGGTGCTCGTTCCCGAGCAGTTTCGCGACAGAAGTCGTAGCTGGTGCTGGCTACGACTGGCTTTTATTCGACACGGAGCACTCTCCCGGCGATCCGATTACGGTCTTGCCGCAACTGCAGGCCGCTGCTGCTTATCCGGACGTGTCGGCACTTGTCCGGCCTGCGTCGAACGATCCTGTCCTTATCAAGCGCTTCCTCGATATAGGCGCGCAGACCCTGCTCGTCCCGTTTGTCCAGACTGTCGACGAGACCGAACTTGCGGTTCAGGCCAGCCGGTATGCGCCCAATGGTTTCCGCGGCGTCTCTGCCCTCACCAGAGCCACCCGTTTCGGACGTGAAAAGGGTTATTTCGACCGGGCAAGCGATGACATCTGCATTATCGTTCAGATCGAGACTCAAGCCGGCCTCGATAGTCTTGATGCGATCGCCCGTGTCGATGGTGTTGACGCGGTCTTCGTAGGACCTGCCGATCTGGCAGCCAGCTTGGGATACGGATCTGAGCAGACCCACCCGGATATGCAAGCCACGATTATCGATACGCTGAAACGTATCAGGGCGGCCGGAAAGCCGGCCGGTGTATTGACTGGTGATCCGGTCTTGCAGAAAAGCGCGGTCGAAGTGGGCGTTGATTTCATGGGCGTAGGAGTCGACGTGGGCCTACTTGCGCGCGGTGCGGAAGCGTTGCTCGAAAAGAGCAAATCACTCTAAAAAACAATCTATGCCGCCGGAAGCTTCCTGAGCGAACTTTCGGCTGGCTGGAGATTAGAAACATGCCTCTTTTGAAGTTTCACCTCGTAAAGGGGCGAACGGCTGCTGAAATCGATACGCTCCTTGACGCCGCTCACGATGCGATGGTTGCGTCATTCGGTGTGCCCGAGCGCGACCGCTATCAGGTTTTGTCCGAGCACGAATCCTCGCATGTCAGGCTTCTCGACACGGGACTTGGTATTGTACGGACGGATAAGATCGTTCTTATCGAAGTCGTTTCACGTCCAAGGACGGGTGCTGCCAAGCAAGCCTTTTATCGCAACATTTGCGACGCCCTTCGAGATCGATGCGGGATCGACTATACGGACGTGATCATATCCTTCGTCGAAAATACTGATGAGGACTGGTCCTTCGGTTACGGCAGGGCACAGTTCATAACTGGCGAACTGTAATGCCTGGCCTGTCTGGGAGAGACGGGACCATTTATTCCTTATAAATTCTGAGTTGGTCGGGAGGAACCGATGACCATACGGAAAATTCTTTGCGCCAACCGATCTGAGATCGCTATCCGTGTGTTCCGGGCGGCCAATGAATTGGGGATCGCAACCGTCGCCGTATGGGCCGAGGAGGACAAGCTGTCGCTCCACCGCTTCAAGGCCGACGAAAGCTACCGGATCGGGCGGGGCCCGCATCTTTCGAAAGACATGGGGCCGATCGAAAGTTACCTGTCCATCGAGGAGATCATTCGCGTTGCGAAGCTCTCCGGCGCCGATGCCATCCATCCCGGTTACGGTCTCCTGTCCGAAAGCCCTGAGTTCGTTGAGGCCTGCAACGATGCAGGTATCGTTTTCATCGGTCCGAAGGCCGAAACCATGCGCCGGCTCGGCAACAAGGTGGCCGCCCGCAATCTGGCGATGTCGGTGAATGTGCCGGTGGTTCCGGCCACCGAGCCGCTGCCGGATGATCCGGCGGAAGTCGCCCGCATGGCCGAAGAGATCGGTTATCCGGTGATGCTCAAGGCGTCCTGGGGCGGTGGCGGTCGCGGCATGCGCGTCATTCGTTCCGCCGACGACCTGATGCGCGAGGTGACGGAAGCCAAGCGTGAGGCCAAGGCTGCCTTCGGAAAGGATGAGGTCTATCTCGAAAAGCTCGTCGAGCGTGCGCGCCACGTCGAAAGCCAGATACTCGGCGACACGCACGGCAATGCCGTTCACCTTTTCGAGCGTGATTGTTCCATCCAGCGCCGTAACCAGAAGGTCGTGGAGCGCGCACCGGCTCCTTATCTTTCGGAAGCGCAGCGTCAGGAGCTGGCGGATTACTCGCTGAAAATTGCCAGGGCGACGAATTATATCGGCGCCGGCACCGTCGAGTATCTGATGGATGCCGATACCGGGAAGTTCTACTTCATCGAAGTGAACCCGCGTATTCAGGTGGAGCACACCGTGACCGAAACGGTGACGGGCATCGACATCGTCAAGGCGCAGATCCACATCCTCGAAGGCTTCGCCATCGGGACGCCCGAATCCGGCGTGCCGCCGCAGGAGGCAATCCGGCTGAACGGCCATGCCATGCAGTGCCGCATCACCACCGAAGACCCGGAACACAATTTCATTCCTGATTACGGTCGCATCACCGCCTATCGTTCGGCGGCGGGCTTCGGCATCCGTCTCGATGGCGGTACCGCTTATGCCGGAGCCATTATCACCCGCTTCTACGATCCGCTGCTGGTGAAGGTCACGGCCTGGGCACCGACGGCCGATCAGGCGATCAGCCGCATGGATCGCGCATTGCGCGAATTCCGTATTCGCGGCGTTGCCACCAACCTGACCTTCCTGGAAGCGATCATCACGCATCCGAAGTTCAGGGATAACACCTATACTACGCGCTTCATCGACTCGACACCGGAACTGTTCCAGCAGGTGAAGCGGCAGGACCGCGCAACGAAGCTGCTGACCTATCTTGCCGATGTGACGGTGAACGGTCACCCGGAAACGCGGGGCCGGGCCAAGCCTCCGGCTGATGCAGCCGCGCCGGTTGTGCCCGGTATCGATGCTCCGATCCTCGACGGCACCAAGCAGAAGCTCGACGCGCTCGGCCCGAAGGGTTTTGCCGAATGGATGCGCAATGAAAAGCGTGTTCTGCTGACCGACACGACCATGCGTGACGGTCATCAGTCGCTGCTCGCCACGCGCATGCGCACCTATGATATCGCCTCCGTCGCCGGGACCTACGCCAAGGCTCTACCGGGCCTGTTCTCGCTGGAATGCTGGGGCGGCGCGACTTTCGACGTGTCCATGCGCTTCCTGACGGAAGACCCGTGGGAGCGTCTGGCGCTGATCCGCGAAAGTGCGCCAAATATCCTGTTGCAGATGCTTCTGCGCGGGGCGAACGGCGTTGGCTACAAGAACTATCCCGACAATGTCGTGAAGTATTTCGTGCGTCAGGCCGCGCGCGGCGGCATCGATCTGTTCCGCGTGTTCGACTGCCTCAACTGGGTCGACAACATGCGCGTGTCGATGGACGCCATTCTTGAAGAGAACAAGCTCTGCGAGGCGGCGATCTGCTACACCGGTGATATTCTCGATCCGGAGCGTGCCAAGTACAGCCTGAAATATTACACCGACCTTGCTGTCGAGCTGGAAAAGGCTGGTGCCAACATCATCGCCGTCAAGGACATGGCGGGCCTTCTGAAGCCCGGCGCGGCCAAGGTTCTGTTCAAGGCGCTGCGCGAGGCGACCGGCTTGCCGATCCATTTCCACACGCATGATACGTCGGGCGTTTCGGCGGCCAGCGTTCTGGCAGCGGTCGATGCCGGCGTCGATGCGATCGATGCGGCCATGGATGCCTTCTCGGGCGGCACGTCGCAACCCTGCCTGGGCTCCATTGTCGAAGCACTCAAGGGCACCGAGCGCGACAGCGGTCTCGATGCCGCTTGGATTCGTCGCCTGTCCTTCTATTGGGAAGCGGTGCGCAACCAGTATGCGGCCTTCGAAAGCGACCTCAAGGGACCGGCTTCGGAGGTCTATCTGCACGAAATGCCGGGCGGCCAGTTCACCAACCTCAAGGAACAGGCCCGTTCGCTGGGCCTCGAATCCCGTTGGCATGAAGTGGCGCAGGCCTATGCCGACGCGAACAAGATGTTCGGCGATATCGTCAAGGTCACGCCGTCCTCCAAGGTTGTGGGCGACATGGCGCTGATGATGGTCAGCCAGGATCTGACGGTGGCGGATGTCGAGAACCCGGACAAGGACGTGTCCTTCCCGGACTCGGCGATTTCCATGCTCAAGGGCGATCTCGGCCAGCCTCCGGGCGGCTGGCCGGCTGCGCTGCAGAAGAAGGCACTGAAGGATGATACGCCCTACACCGTGGTACCGGGCTCGCTGTTGCCGGAAGCCGATCTCGATGCCGAGCGCAAGGCCATCGAAACCAAGCTCGACCGGGCCATCAACGACTACGAGTTCGCCTCCTACCTGATGTATCCGAAGGTCTTCACCGATTTCGCGCTGGCCAGCCAGACCTATGGTCCGGTTTCGGTTCTGCCGACGCCCGCCTATTTCTACGGTCTGGAAAACGGCGAGGAAGTCTCGGCGCAGATCGAAAAGGGCAAGGATCTCGTCGTCGTGCTGCTGGCAACGTCCGATCCGGATGAGCAGGGTCTGGTCAAGGTGTTCTTCGAACTAAACGGCCAGCCGCGTCTCATCAAGGTGCCGGATCGGTCGTTGGCAGCCTCCGCAAAGGCCCGCCGCAAGGCCGAAGCCGGCAATGCCGCCCATCTCGGTGCGCCGATGCCGGGTGTCATTTCCACGGTTTTCGTCAATGTGGGCCAGGACGTGAAAGCCGGCGACGTGCTGGTTTCTATTGAAGCCATGAAGATGGAAACGGCGCTGCATGCCGACCGCGACGGCACCATTGCCGAAGTGCTGGTGAAGCCGGGTGACCAGATCGACGCCAAGGATCTGCTGATCGTCTACGGCGGGTGAGTTCCATAAGACAGATTACGCGATCTACATCGTCCATAAAACCGACGTAGGAGCTGCCTGCAATTTTTCACCAAACGGCGTCACGCGATCATGATCGTGCAACACCAGCCCCCTGACGAACCGGTCACCAACAGCCTCCTGCAGTTGGCGCAATCCACGGAAATCTTGCGCCCTCACCGTAGCCGATGCCTTAACCTCGATTCCGATAATACGACCACGCCGATCTTCGATAACGACATCGACCTCATCCTGATCCTTGGTCCTGTAGTGAGAGAATGAAACGCGTCGCTCGCTCCAGGACGCCAATTTCATCAACTCCGACACAACGAAACTCTCCAACAGAGCACCAAAGCGTGTGCGGTCCTGTCGTAACCGTTCGGCTTCGTCTTCTCGCATGCTGGCCAGCAATCCCGTGTCAATGAAGTGTAGCTTTGGCGTCTTGACTAGACGACTAAGTCGATTGTTCGACCATGGAGGTAAAGTCTTAATCAGGAACAAGCGTTCAAGGATCGCAACGTATTTCTGTGTCGTGACACTGGATAACCCGAGAGCCGAACCAAAGCTGGAATGATTGACCAGCTGTCCAGCGTGCTCGGCCAATATGTTCAGAAGACGTGGCATCCGATCGAGTTGATCAATATTGGCGATATCTCGCACGTCACGGTCCAGAATAAGCGCAACATAGTCCTCAAGCCAGGCAGTCCGTCGACCCGGCGTCGGTCTGCGTATTGCCTCAGGGTACCCCCCTCTTAAAACAATGTCGATCAGATCCGTTCCAATGGTGGCGGCAGTCTCTACAACTGGCGCCTCTCCCGCAAACAGCCGATCCAAAAGGCGGCCGGGTGCAGACTGAATCTCCGCCTGCGCTAGAGGTAGCAGCGGAATGACTGCCATTCTACCCGCCAAGGAATCGGCTATGGATGGGATGGCCGTTAGATTTGCAGAACCCGTCAGCAAGAAACGCCCTGGTGTTTCGTCACGATCAACACTTTCCTTGATCGCCAACATCAGTTCCGGAGCTCGCTGCACCTCGTCTATCACAACGCGGTCGACACCTCTTATGAAACCGACAGGATCGGTCCTTGCAGCCTGCAGCGTACCCACGTCGTCCAAAGTGAGATAGGCCCGGTCAGGACCTTCAAATTGCCGCGCAAGTGTCGTTTTCCCCGCCTGTCTCGGGCCGGCGATAAGAACGACGCGCGTATCCGATAGCGATGTTTCAACCAAGGAATACGCTTTGCGCTCGATAAGGGTTCGATTGGTTCGTAGTCGATCTATCATCCGTCTATCATTAAACTATCTTCCGTCCAATTTAAAGTAAAAATACGTCCAGTATGCATTTGAAATGCATCCCGATGGGCGGATCGTCTCCTCGCTTCAATAATCGATCACAGGTGCGCCAGTTGACGAAAATTGGCTTCACCCTGCCGGCAGATTGATCTATCCTTGGAACTGACATGACAGTCGATGTGCATCCGGACGGCGAAGGTCGCCAAGGCATTGTCCGGCCACAAACGACTTCCAAACTCGGCCGGACTCTCAATGGAGAGTCGTCATGTCGGAACTATCTGCTGCATTGCCATCTTTGCCATTCTCACCCGTTGAAGTGTGTGACGGAATACACGCTGCTGTCGCCTTTGAGGTGATACGCGATCTCTATGGCTTGCAGGCCGCGACCATAGCGGCCTGGTGCGCCATAGAAGCACGTACTCAAGGTGACGAGGTCCGGTACCGTTTCTGGTTCGGCGTTTTTTGCGATCTCCGTAAGGATTCGCCTGTTTTCTCTCTCATGTTGCCCACAGCCTTGAAATCCGGGCCGCCTCTCCCTGGGGAAACCGATCTTCCGTCAGCAGACGGCAGGCGCGGCGATGTTGATCGCCTGCTCCACTCCAATGATATCGGGAGTTTTATTATTCGTGAAATCCGATCAATAATTGAAAACTAATATTGGAGTGTGAACGCATTTCTTTCGCAAAGTCTTTCCGGAGCGCCAATCAATCAGACAAACGTGAGGGTGAACGATGAAATGGAAAATCGTGTTTGTTACATTAAGTGTAACAATGACTATGGCCGCCAAGGCGACCGCCGAGCAGTTGATCGTCAACAGCTACGGCGGACCGTACGAAGATATTATCCGCAGTCGGATCATTGAACCCTTTGAAAAAGAGTTCAATGTGAAGGTTATTTATGACGCGGTCGGATCCGCATCGCAGGACTACGCGAAAATCAAGGCGACACGCGGCAGGCCAGGCTTTGACGTCGTCGTCATGACTGCGTCACAATCGCTCGATGGATGCCGGGATAACCTTCTCGAAAAATTTTCGCCGGAAACCGTACCGAACATCGCGGAACTAAACCCGGACATCAGCGGCATCGCCGGCGTCTGCGGAGCCGTCCACGAAGTCCAGTATCTTTCTCTTCTTTGGCGCAAGGACAAACTCGCAACGGCGCCGGTTTCCTGGTCCGCGTTGTTTGACGAGGAACTGAAGGGCAAGGTGATCCTTCCCACATTTCAGAATATCATGGCGGCATATCTCATGCAGATTATGTCCGTCACGAATGGTGGCGACCTCATGGGCAACGTTGACCCCGGTTTCGAGGCCATGGGCAGGCTCGCCCAGCAATCGATGGGCTTCGAGCAGTCCTCTTCGATCATGGAAAATTACCTGAAGGAGGGCGAGGTCTGGGCCATGCCGTTCTGGAACGGGCGTGCACAACTCCTCATCGACAGCGGTCTGCCGGTTGACTACGTGAGACCGAAGGAAGGAACCATCCCGCTCGTTGCGACCTTGAATGTGCCGATTGGCGCTCGCAACAAGGACATGGCGTACAGGTTCGTCAATTTCTTTCTCGAAAAATCCAGTCAGGAAGCATGGGTGACCGGCTATAACGTCGGCAGCGCCCGCACCGATATTGAAGTCCCCGATGCCGTCCGCGCACGTCAAATCACCACCGAGGCCGATCTGAAGACCCTTCTTCTTCCCGACCTTTCAGGTCTCGCAGCCAAGTTGCCCGAATGGGGTGCGCGGTGGGAGCGTGAAGTGATCGCGGCAGCGCGATAAGGGGGCGACCATGACAACAATCGAACTCCAGTCGACATTTGAACCCAAACGCCATCGGAGATTTACACTCAGGCCCTATGCCTCGCTGGTGCCGCCTTCAACGGTCCTTTTGCTCTTCTTCGCTCTGCCAATGGGCATGATGATTGGAATGAGTTTCCACGGAAGCGACGACCAGGCGTGGACCATTGCCAATTATCAGCGGTTCTTTGCTGATGATCTGATGATGGCGGGTCTGGCGCGCACGATGCTGATGTCGGGCCTCGTCGCCATTTGCGTGACCGTCATGGCGTATCCGCTTGCTTATTATCTGGCTCGTTCGACGTCACGATGGCGCCTGGTTGTGTTCGCACTTGCAATCGCACCGGAACTCGCCGGTGTGGTCCTGCGCACCTATGGCTGGCTCGTGATCCTCGAGGACCGGGGTTTTGTAAACTCGATGCTGCTGTGGGCGGGATTGATCTCCGAACCGCTGCCATTGTCGAGAAGCATGTTCGGCGTCGTCGCTGGCCTGACGCATGTCGTTCTGCCTTTCGGGGTTCTTTCCCTGATGACGAGCCTGCAAGGCATCAATCCCAATCTTGAAAAGGCTGCACAAGTCCTGGGGGCTTCCCGTCCAGCCGTGCTGCACCACATTGTTCTACCACTTTCCGTTCCCGGGATCGTCAGCTCCCTGCTCATCGCTTTCACAATGGCGGCCAGCGCCTATGCGACACCAGCGCTGCTTGGCGGTGCGGGCTTCAAGGTGCTGGCAACAATGGTCTACGAGCAGGTGCTTTTTTACATCGACTGGCCGTTTGCCGCCGTGATGGCGAATGTGTTGCTCGTGGCAATACTCGTTGCCATCTTCATCGGCTCGCGCATTGAGGCGCGCCTCCACAACAAACTGCATCTGTAGGAGACCGTCGTGAACAGTTTTTTATCGGTGACGTTCAGGACCTCACTTGGACTTATCCTCGCATTCATCACGCTCCCGCTGTTGGTCGTGCTTGTGGCCTCCGTCAGTCCGACGGCGAGGATTGTTTTTGAGCCATCGCTCTGGACGACAAAATGGTACGGCGCCCTCATGTCAGGTCGCTGGATTGATCCGTTTTTGCTGAGTGTCGAACTGGCGTTGATTGTCACGGTTCTGAGCGGGCTGTTCGGGCTGCTCGCCGCTTTTGCGGTCGCCTACGAGAAGTGCCCGGGCCATGCCGCAATCATGTCCTTCCTGTTATCCCCCCTCTCCGTTCCGCAAATCGTCAAGGGGGTGGCGATCGTTCTGTTCCTGTCGTCGACCGGGTTTTACACTCTCCTTGGCACGCCGGGCCTGATCATGGCCCACGTCATCCTCACCCTGCCATTCGTCGTGAGGATGATCGCAGGAGCAATGTTCAATGTCGACAAACGGCTTGATCTTGCCGCGCGTGTCCTGGGCGCAAACAGGTTGCAAAGGATCCGCTACATCCTCCTGCCCCTGATCAAACCCGGCCTGTTTTCAGGAATGACCTTCGCCTTCATTCTCTCCTTTAACAACATTCCCTTGTCGGTCTTCCTCGTCCGGCCTGGCGAGACGACACTGCCCATCACCGTCATCAATCACCTTGAATACAGCCTCGACCCGGTGTTGGCGGCGGTCAACGTCGCCTCCCTCCTTTTTATTCTTGCAGCCGTCTTCCTGTTTGAGCGGATCGGCGGTTTTTCGACACAGATACATGGTGGAAGCAAATGAGCACAATGGACATAGAACTGATCACGGTTTCCAAGAGCTATGGAGCCAATCGGGTCGTCGACAATATCGATCTTTCCATTCCGGCCGGAGAATTCGTCAGCATTCTGGGTCCGTCCGGGTGCGGCAAGACAACCACCCTGAACATGATCGCCGGGTTCTCCGATCCTTCTGGTGGAGACATAAGGATCAGGGGACGGAGCCAGTTGGGCGTTCCGCCGGAGAAACGCGGGATCGGCCTGGTCTTCCAGAACTATGCCCTGTTCCCGCACATGACGGTCGCCGAAAATGTCGCCTTTGGCCTCAAGATGAAGGGAATTCCGCGCGCCGAGACCGAGACCGAGGTGCGATCGGCACTGAGACGCGTGCATCTTGAGGGATTTGAACAGCGCTATCCGAAAGAACTGTCCGGCGGCCAGCAACAAAGGACGGCGCTTGCCCGGGCGATCGCGCCGAAACCGTCCCTGCTTCTACTCGATGAACCTCTCTCCAATCTCGACCTCAAACTGCGGGAGGCGATGCGTATCGAGCTCAAGGAGATACAGGAAGAGCTCGGCATGACCTTCATCTATGTTACCCACGACCAGGACGAAGCGATGGCCATGTCCGATCGCATCGTGGTCATGCATGGAGGTCTCGTGGCCCAGGAAGGCAAGCCCGATGATATCTATGATCATCCCCGATCGCGTTTCGTTGCAGATTTTATCGGAAAGTCGAATCTTCTGCCGGTTGCGTCCGTGAGAGCAGAAAGGGGATCGACAATTGTTGTGCTCGAAGACGGCCTTACCCTGACGGCCGCGTCGCCAGAAAATCCAGGCTCCGTCCACTACTGTTGCCTGCGTCCCGAGGCCGTCCGTCTCACGCCTGTGGGCGAGGGAGTGCCCTCCCCGGTCAACAGGATCGACGGAACCCTGACGCGGATCGTCAATCTCGGCGCTTACCGGGAATGCTTTGTCACCCTGTCAAACAGGACCGTGCTCAAGTCGCTTGTGCGGTCGACGCGACTGCCTGATTTGCGCGTTGGGCAACCCGTCGTTCTCTCCATCGATCCCAACGCCGTGCAGCTTCTCGAAGGTTAGGATTGATCGTGTATCCATATCAATGAACTCAAATTGATATTGGAGACGGGAAGATCGGTCGCGCTACTCTTCCCTTGCAGAGACGAAATATGCAAGGAAGGAACGAACATATGCTCAATACTCGAAGAATTTCAGCGGTCCAGGACGGAAGCAACGTTTGCGCTGATATCGTTGGCTTCGACTTCAACGACTATGACGAACAGGACATTGCAGAGGTTCGCAAATACTGGCTCCACTATGGCGTGCTTCGCTTCCGGCGTGCCAACATCACAGACCAGCAGCAAGTCGACTTTTCCCGTCAGTTCGGGGAATTCGTGATCCACCCCAAGCAATTGCAGGAAGGTGGACACCCCACGCACAAGGAAATCCTGGTGATCGCCAACACCATGAAGGACGGCAAACCGTCGGGCGCCATGGGCAACAGCGAGGCGACCTGGCATACGGACACATGGTTCTACGAACGTCCGCCAGCTGGTGCCATTTTGCGGGCGGTGGAGGTGCCGGCTGAAGGCGGAGACACCTATTTTCTCTCCACCTATCAGGCCTACGACACGTTGCCGGACGACGTGCGAAAGGAAATCGACGGCCGGCAGATATTCTTCCAGAATGTCTACGACAAGACCGGCAAGCTGCGGCTCGGCAAGGAGGAGCCGAGGACCAGCGATTTCCGTGAGTGGAGCGGTATCGTCCACCCGCTGGTGCGGACCCAGGCCGAAACCGGGCGCAAGGCGCTTTATCTTGGAGGAACGGCGGAGGGCGCCTGGATTGTCGGTATGCCACTTGATGAAAGCGACGATCTGCTGAAGCGCCTGTGGCGCCATACGACAGACACGAAAGAGGTTTTTGTCCAGAAATGGACCAAAGGCGACATCATGATGTGGGACAATCGCTGCACCATGCATCGTCGGGATTCCTTCGATCCGAACACGATCCGGATCATGCACCGAACCACGACCGCGGGCGAACGCCCGGTCTGATCATTTCAGACGCCAGCAAGAAGACCTTAATCCATGGAACAGTATCGGACAAAAACGGGAGAGCCCCCTCTCCCAACGGACCTCTGCGCCCTGCTGCGCGATGTTGAGACAGCAACCATCGGACATACCGAACATCTCGGCTTTCTCAGCACGAGCCTCCGCCCGGTCTGCTCCGCGAAGGTCACCGGCCAAGCCCTTACCGTCGCGGCTCCGGGCCGCGACGGCGTTGTGATCTACAAGGCGATCGACCTTCTCCAGCCGGGCGACGTTCTCGTCATCGCGAGGATCGACGGGGACGACATCGCCTGTGTCGGTGGCGGTGTCGCGACAGCGGCAAAGGCACGCGGCGCCGCTGCCATTATTGTCGACGGCCCGTGCACTGACGTCGAGGAAATTGTCGCATCAGGGCTGCCGGTCTGGTGTCGCGGCGTCTCGGCAAAAACCACGAACCGGACATTCCGGATTGGTGGATCCATCAACGTTCCCGTCGCCTGCGGCGGCACGGTGGTCCTTCCCGGTTTCGCGGTGCTCGCCGACAACTCCGGGATCTTCGTCGCAGACCGTTCACGGATGCGCAGCCTGGGTGAGGCTGCGCTGAAGCGTCAAGAACGGTCCGCCCGACTGCGTGCCCATCTTGCGGCAGGCCATTCAATCTTCGCGTACGATGAGGGGCAATCCCAATGAAAATTTCGCTCATTCAAATGAACTCCCAGCCGGACCGCAGGGCCAATCTGCGTCAGGCGCAGGCTCTGATGCTCAAGGCCGTTAAGGAGGAGGTGCCGGATCTGATCGTCCTGCCGGAGCATTTCGACTGGTCAGGCGGCACCCCCGCGGAAAAGCTGGCGGCGGCAGACTACATGCCGGGTGGTGCGGCTTACAGGATGGCACAGGAATTTGCTTGCCGGCACGGATTATGGCTCCACGCAGGCAGCATGCTTGAGCGTGTTCCCGGGGAAAATCGTATATACAACACCACCGTTGTGTTCGATCCCGACGGCAGGGAGGTCGGCCGCTACCGCAAAATTCATCTTTTCGACATCGTGGCTCCGGACGGCAAAGCCTATCGGGAGTCCGCCACAGTCGCGCCAGGGCACGACCTGCTTGTCTACGAGGCTGGCGGCTTCCGGATCGGAGCCGCTATCTGCTACGATCTCCGGTTTTCCCGCCTGTTCGATCAACTTGCCGAGAACAAGGTCGATCTCGTCATTCTGCCGGCTGCCTTCACGATGCAGACAGGAAAGGATCATTGGGAGGTCCTGTGCAGAGCGCGCGCCATCGAGTTCCAGGTCTATTTCGCCGCCTGCGGCCAGTGGGGCAGTTACCTTGCCGCCGGTGGCGAGGCCCGGCAATGTTTCGGCAACTCGCTGGTTTGCGATCCGTGGGGACAAGTCATCGCCCGCGCCTCGGACGGAACGACCATCGCGACCGCACGATTGGACAGCCAACGAATAAATGACGTGCGCCGGCTTATTCCGATGGCGCGCCATCGTCAGCAGTTTCCGAACGCAACATCCCGGGCGGGTCTTGCTGAAACGCCGGGACCAACAGCTCAACATTTGGCAGTCGAAAATTCTGCCTGCGATGAGCTATGTTCGACTTGTCGCAGCAAAACAGACCTGCCTGCCTCTTTTTGATAGTCGAGAGGGCGCCATGACAACCCCCGCAACGCAGACCCTTGCCGGGTACCTCGTGAATGCGAGTTTTGAGAATCTTCCGCCGGACGTGGTAGAGAAAGCAAAGCTCTGCCTGATGGACTCGGTCGGGTGCTTTTTCGGTGGTCATCAAACCCCGGTCGCTCCGAGTCTGGAACGGCTTGCGGCGGATATATCCGGAGGTTTCACTAACGCGCCCTGTCCGGATCCCGCCTGGCAGGCATTTCATTACGCGACTTTGGCCAACGCCCTTGACCTTGATGACATCTACTGGAAGGGGCATCCCGGGGCGACAGTGGTTGCTGCCGCACTCGCGCTTGCCAACCGCTCTCGCTCCACAGGGTGCGACCTGATTGCTGCAATCGTCGCCGGGTATGAGGTGGGATGCCGCATCGGCATGTCGCTCGTCCACAACACGCCGCGCAAGACAGTCCATGGCCACGGCACCTGGCAAATATTCGGCGCAGCCGCCGCATCGGCGAAACTGCTGAAACTCGATCATCAGCAAGCGGCCCATGCCCTGGCAATCGCGGCTGTCAATGCCCCTGTTGCGTCGGTCATGAAGACCGTTTACGGGACCACACCGACAATGGCGAAGAACAATTTTGCGACCGCAGCAATGGGTGGTGTGAACGCAGCGTTTCTTGCTCGTGCAGGATTTGAGGGGCCGCTTGACGTTTTCGAAGGGGAAACCGGTTTCTGGCGTATGGCGGGGGCGGACGACGTCGATCCGTCGCGGCTGAAAATCGGTCCCGATATTCGCTACGAAATACGACACGTCGGCTTCAAGGCGTTCAGCTGCTGCAGGATCATTCAAAGCAGCGTCGAAGCTGCTGTTGAAGCGTTCGTCCTCGGGGCTGTTGACGGGACCGGTCATGACGTCAGGGAGATCGAGGTCTTCGCTTCCGAGATCGTCTGCCGTGCCCCGTTCAATGATCCCGAACCCCGCGATATCTGGGCGGCCCAGTTCAGCGCACCTTTTGCAATCACCATGGGCGTGCTCGGACACGCGGCCGGTCCTGAATGGTTTGCGCCTTCGCGTTTCCTGGATCAAACAGTGCGCGAGCTGACGGCAAAAATCCGGCTCTTTCCTCTGAGGTCGACGGATCGATCGAGCCACCACCACGCGGCAAGGGTTCGTCTTCACCTGCTCGACGGCCGCGTCGTGGAGGCCACTGTCGAGGTTGCAAAGGGCGATGCTGCCAATCCGCTCGCCCCTTCGTTCCTGGAGGAGAAGTTTTTGCGCCTGTCGGCGGTACGCTTGCATGGAAACGGAGGACTGGAAATGCTCCAGTTCCTCAAGCATCTTGAGTTGAAAGACGACCTGCGGTTTCTGCTCGATACGATCCGCACGCCAGGAGGCTCGCCTCAATCCGGGGACAGTCCTATATAACCGGAATGCATATTGTTGCATAAAAGATAGCTAATCTTGGCTTTATTTCCCGCCGATTCCTGCTGAAATCCTCTCGTTCGGATGTTCGGGAGGAACTCGCATGAGTGGAAGAATTATCAGTCCAAGCCTGTCAGACATACCGTGTTACTCGGCGACAGAGATCGCCGGGAACGGGACACTCCTCGATGGAAAGATTGTCCATGAGGTCGCCGGCAAAGCGTGGGACGACATTGCCCGCGGTTCCGCTTACGGCACGAAATCGGTGCTTTCCATCACGCCCGGGGAGATCGACAGGCATCCCTTGATCAAGGATGCAGGTTCGCTGGAGGAGCGCCTTGGCTGGAAGTTATCCTGCCTCTCAAGCGTCAACAGCCGCTACGGGGCAGTGAAAATCGTCGGTGCAAACGCCCTCAATCGCCAGCTCGGTCTTCCACGGTCACGGTCCACAATTATCCTCATGGACAAATTTACCCTTCTTCCTCTTTGCCTGCTCGATGGAACCGACATCTCTGCCGCCCGAACGGCGAGTTATGCGACGCTTGTTCTTGAGCGATTGCTTGCGCCCCGTCGGGATGCGTCTGTCTTCCTGTTCGGCGCCGGACCAATTGCCGAGAAAATTATACTGGCGCTTGATCGATGCCACGGGGAAAATATTCGCGAGGTCCTTGTCCGCAGCCGGACAGGTGACTCAGCCATACGGCTCGCGAGATCGCTGGGAGAGACGGTAACCTTCGATATCGTGCCGGTTCGGGACAACCTCGATCTCGGTCGATGCGATTTTGTGATTACTGCATCAAACGCGAAGGCTCCCGTTTTCGAGGCCGGAGAGATAGGCGACGCTGCCGTGCTTCATCTGGGTGGGGATGAAACACCCCCGGCACATCTGGAACGGGCGCTGCGGTGCGGTCGTGTTCTTTGCGACGACGTGGCGATGGTGTCGCGTCGTGGTTCGCAAAGCCTCGCGCTTCACTTCTCACGAAAAGGTACGACGCTGGAGCAATCGGGATCCGTGCTCGGCATCCGGTCAGTGACGGCGATCTTGGATTCTTCGGAAATCGGACAGGAAAAACCTGTCCACATCACCTGTGTCGGTTTGCCCATGCTGGACCTTTATGTGGCCGCCCATGTCTATGAGACCTTGTCGGGCATCACAAATGATGGCGCCGGCGAAGCGACGGTTGCAGAAGCGACCCACTGAGAGATGCTCCTATGTATATCACGAAGCTTCTCGCCGAATGCATTGCTGACCGTGTTTTCGATGCCGTGCCTGTGGAGGTCCGGAACAAGGCGCTCTGCTGCCTCTTCGACGCCGCGACCTGCGCCCTCGCCGGCAAATTTGTCACCGGGTCGACCAGCGCCAGACTGGTTGCAACCCGAATTTTTGGTCCCGGAAATGCCCCTCTCTGGTTTTCGGACCGTCGGTTATCGACCACCGGCGCCGCCTTTGCCAATTCGGCTTCTGTCTGCGCCCTTGATTTCGATGATGGTCATCGTGCCGCGCGCGGACATCCAGGTGCTGCGGTGATCCCCGCTGTTCTGGCCGCCTACGCGGACCGTGCAATCGACCCGGACCAACTCATCGCTGCGATCGTCGCCGGTTACGAGATCGCCATCCGGATCGCCGCCGCACAAAACCCTGAAAACATAAAAAGTCGCCAAAGCGGTTTATGGGCCGGCTACGGCGCGGTCGCTGCAGCCGGCAGTATCCATCGCACAGGCCGGGATCGTCTCGCCAATGCCTTGGCGATTAACGGTGTATGGGCCCCCAATCAGGCCGCAAACGGAAGTTCCGGCTATTCGAAGCTTACCGGAAATAATGCGAAAGAAGGAATCCCGTGGAGTGTCGTCACCGGCCTCACCGCACTCGAACTGGCCGAAGAGGGATTTACGGGTCCGGAAGACATTCTCGATCACGCGTCCCACTTCAATAGGGATCGTATCGAGAATGGGCTTGGTCTGACCTGGGAAATCCTGGGAACCTATTTCAAGCCGTATTCCTGTTGCCGCTATATCCATCCCGCCATCGATGCGACGCTCGACCTGATGCAAAGCCGGGGACTCCAGCCGAAAGACGTTCTGTCAATCGAGGTCCACACGTTCCAATGGGCTCGGCGGCTGCAAAACAAGGTCGGCCCGAAAAACCTTGTGGAGGCTCAGTACAGTCTGCCTTTTTGTCTGGCCGCGGCCGTCCGGCGCGGTGCATGTGCGCTCGCGCCCATCGATGAGCAACTTCTCGATGACCGGGAAATCTGTTCCCTTGCCGCCGCGGTTACCTTGACGATTGATGATCAGATCGACCAGAAATTTCCGGCGGAAACGTTGGCGCGGGTGAAATTGACCACTCCTTCGGGCGATATAACGTCCACCACCGCGATGGCGCGTGGCGATGCGGGCCGACCGATGCTTTGGGACGAACTCAAGGAAAAGTTTCGGCAGGTTTGCAGAGGAAAAATGAGTGCAGCGCGTGAGGACGTTTTCGACAGGGCAATTGACCAGCTCAAATCCGGTGATCCTCTGCCCTTCCTGCGAGAGGTTTCGGCCGACCTGTGATCATTCATCCCGTCGCCTAGCCGCAGAAGGGCCCGGACCATTGCCATTGATCGTTCCATTCCAGACCACCACCTTGCCATTGATGATGATGTGGCGAACGCGACCCAGATTGACGCTATCGACGATCACGAGATCCGCGCGCCTCCCCTTCTCGATCAAACCACGATCGCTGGCCAATTGGGGAAAGGCGCGTGCGACGTTCCCGGTTGCCAATGCGACAGCTGCAGCCGGTGACATCTGCTTTTTGTGAACAATGCGCTGGATTGCAAGGAGGATGCTGTCCCAATGTCCGCCGGCATAGTCAGTCGAGATCGTATCGACGCATCCGTCCTCGATAAGCGCGTCGAAATTCGCCGGATTATTCCGCCAACGGGTCTGGATGCTGTCGAGCGTTGAGACATCGATCGTGACGCCACGTCTTCGCAGTTGGTGTGCGAACGATACGGATTCATCCGCTAGAAACATCGGATGGTTCGAATGACCCGCGACAATGTTTGCGTTTGGATATCTCTCGGCGACTTCGATCAGGCGCCGGACCGACGGCGCAGAATTGTGAAAAATCGCCGGGAAGCCGACACGCGCGGCTTCCCGCGCCACTTCCTCAAAGCCACTCAACGCGAGATCAACCGGTGGCATCACGGAATCGAGAATAACCTGACGGACAGTCCTTGCGTCGCAAGAGTCGGACAAACCGCAGCCATCGAGTATCGCCTGTAATTCGCCATCGGACACCCCATCCTCGATTTTCAAGTATCGCCCGACCACGGCATTTCGCAGCTGGCGTGAAACCAGAGCTGACACGTCTTGGCCCGTCACGCGTTTCATCGCTTCGGGAATGAACCGATACTCCTGCGCACCTCCGCCAAGTGTCTGCCCCCCGCCAACCTCGCCAAGCGCTTTTGCTCCTTGCGACAAAGCTTCGTCGATGGATGCATGTCGATGCCGTTCGGATAGACCGGCGCCATCGATCGCCAGGGCCGCTTCGATATTGGAAGGAGTGTGAGCGGTGGAGATATGGACATCAAGCGGATGTGCATCATCCGCAAACGCCTCATCAGACAACGCCAAACCGCATACATTCAATAACGTGGTCGTCCCCTCGAGGAGGTGCCTGTTCCTGTTCCAGACAATCACTTGCCCGTCGACAGGGGACGAACCGCTCGGCATGGATGGGCCGCTGACGCAGCCATGGGCATGCGCGTTGATAACGCCCGGTATAACCGTGTGGCCGTGAGCGTCGATGACATCGATCTCGTCAGGATTGACGGATATATTTCCTGGCTGGACGAACGCAATTCTGCCATCGCGGATACCGATGGAGGCGTTTTCATGAAATGTGGCGCCATCTCCCGTTATCACGCAAGCGCCGCGTATGATCCTGTCGAGCCGATTAGACATTGCGATCGTCTCCAAAAGCGGCTGGGGCTTCAGGCGAAGGGGATTCCAGAATGTAGCCGACTCCCCGGACGGTGCGGATAAGGTCGGGTTGGCCGTTCCGGTTCAGTCTCTTTCGCAATCGGCCTATATGGACGTTCAGCGTGCGCTCTTCGACATGATGCAGGCCGGGCCACACTGCAGTTATCAGTTCTGCGCGCCGGCAAATCTCGGTCGGGCGCTCCATCAGGCAGGACAAGACAGAAAATTCCAGTGGTCCCAGGTGAATGTTCAGACCATTTCTTGAAACGCGATGATGCTCGAAATCAATCTCGATGCCGCCGTAGGATAGCTGACCTGATCGCGCTCGAGGCAGGGTCCGGCTGAACGCAGTCTTGCGCAGGTATTCAAGCAGCTTGATCGGCGCAAAAGGCCGAACGAAACACTCTTCTGCGCCGGCCCGCTGCATATCGACATATTGCCCCTCGCCGCCCGCACCAATGATTGCGAGGACGGGAACGCTCGCCGTGCGATGTTTCCCCTTGATCCTGGCACACACCTCAACCGCCGGAAAGGGATCAGGTCGGCAGTCAAGCAGTACAGCCCTGACCTGGTGATCGTCGGCAAGATGGGACATCTCCTCGATGCCTCTGGCCATTCGAGCCTGATAACCCTCAACCTCCAGAATGTGTGAAAGGAGGAGAAAGAAGTCCGCATCAACCGAACCGATCAGGATCAATTTTTTCATGAAATGCCCTTTACTCGGCAGAATGCCCTTAGAGAAGGGAGTTTATTCCCCGCGTTGAGCCACCCTCTTTACGATCAATGTATCAATTTCTCTCAATTTGGCTCTAAAATCGACTACTAGAAGTAGTAGTCGCCAAACATGGCGCATTGTGACATGTTTTAAATTTAGCTTTTGGTATTGGAGGAGACAGTGGCTGCCGACACAGGTTGGCAGCTCACGAGACAAGCATTGTAAGGGCGGGTATTTGACCAGATCGAAGAAGAAAGAGAGCGGGAACGGCGTCGGACTGGCTTCCTATCCAACGCATGGCGACAAAATCGCAAGCGTGGCGTCGTTATCCTTGAAATATCATCGCATCATCCTGATAGTGAGAAATGCTCCCGCAGCACGGCGATTTTTGCTGCCGAGCCAGATTCACCCACCAACCGGACACAGCACACTGATTGCCATGCCGTCGCTACGGCGCGGTTGGACGTTGCACCGTCCGCATCGGAAAGTTGTTGCCGCCAGACCAGGTCGGTCGACCGGTATGACTTCGGACAAACCCGCTATGGCGACCGAGCGCCAGGCTGACCGAGGCTGGAAGACATGCCGGTATCGGTTTTGAAGCGAGCATTCCGCCAAAGTCGTGCCTGTAGCCGCACAATAGGTCGAGACGCGCGACAGCCTGCCACGGCTTCGACCGAAAGAGGAGCGGCAAAACCACAAGGAAGTTCGGGGATCTAAAACGCTGGCAGGTTGTCGTTGAGCACCCGTGGGGAACAAGGCGGTTCTCGTCTGCGCCATGGAATCTCCATACATCGGAAAGGGTTACCGCATGAAAACAGTATCTGCGAATCTCGCTAAAGCTATCGAGACAATCACAGATGCCGCCACAGTCTATGAGGCTCTTTTATCTGTTCAGGAAATTTACGACGTCGATTTCGTCACCTACCACCTCACCGCGACTGTGATCAGCGATCTTGACGCACCGTTTGTTCAGTCAACCTACAGTCCGGAATGGATCGCACGATATTTCCTGAACCGATATGTCCAGGTGGATCCTGTCGTGCAACAGGGCTTTTTGCGCCAGCTTCCATTCGATTGGCGTGAATTCGAAATGACGCCCGAAATTGGAGCGTTCTTTGATGACGCCTGGCAACATGGCGTCGGAAAGTCCGGTTATTCGATCCCCATTACTGACAAGGTCGGCCGACGCGCGATTTTCTCCGTCAGCGCGGCAGACACCTCGCAAAACTGGGACAGAATTGTTGCAGACAATCGGTCGGACTGGATCGAACTCGGATATCAGATCCATATGAAGGCGATCAACGAGATCCACAAGGGAGAAGACCCTGTTCCGGGTCTTAGCGCACGTGAGCGGGAGTGCTTATCCTGGGTAGCACGCGGAAAAGACCACAAGGATATTGCACTCATTCTCGGTATTTCCGAGCATACGGCAAGGAGCTACCTCAAGTCTGGCCGGTTGAAGCTCGGATGCGCAACTATTTCGTCTGCCGCAGTCCAGGCGATGAAATTCAGGCTGATCACCATTTGATGCAGCAGCTCGAACCTGGCTTTCCACCCCGTGGCACAACGCCATAGACCTTTAACTTTCCGCGCAATACCTCAATTGTTTGTGCCCATCCGTAGCAATGGGCAAGCCAGGATTTCCGTGCATCCTGTTCCGACACATGATCGGAGATTGGCGCGTGTTCCTTCTCATCCAACCCTATCAATATCATCGGTATGCAGGCCTACTGGAGCAATCGTTCAGATTGCGGAACCGGGTTTTTCACGATTGTCTTGGCTGGCAGGTCGATGTGCATCGCGGCCTTGAACGGGACGCTTATGACGGTTTGGGCGCCGTCTACCTGGTCTGGTGTGACAAGGACGCGCGACATCTCTATGGCACGGTGCGGCTCATGCCGACGACAGGGCCGACATTGCTGCATGATGTGTTCAGGCGAACGTTGCCGGAAAAGGATCTAGTGTCTCCAGTCGCATGGGAGGGCACGCGAATGTGCCTTGATGTCGACCTCCTCAAAGAGTCTCAACCGACGCTCAGCCCATCAAGAGCGTTTGGGTTCCTTTTGCTGGCCTTGTTCGAATGCTCCTTCGCGCATGGCATCAAAACACTTGTGTCGAATTACGAGCCGCCAATGGAAAGAGTATACCGGCGAGCGGGATTGATCGTGGAGGAGATTGGCCGTGCTGACGGTTACGGCCGGCTCCCGGTGTGTTGCGGCGTGTTCGACGTTTCAGACGAAACACTTCAGCAAATGCGAACTGTCCTTCGAATTGCGCACCCCTTGTACACACCTTCTTTGCCCAAGGCTGCGGGAGCGACCGCAGTACAAAGGTTCCAACGCCTGGACCATGTCAAAAGGCCGGCAAAAATCGAGAATCTCGGGACCCACCAATGGCGCTCAATGGCAAAGGCGCCGCTCGAGGCGGTGGGATAAGACGCGGGATGAACGCTTGGCTACGCAAATTGATCGATACGACATCCATGATGAAAACCAGTCGGGCGACAGCCGAACTGCTTGATCACCTGACCCGGGAACTGGGGTTTGACTTTTATCATGTGGTGACTGTCCGTCACCCGGGGTTGGGAAACTCCATCTTGTCCAATGCCCCAAAGGAGTGGCTGGACATATATCGGCAGGAGCATTTCGACAGGATCGATCCAGTCCTGACCCATGCCCGTGAAAAAATGGCACCATTCGTCTTTGATTTTGAGCATGAAGGAAAAACTGCGCGCAGACCCCACCAGACATTCTATTCCAGTGCCGACGAGGCGGGCATCAGGGCCGGCATATGCATGCCCGTGATGGCGCCGTTCAGCGATTTCTTCACCCTTTCACTTTTCTCCGGTGATGTGGCCTTGCCCCAAAAATACCAACTGCAACCCGTTTTGAGTGCAAACGCTGTGGGGTTACTCCACATGTGCGTGGAGGCAACCGAGGCCGCATCGATTAGAGCACCGGCCATCGAATTGACGGCGCGGCAGTCAATAGTGCTCAAGTGGGCCGCCGAGGGGAAAACGACGCAAGAGATAGCCCTCCTCGAGAACATGACGCACCACACTGTCAATTTTCACATGAAAAACATTCGACAGAAACTTAAGACCGTCACCCTTCCCCAGACGACTGCATTGGCCACAAAGCTGAAACTGATCTAAGGTACGTTGTGTTGCTGTATCGGTCGTCGTCATCCGCAAAAGAAGTGTTCGTTATCCCGGATCGCTGATAGTTAGGTTTGCTCCCCGGCAGAACATGCAGATAAAGGGCTAGAACTTGATCGGCAAGAAGACCGGCAAATGCATTGCCGAAATGTTGCACTATCGCTATGTTCCAAAACAGAATTATAGCGGCATAGAAAGCGGCAAAAATGGTTACGCTCGCAAGCATAGAGCCCCTGCTTCCGGACAGCAGCCGGGAACTTGAAGATCTGGCGATCGAACTGACGTCAGTTGCCAGTCGGTCCGCAGCGCGACTTCATCCCATCATGCGTGCTTCCGTCGGTGATCTCGTGCGCTCGATGAACTGCTATTACTCAAATCTCATCGAGGGACACAACACGCTACCAATCGATATCGATCAGGCCATGGCGGGCGATTTCGCTCGAGAACCGGAGAAGCGCAACCTTCATCTGCTGGTTGCACGGCGAGTTCTGCCGCCGGCTGCCAAATGACCTGCTTCTTGTTCGCAATTCCGATACCGGCGAAGAAATCATTATGGTCCCGGGGCAGCTGAGAACGCGGCACGTCAAAGTCGGCGAACACATCGTTCCCGAACCGGAGATGATTGAACCGCTGCTCGCAAGGTTCGTTGAAGCCTACTCGTTCAAGATGCTGTCTAAACTCCAGAAGATCGTTGGGGTTGGGGCATCTCATCATCGGCTTGCATGGATCCATCCATTTTTCGATGGCAACGGACGTGTCTCTCGCCTGTTCTCCCACGCGTTACTGCGCGACCTTGGGATTGGCTCGGAGCTCTGGTCTGTGTCTCGCGGTCTTGCCAGTGGGCGCTTCTACAACGTCGTCGATCTCGACAATCGGCTTGAGACGGAAGCACGCAATGGAAAACAGGGCCGGCTCGCCGACTTCATCACCAGGCTCGACTTCGTCATAATGGACGAGCTTGGCTATCTCCCGTTCGCGCAGGCCGGCCGTATTCGGCGATGTCAAAATGACCGCTGCCATGCTCGACAGGCTCACACACCATTACGAGATCGTGGAAACCGGGAACGAATCCTGGCGCTTTAAAAACCGCTCTCAAAGCTAAAGCCGAAAAGAGAAACAACCCGCGCCCGCAGGCCCCTGCGCTAGATTGAAAGCGCCGGGCGCCGCCGAACGCGCACCCAAACTTATGTCCGCAACGGCACGGCATCCCTGTTCGCCGCGCTCGACGTTGCGACTGGCGCGGTGATCGGCCAGTGCTACGAACGTCACGGGGCGACCGATTTTCTCGACTTCCTGAAGCGGATTGACGCCGAGATGCCCAAGGGACCGGACGTGCATCTGGTGATGGACAATTACGCGACCCACAAGACGCCGAGGATCAAGGCCTGGCTCGCACGCCGCCCACACTGGCATGTTCACTTCACGCCAACGTCGGCTCCTGGATCAATCAGGTCGAGCGGTGGTTCGCAGAGCTGACACCAAAGGAGTTGCAGCGCGGCGTACACCGTTCCACTGCAAATTGGAGGCCGACATCGACGCCTTCATCGAAACCCATAACGAAAACCCCACCCCATACAAGTGGGTCAAATCCGCCGACCAAATACTCGCCTCGGTCAAGCGCTTCTGCCAAAAAACAATGAGCCGAACTTCAGATTCAGGTGACTAGCCTCAACTACCGTTTTTCACGGCCTGCTGAAGCTTTTCGATGTGCTCCCGGCAGAGCGTCTCGACCAGAACATGAAGCTCGGCCGTCCGCTCCTGAAGCCAGGCAAGGGCTTCCTCGGAAATTTCAAAATGCTTCGAATAGCGCGCCTTGACATAGGCCTCGTTGAGAATGTTGTACCATGCGGTAAACCGCTGATGGTCGCGTGGCCAGATGTCGACCAGACGGCGGTCACGATCTTCTGAAAGCCCGCGCAGGAATTTCAGATTGTGCGAGGGCGGCGAATAATTAGTGAGCGTCAGGAGGTAGCAGGAATAGGCGGTTTCGACTGCCTGATGAAGCGTGAAAGCCGCATGATTTGGTTGACCATCGGCTATCGAGTAACGTGCCAGCTGGAGGAAATATTTCGCGCCATTCAACTGTTTTTCAAAATGCTCTTCCGCGACCCTAAGTGCATCGGCAGGGCTGAGCGGTTTCGGCTCAGCCAGCGGCCGATCATCGAATTCGTAGAGGATGACACCTTCGCGGGCGAGATCGACGAAGAAATATTGGCCATCATGTAAAAAATTGCTGATCTCGCGGGCACCATGCACGATCAGTCCAACCGGTGTCTCGATCTCCTTGTCCCACATCAGCCGGTCGGTGGCCTTGTCCCAGTATTTGGGGTCGGCCAGTTCCTTGTTGCTGACGATGACAAGGATGTCGAAATCCGATCGATAGCCTTTCGACGTATGCGGTTCATCCACCCATGTGCCACGGGCGTAGGAACCGAACAGGATGATTTTATAAATCCGCCCGTCCTTTTTGGCCTCCGACTTCGAACGCTCGACAATGCCGGTGAACTCTTCGTGGATGATCCGGACGACCCTTTCCAGCTCGCGCTGCTTTGCCTGCGGAAGATGTCCGATATCCGTTTTCATGGCCTCACCATCGATTCTTCTGAACGGGTATCCTAGCCGTTATCGGCAGGCTATTGCTACTCCACATTGTTGTAGCCCCAATCCACCTGCTTCGACACTATGCGGGGTTAAACCGCCTTCAGCAACCATTAATCGCGATGTCCTATCAATGTTGCATCTGGACCAACGCAACGGACCACTCTATCCTCTTGGAATTAGAGGCCCGCCTCGACCTTAATCGCGCGTCCGGCGGAAGGAACTGAAATGGATCTGCGCCAAATGAGCACATTCGTTGCCGTCGCAGAGGAACTGCATTTCGGGCGCGCCTCCATCCGGCTCAACCTCGCCCAGCCTGCAGTCACTGCCCAAGTCCAGGCGATCGAGAAGGAACTGGGCCTTCCCCTTCTCATTCGTTCCACACGCCGCGTACAACTCACCCCGGCAGGTTCTGTTTTTTACGAGCGTTGCGTTCAACTGCTTCGCGATGTCGACGAAAGCTGCGCGATCACACAGGCGGTCGCGGGCAAAGCTGCCAGCAAGATCACCATCGGCACCATCCACCCGGCAACCTTCGGTGTTCTGCCCGATTTTCTTGCACGAATTGGCCGACGCTATCCAGACATCCGCATTCATATCCGCAACGGCACAACCGAATCCATCGTGCGGGACATTGAGCGCGGACAGGTCAATATCGGTTTTGTCCGGCCACTGGACAACAACGGCGCATTGCGATGGCAGGCGCTAACAGAGGAGCGCTATTTACTCGCCGTCTCCAAAGACAATGCTCTCGCAGAAGCCCAGACCGTCACGCTTGAGGACTTGCGCCGTCAGAAGATCATTTCCTTTTCGCGTTCGAACCTGTCCTACACGGAGCGGTACTTTCTGGATACATACCGTGAGCATGATCTTTCCGACCGGATCGTCTACACCTGCGACGACACACTTTCACTGATAGCTCTCGTTTCCGCAGGTGTCGGGGTCGGCTTCGTTCCGGAATGGGCGGCAAATCTGCCGAACAGGAACTTTCGTTTAAAGGCGGTGGAAGAGATCGATCTGCGCATCGGCCTTGGACTGGCCTGGAGCAAACAGGACCCGACCGCCAATCGTGATGACATCATCGAGATCGGCCGCCAACTCGCATCCACTATTGCGAAAGCACCCGCTCGTAAACAGTACCGCAATTGAACGTCTTGAAACAGCATGACGGCGGGCCCCCGGGTTTCCCGTGTGCGGGACAATCGTGAACGCCTTGGCACATGCGCCCCTTATTCTGTGCGACAACCAAGCAGCAAGTCTGTCGTCGTCACCTCATTGCGCGATATTGCGGGGCTCGGTGACCTTCAGACCAGCAACTTCGAACGAGCCCGTGACGCAGGTGGCGACCGTCAGGTCCCGCGCGAACGCCGGGCAGCGATATAAGCACCCGCTGGGCTGTAGCCCTGCCTCCGGTCATTGCCCGGGCCATCTCTGGGACATAGGCCTGCGAAGTATCGAAGCCGATTGGCAAAACCCGCCCCGAAGAGTCGGCGGGCCCTCCTGTTCTCAGCGGTCCTGATAGATCTCATGCCGCCTGCTGTGCGGCATCGCCCGGGAATGTCAACCGCGCGGCGATCGCTCATATGAGGGAGTGCCGTTGTGGGTATTTCCCATCGTCAAGACCGACGACATGCTGTCCACCATAACACTGCTGGCCATCGCGTATGTCGTATATTGGACATACTGCCGAAGAGAGACACTTCTGACGGAGGATGAATGAGGTATCAAAACGTCTCGGAGGCCTTCATTGAGCTAGAGGCTGCGCCGGCCATAGCAAAGAAAATCTGCATGCAGAGCACAGATATCTGCTTGTCGATCATCGACAGGGACAGCGGCAGACAACTCAACTTCGAGAACGGGTTTGCGATCATCCGAGTCGCTAACGATGGTCTCATCGTACGGGTCTCCGCCGGAGACCTGCTCACGTTCTACGGCATTCAAACGTTGATCGAGGGTCGCTTGTGGGAACTCGCGCCCGGCGCCGCAAGATCAGTGACGTGGCTGCCAGCACCAGGGGCCAGGTCCGGGCAATTCCCGAGAACGGCGACAACGGACATGAGAGAATGAAGTCCATTGGCTCCCTCCGATCAATACAGAAGATTTGCAGGGCGTAGCTGTCGAACCACCAAGTTGACCAGCGTCATGTAATATTGTGCTTGGCGCAAGCCTCGTCGCGAGCGGCTGCCGGCTGCCTCGATTTGATGCGATCAAACCCCTCAGCGACGTTTGTGATCTTCCACCAAATGTTTCGGTCTCGTCCTACTGATTCCTATCGAGTGAAAACACGGCCTCGTTCGATCGTGCGACGCTGGCGCTCGGCGATAATGTTCTGAGTACTTTCTGCCCGCACCGCCTGCTGCAGCACCTGCAGGCGCTCTCGCATCGCCTCGAAGGCGGGGCGTTGCGCCGGTGAGACGAGATTGCCGGTATCCTTCTCACCCCTCAGAATCGCATTCCGGCCGAAACGCTCGTCGAGCGCCCGGCTGACCTCTGCAAACTCCCGGACGACACGTGGCTCGAGTGAACCCGCAGCAACACCGCGCTTGGTGTTCTTTTGCTTGTCCTTGTTCTGCCTGTTCACTTCTGCCACCAGTTTCCGGAGGGCATCCTCGGCCGCCTGCGATAGCCCTGGGATGGCAACCGCCATGCGCCGACGCTCCTCGGTGACGGCTCGAGTCTCCGCATCAAGGGCTGTCGCCCACGACGCACCGAGCGAACGCACGCGGCTGGCAACTTTCGGCACAGCCTGATGCGCTTCCTTTCGTTCGCGACCGACGGCGAGCAACCTGTCCATCAGGCGGTCAGAACCACGCAACGCACCATAGGCAGAGGGATCGTTGCTGACCGCCGCGGCGATCCGCTCGCCGGCAAAGCCTTTTCCGACAAGCTCCTCAATCTTTCCGACCGCGCCTGCAGGATCGCGCCAGATGAGCGTCGCGGTCTCGGCAAGGGCTGCGCGATGGTGACGATAGTGCGCGACCGTGCTAGCACGGTTGCGCGCTTCTTCTTCCACCGGCGTCCTGAACTCGGTCACAGCGGTGAACATCGGCAACATGGGCATCGCTTCCTTTCCGATCTCGATGCTCGCGCCGGCGACGATCTTCGAACGATCCTGTTTTTCGGCCAAATGCTGTTCCTCGGAAAAACGCCTGACGGCGGCGAACAGGCGGAGGATTTTCTCCCGGCGCTCCGGCGCGAGATCTTCCGGCATGCGCTCGGCGATGTTACGCTGGGCAACCACATCGGCCTTCGCGGTGAAGGCGCTCCAGCCGAAGCGTGCGGTCAAGGCGTCGTTGACGGCCTTGACCTCCTGAACCAGTTGGCGGTCCTCGACGGCATAGGCGAAAGCGGTCTTGTAGGCATCGTCCCCGCCCCGTTCGCGGATTCTCTCGATTTCGACGAGGCGCGCCATTGCCGGCTTCGACAGCATCGGTATCGACAGGGACATATGGGCGCGTCGTTGCTGTTCGCGGATACCGAAGCGCTCGGCCTGCCGGCGGAATTCCGTGGCATGGGCGCGCGCCAAGGGCAGCAATTCCCTCAGAGCAGCCATCGCGTCCGCGCGCTCATTGCGGGCTGCGCGTCCGTCGACCACCAGATCAGAACCGCGCAGTCGGCCGAGCCGATCCGGTGCTGCGGCAAGATCCCCGGCAAGCGTCCGAGGTTCAACGTCACCGTCAGACGCCAGGGCATTGAGGGTCGAGAGGGCGGCCACCGGATCGCGGTAGATCTTCTCCAGCAACGGCTGCAGGATCGCTTCACGGTCCTTCCAGGCCGGCGATGAAAGCTGCGCCAGCCGCGCATCCTCATCCACACCGCGAGCGAATTGGGTGGTCGGCGGGATCAGATAATGTCCGCTGACCGGCATGCCTTCCACGAGAGCTTCCGCCCGGGCTTCATTGTAGGCGGCGCGCCGTTCCCGCTCGATCGAGAAGCCAAGCGCCACGCTCGCGCGCTCCCAGAGCTTCGCCACCAGCTCCCGCTTTTCCGCAACCCACGCCAGCCGCCGGGAAGCGCCCTCCTCCATTCCGGCCGCAGCCTGGGAGAGCGTGTCGAGCCCACGTCGCCGCGCGAAATCCTGCGCATGCGCCCGGTAGCCTTCCTCGCTCTCGAAATCGAGCGTCGTGGTTTTCGCGCCGGAGCGCGACAGACGCTCGACAAGACGCCCGAACAGTTCCGGCCGGTGGCTCTCCTTCTCGATGCGTTCCGAACGGGCGGCCGCGGATTCCTTCTGCTCGGCGGTCCAGACGTTGCGATCGACCTCGCGTTCCTCGCTGCGCTTCTCGCCGGCCTCTTCGTCGACAACGGTGACCTGCACCTTGACCTTTTCGACACCATCCTTGCGTAGCGTCACGGTGTCGCCCTCCGAGATACCCGCCTTCTCCAGCGCTTTCGGCAGGCTCACGCCCCAGAGACGGTGGACGGTTCCGGCATCCGTCCTGACGTCCGCATAGGGGCTCTTGTCGGCATCCTCGTCATCGGGTCGGAACTTCGCGTTCCCGGTTTCCACGAGTTCGCCGGTTACGCCGGCCGCATGATCGGCGCGCGGCTTCCATCCCCATTCCGGTCTCGCCTCGAAATCCTCTTTCGCGGCATAGAACTCGGCGCCGTCGCGATGCCGCGTCATCGACACATAGGTCAGGTGCTGGTCCATCATACCGGTGGCGAGCACCAAGGTCCGATCGACGGTCGACCCTTGGGATTTGTGGATGGTGGCGGCATAGCCATGATCGACATTGCGATAGCTGTTTTCGCTGATGACGACATCGCGGCCATTGTCGAGACGGACGGACAATAAGGCATCGCCCCGTTTGTCGCCCGTGGAAATGACCGTGCCAAGCATGCCGTTCTTCACATATTGCGGACCGAGGCTGTTGGCGCGCGGTTCCACGAAACGGGCATTTTCCAGAAAGATGATCCGGTCACCGGCAGCGAACTCCCGCTCACCGCGCTCTGTCCGGAATGAGCTACGATCGCTGAGTGCGCCGGCGTCGATCATCACCGATCGCAGCGCCTCGTTCAGGCGCTTCACGTCCTCGTTGGTGTGGGCGAGCACGAGCAGCTCGTCGCCGCGAAGGCGGCCTTCCCTACCTTCCGAGACGGAGGCCTCGATCGCCCGATTGCGCGCCTCCGTCCAGTCGGCGACCATCCGCCCGACGACTTCATCGCGCGTGTCCGCCTCGACCAGATGGCCATGTTGGGCATAGGCGTCGAGGCCTTTCTCGACCTCGCCGCGTGCAAAGAGCCGGGAGGCGCTGCGCGCCCACTGTTCTCGCTGGCGACGAACGCCGGCGAGTTCAGCGAACCCGATCCGCTCCGATATGGCCCGGAACGCAGCACCAGCCTGGATCGGCTGCAACTGCATGGCATCGCCGACCAGGACGACTTTCGCCTCAGCCTCCTCGGCGGCCTTCAGCACGCGCGCCATCTGCTGCGAGGACACCATGCCGGCCTCATCGATGACCAGCACATTGCCGCGCTTGAGCAAATTACGCCCGCTCGCCCAGGCCAGTTCCCATGACGCCAGCGTGCGCGACTTGATGCCGGAACTATCTTCCAGTCCTTCCGCCGCCTTGCCGGCAAGTGCCGCACCGACAACCCGGCGACCGTCGCTTTCCCAGGCAACGCGCGCCGCCGCAAGCAGGGTCGACTTGCCCGCGCCGGCAAGACCGACCACCGCCGCGATACCGCTCTCACCCGTGACATGACGGACAGCATCGACCTGCTCCGCGTCGAGCCGGAATCGCTTTTCAGGATCAGCGGTCTCGACAGCGGCAGCGACTGCCTGAGACGAAACCGCAAAGCCCTTGCGCTGCGAAAGAACCCGCGCCGACTGCGCCATGTCATATTCGATGCGCAGCATATCGCGCGACGTGAAGACGGCCGGTTCCGCGGCCTTTCCAGTCTCGGGATCGAACACCTGCGCCTTCAGGGTTACGAGATCGTCCGACGCCATCAGGCGCGCCCGGATATTGGCGAAATCGACGGGATCGTCGACATAGCGATGCAGCGCCCTGGCGATTTCCTTTTCGTCGAATGTCGAGCGCTCATTGCCGATCTGCTTCAACAGAAGCTCCGGTTCCGCGAGCAATCGATCCGCCATGTCCTGCCGGCGGGCAAGATCGGCCGGCGCAAAATACATCTCGACGCCCTTGCGGGCGAGTGCTGCCTTTTCCGGACCGAGATGCTTTTGCGCGATCCCGTCGAGACCCTGTTCGGCATAGGAGCGCCCGTCGAGACGGATCTCATGACCGGCAAGCGCCAGATGCCGGTTTGCAGCGTCCGCCCAGGCAATCTTCCACACCTTCATGGTTTCCTTGTCGCCGGCCCAGAGCTTGTAGACAATCTTGCCGTTCGGCCGATGCGGCGTGACGACACGCAGCGGCTCGCCATCCTCGCCAAGCACAGCAACCTTCTTCGGGCCGAAACCCTCCTCCGTCAGGGGACGCAGCGTCATCATCAGATGGATATGCGGATTGCCGTCCTTGTCGTGATAGACCCAATCCGCGACCATCCCCTTGGACGTAAAATTGTCTTGCACGAACTCGCGCACCACAGCGATGTTCTCCGCCCGCGTCAATTCCTCCGGCAGGGCGATGATCAACTCGCGCGCAAGCTGGGCGTCCGCCCGCGTCTCGAAGGCATCGACCGCATTCCACAGGACCTCGCTGGCACCGGCCACGGATTTTCCGCTCACTGCATTCTTGAACCAGGCCGGGATCTGATCCGGCAGCGCCAATTCCTCATGCACCAGTTCCGCGGCCCCTCCCCGATAGCTGAAGGACGTACCGGCCTGCTCGTCCATCATCCGGGCGCGATGGCGATAGGCGGCGGCCGAGACGATGCTGCGCCCCGCTCCCCTTCCAATCACCTGGGCTCTGACGAACATGATCGCCACGACTGGTCTCCGAACCTCTCAGGCACGTCGCGACAGCGACGTATATTGCGCCCTCAAACCGATCGGACCACAGGGCCGATGCCGCTTTTCCGGAAGACGGCCCAAGCCGGAATTCCGGCATCGACGATTTGGGGACTTGTGCATAGTGACATATTTGACTACCATTTTCTAGTAAGTTAAATGCTGATCGGAAATTTTCTCGAAGCCAAGAAAGGATACGAATAATGGCGACAAAATCGGCACTTCTGGATATTGACGCTCAGATCGAGAAGCTGCGGGAGCGTAAGAAAATGTTGATAGTAAAATCTGCCGATCGTTTCGCGCGCGCTGCGACGAAGTCGGGGCTGGCGGAACTGGAGATCGCTGACGAGGAGGTCGATCGCATCTTCGAAGAGATCGCAGCGCGATTTCACAAAGCGGAAAAGAAGGGGTCTGGTTGCGCATCTGCTGCGCCGCGTGGACAGGCAGATGGTGGGGCTGGAGCGGAGACGGAGGTTTCTCATGACAACTGACCGGAAAAAGGAAGCGCGCGAAAAATTCCTGCTTGGCGGCATTGTCGTGCGAGCTGGCCTGTCGAAGGCAGACCGCGCCTTCTTGCTCGGCGGATTGCTGGAGCTTGCGAGGATTGCACCGAGCTCACTGGAGCATCGGCGACTCCGGGGGATCGGTGAGGAGGCTTTCAAAGTCCCGATGCTGGATGGCGGCACACCGCTCATGGTCGAGGCGGCAGAATGACAATCAGGGCAAGACCCCACCTGAGCCTGTTGCTCATACTCGTGCCGATCACAGTCGCAGCTTTTGCGGCCTATGTCGTCGGCTGGCGTTGGCCGGAACTCGCTGCGGGCATGAGCGGAAAAACACAGTACTGGTTCCTTCGAGCCTCTCCCGTGCCGGTTCTCTTGTTCGGGCCCCTAGCGGGGCTTCTCACGGTTTGGGCTTTGCCATTGCATCGGCGAAAGCCGATAGCGATGGCGACACTCATCTGCTTTTTATCCGTCGCCAGCTTTTATGGGCTTCGAGAGTTCGGCCGGCTGTCACCGTCCGTCGAGAGCGGCGCGGCCACGTGGAATCAGGCGCTGTCGTTCATCGATATGGTCGCGGTTGTCGGCGCCGTCGCCGGTTTCATGGCGACGGCGGCATCCGCACGCATCTCGACCGTTGTCTCCGAACCGGTGAAGCGCGCCAGGCGCGGTACCTTCGGTGATGCGGACTGGCTCTCCATGTCCGCGGCGGCCCGGCTCTTTCCCGACGACGGCGAGATTGTCGTCGGCGAGCGATATCGTGTCGACAAGGAAATCGTTCATGAGCTGCCATTCGATCCGAACGATCCGGCGACCTGGGGACAGGGTGGCAAGGCGCCGCTGCTCACCTACCGCCAAGATTTCGATTCCACTCACATGCTTTTTTTCGCGGGGTCCGGTGGATACAAAACCACCAGCAACGTTATCCCGACAGCACTTCGATATTCCGGTCCCCTGATTTGTCTCGACCCGTCCACGGAGGTCGCCCCTATGGTCGTCGAGCATCGGCGCGAAAGGCTAGGGCGTCAGGTGATGGTGCTCGACCCGACAAACCCGATCATGGGCTTCAACGTGCTCGACGGCATCGAGACGTCGAAGCAGAAGGAACAGGACATTGTCGGTATCGCTCACATGCTGTTGTCGGAAAGCGTGCGCTTCGAATCCTCGACCGGCTCTTACTTTCAGTCGCAGGCGCACAATCTTCTGACCGGCCTTCTGGCGCATGTCATGCTGTCGCCAGAATATGCAGGACGGCGAAACCTGCGCAGTCTTCGCCAGATCGTCTCCGAGCCGGAGACGTCGGTGCTTGCCATGCTCCGCGACGTTCAACAAAATTCAGCATCGAAATTCATCAGCGAAACGCTGGGTGTGTTCGTCAACATGACCGAGCAGACGTTCTCAGGCGTCTATTCGACCGCGTCGAAGGATACGCAATGGCTGTCGCTCGACAATTACGCAGCCCTCGTGTGTGGCAACACATTCAGAGCCAGCGATCTCATAGGCGGCAAGAAGGATGTGTTCCTCAATATCCCCGCATCGATCCTGCGTTCCTATCCGGGGATCGGGCGTGTGATCGTCGGCTCGCTGATCAATGCCATGATTGAAGCTGACGGCGCGTTCGAACGCCGGGCGCTGTTCATGTTGGATGAGGTGGACCTCCTCGGCTATATGCGCGTGCTCGAAGAGGCGCGCGACCGCGGCCGCAAGTACGGCGTCAGCATGATGCTTCTCTACCAGTCCGTTGGTCAGCTTGAGCGGCATTTTGGAAAAGACGGCGCAGTCTCGTGGATCGACGGCTGCGCGTTCGCGAGCTACGCTGCGATCAAAGCGTTGGAGACAGCTCGCAACGTCTCGGCGCAATGTGGGGAGATGACCGTCGAAGTGAAGGGCAGTTCCCGCAACATTGGCTGGGACACGAAAAACAGCGCATCGCGAAAATCAGAGAGCGTCAATTTCCAGCGCCGACCGCTGATCATGCCGCATGAGATCACACAGTCGATGAGGAAGGACGAGCAGATCATCGTCGTCCAGGGCCACAGCCCGATCCGTTGCGGTCGGGCGATCTATTTCAGGAGAAAGGACATGGACACGCAGGTGAAACCCAACAGGTTCGCCAAGCTGAGGCCGTAAGTGCTCAGGCGTTTTCGTGCGCGTCGTATTCGGCCTCTGTCGGCCATTTCGTTGCCTTCATGACGGCCAGTGCCGCGTCGATCGCCTTGCGCGCCTCGATCAGGTCGTAGTGTCTATTGGACGGATCGGCATAGATGCCGAAGCCATTGACGATTCGGCCGTTAAAACCACCTTGCAACCTTTCCAGCGCGGATGACACGTGCTCCAGGATGGAGTTTGTCGCGGCTGCCGCTTCTTCAATGGATGCCATCTTATTTTCCTCGTTGGAGATGGTGCGATTTTTTGAACATAGCCCGACCGACCAGCGAAATCGAGCCGAACTCTTTGCTGATTGTTCAGCCGCGGTCACCGCGGCGGAACCGTGCGGACGTATCTTCCAGGCCGGGCGGCGTGATCCAGTCGAGAAAGATCGTGTATCCGATGGAGAAGCCGGCGAAACCGAAGGTCATCAGAATGAAGGCCCAGAACGGCATACCGTTCGCTGCCTCGGGCTTGACGAAGGCTGCAATCGAGAGCGGCACCATGACGATTGCAGCCACCATCGCCATCCCGGTTAACGGGCGAAACATGCTGAGAATGTAGAAGGCGAGACACCACGCGGTGTAGAGGGTCGCCTTCGTCAGCCCGCCGACGATCAGGAAGAGAAGTCGCGCGATGGCAGGAAACGATCGCCGGGTGTTGCGGGGCTCCGTCATCTCGACTCGATTTCGGCGGCCAGCGGCGTTGTCGGCATTGCGGGCTCCATCGATAGCGGAATTCCGATCGCATAGGATTCTAAACCGAAGCTGCGGCCAAGGGCAAGAACGAGGTTGATAGAGTGGTACAGGAGGATATTGGCGACTATCGCAAGGGTGCCGAGTCCTAAAGTGCTTGAGGGACCATGGTCGGCGCAGTCGTTGCCACGCGCGAGGAGCAAGCGCTGAGGCGTGGCGGCCGGTCGATGCGGTTTGCCCGCGAGAGTGATCGTCACCAAAGGCCGAGACGACAACGTCGGCTCGGGGAGCGACGAAACGGCGCGAGTAGAGCACGGTCGGCCAGCGGCCGGCTCGTCCGAACACTGTCCGCGCCAACGGCCACCGCATCACCAAGCAGAGATCACAAAAATGAATCGATGCAGGCGTTTCGATTCAAAACTGTCGTTGGACCGGGTTCCCACGATCGGCGATTCTTGGGCCATGCTTGCTCAACCTTACCAGCTCTATATCGAACGCACGGACCCAGCCAGGAACATGGCGCGTTATTATGCGCTCTCGATCGAACCGACCTTGTTCGGCACTTTTTGCCTGACCCGCCGATGGGGCCGCATCGGTTCGAGCGGACAATCAATCGAACATCACTTCGACGGGGAAAAGGAGGCCGTCGCCATGTTTCTCAATCTCCTATGCCGGAAACGGGCCCGCGGCTACAGTCTGAAGACGATCAGGCATCAGCGCATCGGTTAACGAGCGCTACGGTTGGCGCTGCCCCTGCAGGTTGGATGCAAGGAAGGGCAGAGTTGTCCATTTATACGCGCAACGGCATTGGAGCCAGGCTTGCCGGTCGATCCGGCGAGCCCGGCTTGGCGATGCGGCAAGCGCCTCCCTCAGAAGGGAGGCTTCTCACCCCGCAGATCCTGCGTCAGTTCATCGATCCAGATATTGAGTTCGGCAACCGCTACTTCCAGCTCCGCCTCTATTTCGCGGCGCTCCTCGCGGTCCCAGCAGTTTCTGAGTTCGGCGCGCAATTCTTCAATGTGATGTTCCAGCGTCATCTTCGTCTCCTTGAGATTTGTGAAAGATGACGTCGGTGGGCGTGAGGATTGGGCCGGGTCAAGGATCGCGGCACGCGACCGCCGGAGGCGGCGAGCGGAGGAACCGATTTTCTGACGGCGCCCTTCAGGGCGTCGGCTGAAAATTGGAGGGGCCGCGATGTCCTTGAGGCGGCGCGATGCTCGCGGCAGACTTGGTATTCTGAGCAGACAGGGTTTGGTCTCGTGTGGCACCAGAAGGAATGATCGCGGGCTCGATGCCCGCGATCATTTCAGCCAATTGTTCCGGCGGGCTGGCCGCACACGCTAGAGCCGGCCCCGATCGCTCGGGGCCGATGCTCGCCGTTCAGTTCGGGTTGTTCCAGAGGATCACCTTCTTGCTGGGATCGCCGCCCGGTGCCTGGGCGAGGTTGCCGAAGATCACGCCGATCTCGGGGGCCTCCAGCTTCACCGAGAGGTATTCCTCGCCGGTCTGCCGGGCGATGCGGTTCCAACCAGCGCCGATCTCGAAGCCGGTCTTGCGGTGGATGACGCGGTAGTCGGGGGCTTCCTCGCTAGCCTTGCTGGCGTTCGGGATGATGGCGATCGGGGCGTTGACCCGGATGGTGGCGAAGACGCCTTCGAGGATGCCGTCGGTCTTCTGCGTCAGGGTTGCGATCGTGGTGGCCATGGTTGTGTCTCCTTCGGTTGCTCGGGACCATTTCCCGATGGCGCACGAAGAGACGGCCGATCTGCTGCGGTCAGCTCGGACAAAAATTTTGCGAAATTCTATTTTCCGCCAGAGGGAAAATACCGAAATCGAATTTCGCAAAAATTTTGACCGAGTCTTACCCCTTCAGGGGTTGGCCGCAAAAGCCGGCGGTCGTCTATACGAGCGACATAAATTCGGGAATGGTTCGGGGCAACTGAAGGGTGCGTTAACCCATGGCTGCCCGGCCCAGCGCTGCGGGATGTTGGCGTCGCGCCTCATGAGCGCTTCGCCGCCGTCCGGGTCAATGTCGCGCCCTCGCCTGGTCTCAACTGTGACATGCGGACGAGCACGCCTACTGCCAACATCAGACATTGCGTGTCCGCGCGATCGGCACGGTGACCGCACCGCGGCCTTCAGACTGTTTGCAATATCGGATGACGCAGCTCGCGTAGGGCATCGGCTTCGGGCTTTCGCCCATTCGCCTGGCAGCGCCCGGCCGTCAGAGCGGTCCTTATCCGCCCGATACACCGCTATAGGCAAGCGACCCGCCCGCACGATCGGGGCCGGCTTCATCGTCAGATTCAACCCCGCGAAAATCACAAGGCGCTAGGATCCGAGCACGTCACGAAAGGAATACCGTAAAGCGCCACAGTCCGATCCTGCGAAACGAAATGTGCGCCCTCCACCACGGCCTGTGCCATGAGGAGATGATCGAAAGGATCACGGTGATGAAGCGGAAGAGCGGCAAGGGCGATAAGATGCGCATCTGAGATGTCCAGCCGATCGAAGCCCTGAGCCGGCAAGATCGCAAGAATTTCTTCTAGATCGGCATCGAGTTTGCCAATCCGAAGCTTCACTGTGATTTCCCAAAGGGAGACAACGCTGACAAGAACGTCGTTCTCAGAATCGCCGATAAGGCCACGCGCATGGTTGCCCAGCTTCGCGTCATCGTTCAACCACCACAATAGGGCATGCGTATCGAGGAGAAGCCTCACGCCTCGTCTTCCATCGCGGCCAGGACGTCCGCCGGCAAGCTGTCGAAGTCTTCAGCAACTTTGATCTTGCCGCGCAACGCGCCAGGTTTGCGAGCTACAATTTCCTTTGATGGTGGCCCAATCTCCGCAACGACCTTATGATGGGAGGTGAGGACAAACCGCTGGCCATCCTCAACCTGCTTGAGGAAGGACGTCAGATTGCCGCGAAACTCCCGAACGCCGACACGGCGGGGAGGTGATGTCTGTGGCCGGGACTGAGGCATTACGGGGCTCCATTTAAGCGGCAAATGTGTACACAATTCCTCAAAAATGCAAGAGATTCCTCAGCAAGGTGAGGAGTGGCGCTTTCGAACGGAATGCCCCAACAAGAGATCGTCGGCACCGCAAAATTTTCTAATCTGCGACGTTGCAAAAGTCAGTAAAGCAAGTTTCGCTTTAATCGAATATTCACGAAAAGCGCGTGACGAGCCCCGCCGATTTCATGCAAATCGCCGGGTTTGCCTTGTTACTTGAAATGCGCGGCGACAGATGTCATATTTGGAACGACAGATGACACAGGAGACAGTGATGGCGGTCGCAGCAGAAGCACCTTCTTCAATGACACGCGGCGGGGAACTGCAAAAGATCGAGGCCCTACTCGGTGGCGCTCGCGTGCTGTCGCGCCGGCTGACAACAGCGCTCGACGCACATGAATTGCTGCTGATCGGCTTACCGGCCTCCGCAATCGATCACCTCGTCGGAAGCCTGGTCTTTATTGGGAAGACCGAATCCCTCGAAAAGGCCGTCGGTATGAGCCTCAGGACATGGCAACGCCGAAAGGACGCGCCGTCCAAGCCGCTCAGCCAGGAACAGAGCGGTCGGGCATGGAAGTTTGCCGAAATCCTGTCGAAGGCGACGGATGTGCTGGGAACGCAGGCGGAAGCTGAGCAATGGCTGGAGCGTCCTGCCATCGGGCTCGATCAACGCCGCCCGATCGACCTGCTCGGAACGCCTGCCGGCGTCGAGCTGGTTGAGGACTATCTGGAACGGCTCGAATACGGCGTCTATGCATGACGCCTTTGCCGATTGCGCTTGGCGGGTCCGAGCTGATCGCGTGGCGGCTCGACCAGGCCGCTTATGCTCCCACATGGGATAGCGGTGAAGGCGCTTACCGTGTCGGCGGTCGCTGGAACAGCAAGGGCGTGCGGGCAATCTACTGCTCCATCGACCCGTCGACGGCGATCCTTGAGGTCGCGGTCCACAAGGGTTTTCCTGCGCTGGACACAGTCCCACATATCCTGACGGCCGCTGTCATCGCCGACACCGCCGCGGTGCATATCGTCGATCCCGCCACCGTTCCCAATCCGAACTGGCTCCGGCCCGGTATACCGAGCGCTGGTCAGCAGGCATTTGGCGACGACCTGCTGCGACAGCATCGTTTTGTCGCAATCCCAAGCGCGGTGTCCACCCATAGCTGGAACCTGATCTTTGTCGCGAGCCAAGCGGCTGACAGCTATTCGCTGAAGTTCCAGGAGACCTTCGCCCTTGATACCCGTCTCCACCCGCCGGCGGCGGTCTAATCGCTAGAACTTGTGGAAAGGTGACTAAGGCAGCCGCGAGTGAGGCACGAACCGCGTGACAGCGGATTATCCGGGTGGAAAGGATTTCGTTCCGACAGAAAAGGGAGTTCATATGACCACAACCAACGAAATCGCAGACAAGATCGCCGCCGAACACAGTCTGACCAAGGCTCAAGGCAAAGCTATCGTTGAAGCCGTATTTTCGGCCATCACGGCCGCCACAACGTCCGGTGCGGAAACATCCATCCCCGGCTTTGGCAAGTTTAAGGTGAAGGACGCACCGGAGCGCGAAGCGCGCAATCCGGCAACCGGGGCGATGATCAAGGTCGCCGCACAGAAAAAGGTTGCGTTCACTCCGGCGAAGGCGCTCAAGGACGCGCTGAACAAGTAGTCTCGGGCAAAAGACGAGGGCGAGATGGCGTCTCGAAGACGATGGCGCTCACGCGCCATCTCCTTTGAGTTCCCAGACATTGATGCCGAGCCGACGGGCCTTATCGCGCAGGTTGTCGGTAATGCCGGAACCGGGGAAGACGATGACGCCCGATGGCATGACCGATAGCATGTCGTCGTTACGGCGAAACGGGGCGGCCTTGGCGTGCTTGTTCCAATCGGGCTTAAAGGCGATCTGGGTGACCTTGCGGGCATCGGCCCAGCACGCGGCGATACGCTCGGCGCCTTTCGGCGAGCCGCCGTGCAGCAGGATCATTTCCGCGTGCTTGGCATGGACTTTGTCGAGGGCGGCCCAGATCCGGTCGTGATCGTTGTAGTCCATACCGCCGCCGAAGGCGATCTTGGTTCCGGCCGGGATCAGCACGGTGTTTTCGGCGTGCCGGCGGGCAGACAGGAAATCTCTGCTATCGATCATCGCCGCGGTCATATTGGCGTGGTTGACCTTGGAACCGGTGCGCGGCCGCCATGCGGAACCGGTCTGCGCCTCGAAGAGATCAGCTGCATAGTCGCGCATGAACTCGAAGGCGTTGCGGCGTTCGAGAAGCGTGATGCCCTCGGCGACATGGCGCTCAAGCTCGACGCTTTTTACCTCAGAGCCGTCCTGCTCGCGCTGGCCGGTGCGCTGGGCGTCCTCATTGCGCTGAAGTTCGCGCTGGATACGCTCGCCGGCGCGGTGGAAGAGATTGACCGTCGACCAGAGAAGGTCTTCGAGATCAGGCTCCAGCCGCGTGTCGCCGAGCATCTCGAACATCGCTGAGAACATCGCGGTCAGCGCCGACTGGACCATTGGCTCCTCCGGTAGCGGGCGCGGGTCGGGCTCGTCCTGGAAGGGGCGGTAGCCATAGACTTGCATCTCGTAGATGACACGGTCGGTCGGGGAAGACGCGTGGTCGGGTTCGAAGGTGTCGTCGATGGGAAGGGTAAGGTTCATGATCGTCTCCGTCAGTTTGGGCCGCGCCTCTCGCGGCCTGACGGCGATCCCTGTCCAGGCGGCGGGAAGGCCGGAACCGCGAGCGCAGCGAAGCGGCCCAGCGCAGCGCCGGGCGGTTGAGGGAGGGTTTCTTGGGCCGCGAGGAGCGCCGGCTGCCGCATCGGTCCGAAACCGGGAACCGGCTTTCGGAACAGCCGATGCGGATTAAAAAAGCCGGCGCGGGGAAGAAACCTGACCGACCCGCTGAAGGCCTGACAGCCGCCTGGTAAGGGTCGCCTCTCGGCAGGCCCGTAGGCGCGCCACCAGGACAGAGACCGACAGGACCGGCGCTGCCAGCCACGCCCAGGCCCCACTCCTGTGTCCCCTTCTCGGCCGCACTACGAGGGCAGAATGAGCCTGACGTCTTCCGGTGCGAGTTGGCCTCGGAGATTTGCGATGAGCCGGTCCGGTCCAAGCCGGCGCAGATCCTCGTTGAAGTCGCCGAGATCCGGTGTGAGCACAAGCGGCAGGATACCGAGCGCCTGCACTCGGCGGCTCAGTCCCTCGATCCCATTCCGGCCGGCGGCATCCGCGTCGGCGGCTACGTAAAGACGCAGACACCCGGCTGGCGGCCGAAAGGCGGCGAGGTGATTGGCCGTCAGCGCCGAGACCACAGGCATGCCGGGCATCACATGCGAGAGCGACAACATGCTTTCAAGCCCCTCGCCTGCCCCCATGACCGGGACGGGGCCGTCAACGGGAAAGCGGAACCGCACGGCGTTGCCGAGCAACCCGCCCAGCGCGCGGCGGGGATCCTCGACCCTTGCTTTGCCGTCGCCGTCAGGATCGAGCCAGGTGCGATGCACGCCCGTAACCGTGCCCGCCTGGTCGGTCACCGCTGCGATCAGCGCAGGATAACTGCGGGTTCCGCCGCTGACGAGATCGCGATAGTAGCAGGACGGGTGGAACCGGAGCGAGGAATGCAGAGATGCGCGCAGGATGCCGCGTTGACGCAGATAGCTGTCGGCCAGAGTGCCAGCGAGCGGCTGCGTCATTTGGAACAGGCGTCTTGCACGTTCCGCGGCCGGTCTTTCAACCGGCTGGCTCGAGCCTGTCATCCCCGCAGGAAGAGACAGGGCTGACCCGCGGTTCGTTGAGGAAACGCCGGGCCTCGTCTGCAACATCGCGAAAGTCGATCAGTCCGCAGGTCACCCGCACGAGGTCGAGCAGGTCGCCATATTGAGCGGTCGCCGCATCTGCCCACCGCCCCGCCCGCGGGCCCGTGAGATGAACGTAGAGAGACTTTCCCTTGCTGTTGGCGACGTCGCCGACGACCCAGTAATTGCCGGCCCGGCGGCCGGCAGAGAGGTAATGGCGGCAGACCGCCTCGGCATCGCGCGCCAGACGTTCTGAAAGTTCGGAAGCTGACAACATGGCAGTCAGCCCCGCCCGGCGACATCGATGATACGATGCAGTTCGATGAGGCGCGACAGCACGGCCTGTCCGTCATTCGAGACGGGAATGAAGAAGCGAACCTTCCAGGCAATCATCTCGGAAAAAAGGCCGATCGATCTCAGCCTGTCGCGCATCCCGTCGGTGAAGCCGGCAAGCTCGATGCGATAATCGTTCATCACCCGAACGCGCCGCAGCGTCATATTGCCCGCGAGCGCGACGACCGCGGAACCGCCGAGCAGCGATTCCCACACCTGCGCGGCGCTGACGACTTCTGTCCGATCGAGCCCGAAATTCCGGCAAAGCCGGGAAAGCCCTTCCGAAGAGATCAGGCGGCCGACGATCCGCTCGCCCTCGTCGGTCTCGAGCCGATAGACGCGGCAATAATCCTGCGGCAGCAATTTCCAGATCGGCAGCAGGAGGCCGGAGACCACATGCATGGTCGAAACCGAAAACTCGGGGAGATCGGCGACTTCTGAGCTCCAGGCAGCGGAAAAGCCCTGCTCGTCCACTTCTTCCCAGTTGGTTTCCTCGAGCTGGCGCAGCTCGAAACGGATTTCGTCCATCGGCCGGATGAGCGCCACGCGCGGCTGGACCGAGCCATCGTCGAGCATGATCGAACGCGTCGGGATTTGCACGGCAGCGCGGCCGGACTTGCCGTTGATCATCAGCTTTGCCCGTGGGTCGCGCTGAACAAGCCTCAGGGCGTCGGCAATCTGCATCGGCTGATTGCGATCCATGCGTTCGATGGTCAATAGATGCGACTGAGCACCGGTCACCGGATGAGTGTAAACCAGTCGCCTTTCCTTCACCGTCATGCGATCCGCGACCAGCGTCTCGAGGCCCTTGTCATAGACGCCGGCCGCGATTGCGCCCTCGATGCGGGCGGCCAGCAATTGCTCGAAAGCATCAAACAACAGGTTCTGCATTTCGATCGTCAGCGCCAGCATGCGGTTGAGGAAGGTATGGATCGGCGGCAGCTCGTCCTTCAGACCCCCCTCTTCCGCGCTGAGCGAAAGCCCGGTGATCGTCTCGAATTTTTCGAGCGAACAACCGGCGACCCCGCCGCTGTGGATCAGCTTGTAAAACTGCCGCAGCGCATCGCGGGCATATTGGGATTCAAGATTATCCTCCGAACGAAACATGCCCTGCCCGCCCGTCTGGCGCTGGCCGCGGGTGATGGCGCCGAGCGTATCGAGACGTCGGGCGATGGTCGACAGGAAGCGACGCTCGGCCTTGACGTTGGTGGCGATCATGCGGAAACGTGGAGGCTGCGCCTGATTGGTGCGATGGCTTCGGCCGAGACCCTGGATCGCCACGTCCGCCCGCCAGCCTGCTTCGAGAAGATTGTGCAGGCGCAGGCGCTGGTTTTTTGCACCGAGGTCGGCATGATAAGACCGTCCCGTGCCGCCGGCTTCCGAGAAAATCAGGATCGGCTTCTCGTCGTCCATGAAGGCGCGGGTCTCATCGAGATTGGCGCTGCCCGGCCGGCTTTCGACGGCGAAGCGGTCGATCGTGCCGCCGTCATCGCGGCGGACGATGCGGCGCGTGCGACCGGTGATCTCAGCAACGCGATCTGTGCCGAAGTGCTGAACGATCTGGTCGAGGGCGGTCGGGATGGCCGGCAGGCTGCCGAGCCGTTCGAGCAACGCGTCGCGGCGGGCGACGGCTTCGCGGCACAGAACAGGGTTGCCGTCGAGGTCATAGACTGGCCGCGACAGGAGATTGCCCTCGGTGTCGGAATATTCCTCGAAGAGCTGGGTTGGGAAGGAATGGTTCAGATATTCCGCAACGATCTCGCGCGGCGTGACATCGACCTGGATGTCGCCCCACTCCTCCGTCGGTATTTCCGCGAGCCGGCGTTCGGTCAGGGATTGGCCAGTCGAAATGATCTGGACGATCGCTGCATGCCGCTCCGCCAGGTCCCTGGTCGTCGCGTCGATCAACGCCGGCGTCTTCATGGACGTCAACAGGTGACTGAAGAAGCGCTGCTTCGAGCTTTCGAAGGCGGAGCGGGCGGCGGCTTTGGCGTTTTTGTTGAGCGTTCCCTTGCTGCTGCTGATACCGGAGGCTTCAAGCGCCGCGTTCAGATTGTTGTGAATGACCTGGAACGCTTCGGCGTAGGAATCGTAGATGCGAACCTGTTCCTCGGTCAGCTCGTGTTCAAGGATGTCATATTCCACACCCTCGAAGGACAGGGAGCGCGAGGCGTAGAGGCCCATTGCCTTGAGATCACGGGCAAGCACTTCCATGGTCGCAACGCCACCGTCCTCGATCGCGGCAATGAACTCCGATCGCGTCGAGAAGGGGAAATTCGTGCCGCCCCAAAGGCCAAGCCGTTCAGCATACCCCAGCGATTCGACCTCGGACGCGCCGGTCGCCGAGACATAGACGACACGGGCATCCGGGAGAGCACGCTGCAGGCGCAGACCGGCACGGCCCTGTTGTGAGGCTGCCTTGTCGCCGCGCTCGGACTTTCCGCCGGCGGCATTGGCCATCGAATGCCCCTCGTCAAAGACGATGACGCCATCGAAACCTTTTGCGTTTCCTGTCGCGGCTTCGCCGCTGACCGCCTCTTGACCGAGCCAATCGACGATTTGCTGGACACGCGATCGCTTCCCCTCGCGTTCATCCGTGCGCAACGTCGCGAACGTCGCGAACAGGATGCCTTCATCGAGCTTGATCGGTTTGCCCTGGCGGAAGCGTGACAACGGCGTGACCAGCAGCTTCTCCTGGCCGAGTGCTGCCCAGTCGCGCTGGGCGTCCTCGATCAGTGTCTCGGATTTGGAAATCCACAGATGGCGGCGACGACCCTTGAGCCAGTTATCAAGGATGATACCGGCAGCCTGCCGACCTTTGCCTGCACCTGTGCCATCACCCAAAAACCAGCCCCGGCGAAATCGGACAGAGCCCTCATCCTCCGGTTTGACGGCTTTGAGGTTGTCGAAACTGGTGTCGACGGACCAGTGACCGGCGAGGTAACCCGAATGGGCCTCCCCGGCATAGATCACGCTTTCAAGCTGGGCGTCTGAAAGGTCGCCGCTGGTGATGACGCGCTTCGGCAGGTGCGGGCGATAGCTCGGCTTGGGCGGCGCGACCGATGCCATGGCGACAGATTCGACGAGCTTGTCCGGATGCGGTTTTGCGTCCGGAATGCGGATCGCCTGCAGCCGATAAGGCTCGTAGATGCCCTCAGTGCCGTCGCAGCGAGTCATCACTGCCGCATCGCAGAGTTCGTAGGAAAGTTCGACCACGGCATCATCGACGCGTGGGGACAGTGCGGAAACAGGGCGCGGCGCGCGAGTAGCGGAGAGAGGACGCCCGATTGTTGCCGATGCGCTAGCGGGCCGCAGGGTAGATGTGTTTCGGGCGGCCATCTTCGCCGCGCTGGCGCTGGCCGTTCCGTTCAACGGAGCGCCGATCGAGTTTGACGCGGACAACGGCGAGCGAGGCTGCAGGCTGGAAGTCCACGTCAGCAGGGTCTCAAGATCTGGGGCGATGCCGTGGGAGGCGACGAGGCTCATCGGATCGGCGGCAGCGATCTTGTCGATCACGGTCAGGCGGGTCTCCATCGTCGTGCCGTGCCGGGCATATACGGAGCCATCGATTGCGGCGCTGAACGAAACCGTGCCACGCTCCTGCAGGCGGACGAAGGCGTCGCGCCATGTCAGATTGTCGGGAGAGAGGCTTGAGCCGGTGATCGCAACCAGTCGTCCGCCGGGGGTAAGTCGTGCGAAGGCGGAGGCGAGGTGACGCCACGCGGCGTCTGCGATTCGGCCTTCGACATGAACGCCGGCGGAAAACGGCGGGTTCATCAAGACGACGGTGGGCCGGATGGAGCGATCGAGATAGTCATCGATGTGGGCGGCATCATGCTGCGCCACGGCCGACCCGGGAAAGAGCAGTTGCAGAAGACCGTGGCGGAGGGGCGCATATTCGTTGAGAGACAGGCGCGCATGCGCGAGTTCGGCGAAGATCGCCATCAGCCCGGTCCCGGCGGAGGGTTCGAGCACGGTATCATCCGCCACGATGCCGGCGGCACGGGCGGCGATATAAGCCAATGGTACCGGCGTCGAAAATTGCTGGAGTCGCTGGCTTTCCTCGGAGCGCCGCGTATGGGTCGGGCTCAAACCCGCCACCCTGGCCAGCATTGCCAGCGTTGCCTGCGGTGCATTTGCGCGGGCGGTGATCGCCGCGCCGAACTTGCGCAGAAACAGGACCTGCGCCACTTCGGTCGCCTCGTAGGCGTCTTTCCATGACCAGAAGCCTTCTGCATCCGAACCGCCGAAGATGTCCGTCAGAACAGTGCGAAGATCGACTGCGCCGATGGACCGGCCGCCCTCGAGAGATGGCAGAAGCGCGTCGCCAGCCTGAACGAGTTTGCATGCTCGGCTGGTGTGATGGGCGGTTGCGAGTGAGGCGCCGGTCGAGCTTGTGGCGCGGGAGGGAACGATGTTCATGGGTAACCCTGTCGAGAGCGGGAAAGGACTGGCCCGCCCGGACGCTCTCCAAGCCCCGGCAGACCGCCCTTTTCCGGCCCCTCTCTCCCTCCAGGCGCTCGATGCGACAGGCGCCCCGCCTTCAGCCGGGCGCAAGCTTCAGATTTTCGAATGCCGCAACACCGGCGACCGACACGGCGTGCAGGACGGCGTTGCCGCCGGCCGCGATCCAACCGGCCGCTTCCTCGGCAGACAGCTCATGGACATGGACGAAATGTCTCTCGGCCGTGGCGCGTTGACGCTCGAAGGCGTCGCGGTCCTCGAAGACGTAGAGGGTATCGCCCGGGCCCGTCCCAATAAACGATGGCGAAGCAGACGGGCCGAACGGCCTGGGACCGGTGATTGAGAAACACCGGTGCGGCCGGTGCAGAAGCCGGGCTGGGGCAGTCGAGTACAGGCCTGGTCATGATGCTCTCCTGAAAATGCCGAAAGCCCGGCACTCTTCGAAGCACCGGGCCTGGTTGGAAGAAAGATTGGTGGGGGTCTCCCCGGAGCGTCAGCGCCGGCCGGAGACCGCGCCTTCGATAAAGACCTCATCGAGGTTGACTTCGAGAAGCTTCAGGATCCGGCCGTCAACAGCAACGCATTCGTTGATCCAGTTGTGATCGAGCTTGCTGTGCCGACCGAACCGTTCGGACGGCACGTAGACGATCGTGAAATGCGGATGCTCTCTGCCGTCGGATGCAAGATGGACATAGGGGCCTTCAACCCCGATCACCGTTCCGCCCGTACCGTACGACGTGCGGATCACCGTGCCGGGATGGACGAGTGCAGCGACATCCGGCGCACCGGTAGGCGTCGAACGATAATGGCCGGGGTCGGGCGCCCCGAGCTCTGCCGCGTAGAGGGAGTGAGCGAGGTAGTGCGGCTGTTCGCCGGGCCGGGGCTTACGCCTGATCCGCATTGCTCTCTCCCCTGTCGTCAACCGCCGGCGAGCGGCTGTCGGATAGATCCTGACCCGGCGTCAGAAAGCCTTGAGGATTATCAGGATCGGGCGGCAAATAAGCGTCGTAGGGGTCGCCGTCGGCAAGATGCCCAAACGGTGTGAACACCCGGTCTGTCCCGTCGTGACCGACAGCGCACAGGACATAACGAGGTTCGCTCGTCCGGCAGTCCAGGCATTCCATCAGGACGAGGTTACCGTCTGCGGCTGCGCGCAACAGGGTGTCGAAATTGGTCCTGGCATGGTTGGGTATTGTCATTTTATCCTCCTGGCGGAATAAGCCCGGCATGCGCAGGGCGAAGGGTTTCGAAATGCCGGTGACCGTCGATCTCACCACTGGAAGGTGTGGGAGATATCGCGCTGTGCTCCGTGGCGCTCGGACGTGTCGCGCGGCGGCCAATGCTCTGTTCCAGGCCGAAGTCGCTGAGGTCGCAGCGCTTTACTGTCTATTTTTAGATAGTAAAATATGTCGTAGTCGCGTAGCTTCGAGGACCGAACGGGAGAGCATAGGTGCGAACATTCACAATCGATGGTCGGGTGATGGAAGAGTCGTCGCCTGAATTGCGAATATTCCTTCCGCAGGCCTACGAGCATCGGCTCCGCCCGATGTGCATGTGCAAGGAACCGTCCGTGCCGATGTACATCGCGAAAGTCGATGAGCTGTATGTCATCAAGCGAATGCCGCTATCGGGACGCGATCATGATTCCGCATGCCCCTCCTATGAGCCTCCTTACGAGCTATCCGGCCTGGGGCCGCTGATTGGCAACGCGATCCAGATCGATGCGAACGGCAAGGCCGACCTGAAACTGGATTTCTCGCTGACGAAGCGCGGGCCTCGCGCGGCACCCGGTGCGGTAAGCGAAGCTTCCGAACACGGCATTCGCAGCGAACCAAAGAAATTGTCGTTGCGGGCAATGCTGCATTATCTCTGGGAGGCGGGCGAACTGACGGAATGGCGTTCGACCTGGGCCGGCAGACGCGGCTGGGGCCGGGTGCGAACAAGCCTTCTGAACGCGGCCGCCCAGATGACAGCCAGAGGCACGACGTTGGCCGACATGCTCTTCGTGCCGGAAGTGTTTCATGCCGAAGACAAGGATGAGATCGCCGCCCGGCGTGCAGCGGTGCTCAAGGGCGTGCAGGCGACCGGCTTGGGTCCACGCAAGCTGATGATGATCGTAGCGGAAGTGAAGGAGTTTACTCCCGCGCGTGAGGGGCAGAGGATCGGCATACGGCACATGCCTTTTCCGCTGATGATCGAGGACGGCGCATGGCGGCGGCTCGCCGCGCGTCATGAGGTCGAGCTTGAACTGTGGCGCTCGAACGAGGCATTCCATCTGATCGTCATCGCCACCTTCGGCGTCTCGGCCGCCGGCATTGCGGCGGTCGAAGAGGTATCGCTGATGGTGGTCAACGAGCACTGGCTGCCCTTCGAGGATACCCACGAGCTGCGGCTTCTGGAGAAGCTCGGTCACCTCAAGCGAAAGAGTGTCAAAGGCTTGCGGTTCAACCTGCCACGCGATGCGCCCATTGTGTCGGTGACACTGCCGGAGCAGAAACCGGCTCCCGTCGCCATGTTCATCGTTCCGCCGAGCGCCGGAGAGGATTATGAACAGGCGCTTGCGGAGATGATCGAGACGAGGCCGGAGATCACGCCCTGGGTCTGGCGGGTTGCGGAGGGCGAAATCCCGCGGCTTCCGTGATCCGCGGACGCTGCGGCTCGGCCGCCAACGCCTTTCCTCAACGGTCGACGTGGCAGGAGGCAGCGGAGCTCGGCCTATATCGCGCGACGACATCCTGTCGATGGCGCCTGACGGCTGCCATCACCTCTTCACGGAGCTCTCCCGGTTCGCCTTCGCGGGACGCCGCGTCCTCGGCCCAGCAGAGGGTCTCGACCAATGCCGGCGCGAAATCGAAATCGAAGGTGAACCCCTCTTCCTCAAACTCTTCGCAGACGTCGTCATAGACGGCAAGTGCGAGGGGTACGATCTCGCGGACATGGGACCGCATCTCCTGCCATCCGACGGCACTCCAGAGCTCCGACATGCGGGCGATGGTGTCCGGGACCGGCCGTTCATCCTGATGCAGACCGCGGAAATAAAGCATCGCCTCCCAGAGGCAAAGAGCCGTCTCGATCTCCTTTACCTTGAATACATCGCTTGCAGCGCTACCGGCCGGAGCATTGTTGTCCCGACAAGAAGGAACCGCCGATGTGGCAACTGGGATGGCCTTGTCCTGAAGTCTGAACCGGCCGAGAATATCTTCGCTTGTGGCGTGATGGACGGCCTTCGCGGTGATCAGCGAAACGCCGGCGCCAAAACTGTCCGGACGGTGCGAGGGGTGGTTCGTCCACTGGATCACGGCGACCTCGTGCAGATCCGGTGATCGCGCGACGATGCCCTGCACCACAAACTGCCACGGGAAGTGGCTTAGATCGATGTCGATCATCACATCGTCTTCGACCGTGTTGCCCCCTGCCGGCTGAAGGGCGAGGATACGGTCGGCGATGAAGACGTTGACCGGATCCCCGGCGTTTCGCGCTGAGGCGCCAAACGCGGCGACCAGCTCGCCGCGCCTCACACGGATCGGATTGGTCGGTCCGACATCCGTGAACAGGACAAGACCCTCTTCGGTTTCGCTGCACTCGAGCACATTGGTGAGGATCAGCATTTCGAGCGGGCTGATGTCTGCCAGCGGAAGGGGCGGATGGCTGTAGATCCTGGTTTCAAGTGTGGTCATGATGTTTCCTTTCCGGGAACGGGAAGAACCCGGCGTGGTGGCCGGGCGATGAAAGCGATGGATGAGGATGGCTGGCAGGGACGTCGTCAGGCAGCGCTTTCCAGCAGTCTCTTCGCCTTGCCCTCAAGTTCCAGCCGGCTGTCCTGATGCGACTTTCCCCGCGCAAGGGCGGTGATGCCCTGCACAAAGTCGAAAATCGACTCCGGCGGTCTCCCTTCCTCGGAAAGAACGGTGTCGATGATCTTGCCGGTTTCGGCCTTTGAGAAGCCACGCTTGCGCAGGAACTCGGAGCGATCCTCCTCGTTTCGGGCGACGATGCGTTCACGGGCGGCGCGTATGCCGGCGATGAACGGTGCGGGCGAGGAGGTGGCGAAGTTCGTCAGCGCCGGGGCGGCTTCGTGGGCGAAGCGCTGGGCAGCGAACTTCGAGTGACGGATGGTAATCTCCTCGAAATTTTCGGCACCCCAGAGATTCCTATTGGCGCACACTGCTCGCAGGTAGAAGCTGGCGATCCCAAGCGTTTTCGAGCCGACCTCGCTGTTCCAGGCATAGAAGCCACGGAAATACAAATCAGGGTCGCCGTTCGGCAGTCGCCCAGCTTCGATCGGATGCGTATCATCGCAAAGAAAGACGAAGACGTCGCGATCGCTGGCGTACAACGTCGTCGTATCCTTCGTGATGTCGACGAAAGGATTGTGGGTCATCGTAGACCAGTCGAGCAGACCGGGAACCTTCCAGATCGTATCGCCTGTCCCATTGCCAGCAATGTTCATGATGGCCGCGATCAAATCCCTGTCCCAGATGCGCCCGTATTCAGGACCGGTGACCGCACGCAACTCCACGCGACCGTCGTCCATCTCGAGCGTCTTCACCATTTCGGCGTTGTGACTGAGGAGCCCGTGCTGCAGATTGATCGCCGCCAGCGGTGCGGGCAGCTGACGCATATAGCTTGCAGGCGCGCCAACCAGGCTGCAGAGCTGACCGTAGCTCCAGTGTGTCGGCGCCACCGGCTCCCGCCCGCCGGGAACGATCAGGGACAAGCGTTCGGCATTGTCGCGGGTTGCTTCGACGCGGATTTCTGCGGTCTCGACTGTGCGGACACGAGCGCGCTCCGTTCGGGCGGTGACCGCGCGATGCAGATCGGAAAGCGACAGATAGCGCTCGTCGTCGGGACGCGAAAACCATTCCGATGAAACACGGCCGATGCGTTCACCGCGGGATATATCGACCCTAAATCCGGCCGATGCCGGTCGCGAATTGGAAATCATGGTTTTCATGATGAAGTCTCCTGAAACGCAAAAGCCCGGTTGAGCGCTCTTGCGACAACCGGGCTGGTGGGATGGACGATGAATTGCCACCGCAAGCCTTGGCTTCCAACGCAGTACGTCGGAACAGAAAGGTGTGCCTCCTGGGAGGGACGAGAGGCTGGTGATCAATCGATCGCCTGAAAGATCTCTGCGGCCTCGGTGTGGTCCGCTGCATAGGCGCAGAGGCGGTCGTAGCCTTCCGAGAGATGCACGGATTGATACTGGAAGGAGAGATGCGAGAACGCAAAGAGCGTGGCGATAATCCCGGCAGCCTCAGCCGAGACTTCTCCTAGGAACCCGGTGATTTCCCCGGAGATCCGAAAACGCGTTTTGGATATCGGAGCAAGGAACAGCGGCTTGCCCTCTTGCTCGTAGAAATTCCAGAACCCGCCGCCATAATCGAGGGGGCTGAGCTGCTCCATGAGGCTGTAGACCGCATTCTCGCCGATCATCAGGAGCGAGCGCCCAAACAGGGTAGGCAGGAATTCCAGGCGGCGCTCGTCGGGGACAATGGAAGCAGTTTGAGGCGTGACTTCAGATAACGACATCGATCTTTCTCCAGAGACGAAACAGGATTGTGACCGGGCACCCTCTCTCCACCACCCGGCTCGCCCCTCCCCTCGGCCCCACTCTTCCTTTTTGAGCTGGCCCTAACCGCCCCCTCTTCTGGTACGAGCAGGAAGGAGGCCGGGCCGGGTTGAACGGAAAGCAGACAGGATTCGAAAGTCAGAGGGGTCCGACAGGACTTAATCTGGATGGAGGCGACGGTAGGCCGCTCGGATTGCTGCCATTGCCGCGTGAAACTCGGCATTGCTTATGGCATCGGAGAGGTCCATTGCGGTTATGATGGACACACAAGCTGATCGGATCTCCGCATCGCTCACGGAAACCGGCGAAAGCCCATCGAAGTCTCGGTCGACCTCGAGGATTGCAGCTATCGCGCTGCGCACGCGCTCCTCCTCTAAACGTGCGAGGATATGACTTGGCATTGGCGCGTCGGCCGGCTCGGTGGGATCGGGCGCATAGGCGAGGATAGCCTCGCCCCGCGCTATCGCCCAAGACGATTTCGCCAGCCAGTCGCCTGACGGAGATCGCGCCGCCTGGACGTCGTGGAACAGCATCTTCAGCAGTCCGAGCAGGATTTCAAAGTGGCGAGCCCGGCGCTGAACGGATTCATCAAACTGAGACGGTATGGTGATCTGCGATCCGGCATAGACGGTGTTATCACCCTCCCAGATGCCGGTGACATGAACCTCGCCCGAAGAGTCGTAGTCTTTCTTCGAAGACTCCCAGTTGCCGTCGCCAAGGGCCGCCTTGCAGGCAGCCTCGGGCGTGTCGGCGATATAGGTTCCATGCCGGAATATCGGCAGGGTGTAGGTCGTTTCGATCGTATAGGCAGGCATGACGGTGCTCCTGAAACAGAGAAGCCCGGCACAGGGGCCGGGCTTTCGTGAGTGAAAGTCGGGGGCCGTTATTCGGCGGCTTCGAGATGCTCACCGTCGATCGAATTGGTAGCCGTTCCCTCGGCTTCTTCATCAACCGTCAGGAAGGCCGGAAGATCGTAATCGGCGGCCTGAGTGGTATCGCCCTCGACACCCGCGTCGACGAGCGTCACACCGGCCTCTGCCTCGCCTGAGACTTGATCGACCGGGAGCCGCAGCACTTCAGGGAGCCATCCGCTGCCTTCGAGCAGCCGGGCAGCCTCGCGCGCCATGTCGGGTTTTTTGAGATGATCGATCAGTTGCGCCGACTGCTCGCCCTTCGCTTCGCGGACCGCCTGCAGGATATGCGCCTTGGTGACACGGCCGAGATAGTTGTCGACCGTCGGCGTCCAACCGGCGGCGACCATGCCAAAGCCGAGCGAATGGGCAAGCTGCGTCGCGTGAGCCGTTTCCTTTGTCCGCCGGTTCCACGCTTGCACGGTGGTGTTCACCGACAAGGAGACGCAATGGGCAAACAGCGCCATGCGGCTATCCTGGTTGAGCGCAATCAGGTAGTTCCAGACCTCGTCGGCGTTGCCGGGAAGGTCATAACCCCAGGATTCCTGCCGTTGTTCGATCTCCTTTGCCCAGATCGTATCGCCGAGCCCCTGCGTCTGGCTGAACGCGGTGTGCTGAAGCGTGATCTCCAGGCACGAGTCCGCTCCGTATCGGTAGAAGATTTTGAGGACCGTGACATGCAGGGCGGCGATGAAAGCCATCACGGGATCGTTCGCCAGCGCGTTGCGTAGCGCAACGGTGCGGGCCGCCGTTAGATCCTCGATGACGCGATCGGAAAGCGGACGAACCTTTCCGTCGTCTTCCTCCGGTTCCCCGATGCCGACAGGCTTGCCGTTGACCGAGATGCCGCCGTTCGCGGGAATAGTACCAGTTTCAGTCTCGCCCTGACGATCGCTCGCGCCATAATCGGCATCTCCGGTTTGGTTCTCTGCCACAGGTTCGTCTTCGGGCCGGACGAAACCACGTTCGATCCTGGGCTCGCCATTGGCCGCAAGCGAGATAAAGGCACCGCCGCGGGCGACGTCTTGGCTGTCGAAGACGTAGGGCCGGTCGTTCAGTGTATCCAGTGCGTTGCCGAGTTCCTCAAGCCGCGCCTCGGTCTCCTCGGAATAGCTCTCCGCCTCGGCATACTCAGCATCGAGCTTGTCGTATTCCGCCTTCAGCGCGTCATGCCGCGCAAGCTCTTCCTCGCTATACTCGACCCGCTCGCCGTAGAAGCGGCGAAGACCCGAGGTGTGGCCGTAGGGAAAGTCGAACGCGGCTTCGACCCACTTCCAGCCTTCATCAGCCTTCAGCGTTTCGGCCTCAGCGGACAGCTTTTCGAGCACGAGCTGCTCGAGCAGCGCCGGATCCTGCAGCCATCCGCCGTTGTCCTGCTCGAACAGGTCACGCATAACGACACCGCCAGCCGCTTCATAGACGTCGATACCGACATAAACGGCGCGACGATCGGAGGCTCGGACCGCGGTTTCGGTCAGCATCCGCCGGATATAATAGGCGTCCTGGTTATGCGACCGAGAGATCGTGTCCCAAACCTGTTCCTGGCGAACGTGATCATTGGTGATGGAGAACGCCATCACCTGGCCGAGCTTCATCTCGTCGTTGGCGTAGACCTCGAGGAGACGCGGCGAGACTGAGGCCAGGCGCAAACGCTGCTTCACCGTGGCGACCGACATATGGAAGCGGGCGGCAATCTCTTCCTCGTCCAGGCCCTGCTCGCGAAGGGTCATGATGGCCCGGAACTCGTCCAGCGGATGCAGATCGATGCGGCTGACGTTTTCGGCAAGTGAATCCTCGACCTCGAGTGTGTCGCCCTTGCTGACGATGCAGGGGATGGCCGCCATCTTTGACAGCTTTTTCTGGTTCACCAGCAACTCAAGAGCGCGGTAACGGCGACCGCCCGCCGGGATCCGGTAGATGCCCGTCTCGTTGCCGTCGCCATCGACTTCAGCGCGGACATTGAGGCTGGTCAGCAGTCCGCGACGGGCGATATCCTCGGCGAGCTCCTCGATCGAGATGCCCGCCTTGGTTTTACGAACGTTCTGCTGGCTCAGAACGAGCTTGTTGAAGGGAATGTCGCGCCCGGCGTTGAGCGTGATTTTCTGGCTGGCCTGTGCCATGTCGTTTCTCCGTGGCGGGTCGGCCGGAGCCTCTCTCCGACAACCTCAATCCGCCACAAACCCTCTTTCCCCCCTCTTCCTCCAACCACGCCCGCCGCCCTCACCGCTCCCGGCCCGTATTTACCGTGTCGCCAGCGGCCAACCCTTCTCCCTCCGCCGCGACCCGTCCCACTCAAGGGGCAAATCCCTTTTTCGACACCATGGTGCGGCAGAAAACTCAGGACAAATACAGTCGGATGTCATAAGCATCAGATTGAAGCGGTACGTGCCGCTTCGGGGCGTGGAAACCCCAAGCGTACTGGTCGGAGGCCAACCAGAATGGCTTCGACTCCTTGACCTTATGGTCGGGGAGCCTGTGGCGTATGCAACAGGCTCTTTGAGCTAAAGGCCCCAGGGATCGAGTACGCTCGGTTTTCCAACTCCCCGATCACCAGGGGTCAATGAGCACGAATGGCGGGGACGTACCGCCTCAATGCTCGAGGAGAAATCGGTGAAAACTCCTTCTTTTACATTCTACACCTATTCCGTGGCCGGCATCCCTCCGGAGGAACGATGGAAGCCAACGGGGATTGCGGAAATCTTTTTTGACAGTCTTGAGGAAGCCCGCAGTGCGGTGATTGCTTTGCGCGAGGACGTTGAGGCCGACCCCGAAATGGAATGGGCGACGACGGTTCTTGAGAAGATGGAGACGGTGCCGTTGGATCGGGCCGCTGTCCTCGCATTGCTAAATGATGGGCCCGGAGGCGTGGTCGCGCGGTGTGAGATCGTCGAGACGTTTGGCCCCATGGTGGCGCGTGGGTCGAGTAGTCGGGTATGACTCTTCTTTTGAAGAGTTCGACACCAGCGCGCGCGTTAGAATAATTGGGCCGGAGCTCAATCTTTCGATGCCCCTGTGAACAACACTTCCGCTAACCGGAATGTACCATTCTCTCGCTTGCACTGCGCCACAACATCAATGCCCGCTTTTAGCATCGTGAGAATGTCAGCGCGATCAATGCCGGCTCCGCCGTCTGACTCCTTGATCAGGAGCGCCAACTGTTCGAAGGCAAGTTCCGCTGAATTGGCATGAACAGTCGTTATCGAACCGGGATGGCCGGAATTGACATTGCGGATATAATAGAACGCAGTTCCGTCGCGGAGCTCCTGTAGCAAGATGCGGTCTGGCCGCATACGAAGACATGACTCCAGGAGTTCACGCGGCCCCACACGGGAAAGACCTTGCCCGCCCTTTGAGTAGAAAAGTCGCACATGATTTGGCTGCGGGATCACCAGCTCAGGCGTGTCTTCGATTGAGATGATCCTCTCGGCTTCGGGGATATGTTTGATGAGCGCTTTCGAAAGGGTGGTTTTGGCTGAACCTGTTGCACCCGAGATGATGATGTTCTTGCGGGCGATGACTGCCTGGCGCAGGAAATCCTTAAAACGACCAGCACGGTAGAGTTCGGTTAACTCCTCATCCCGGGAGGATGGACGATGAGACACTGCGCGCGTTGTTCCGAAGAATCCGTTTGCCTCCAGGTCGTCAAGGCTGAAATCGACCGACGAAGGCTTTCGGATCGTAATGCTGACCGTGTCTTTCAGCGTGGCCGGAGGGATAACGATCTGGATGCGCTCGTCGCCGGGCAGCGTTGCCGACAAGACTGGACGTGTCTCATCGATCGACTGATGAGAAAAACTGGCCACGGCCCGAGCGAGGCGCATGAGCTTTTCGAAGGTCAGTTCCGGTTTATCATAGGTCCGCCAACCGCCTGAACCTTCTGTCAGCACCTGCCCGGGCCGATTCACAATCACTTCATAAAGGGACGGGTCTTGGAGATATGGCGAAAACGGCTTCAAGAGTTCCGTTACAACAGCCGAGTCCTGTCCCTCCGACATTGCCTACCCTACTTCGTGACAAGCGTCGACCGCGGCGAAAAATCGCCCAGCACGGCGCGGTCGAAAATGCGGTTACGCGGTTCGGTTACCCGCAGACGATAGATTCCGGAAAAGTCGAGGTCGCGAGCAACAAAAATCGAAACCTGTTCGCCCTGATGCTTGTTCAGCGTTGGCGGGATGTTGATCGATTGTTCGACAGCGATCGCCGCCGCCTGTTGGCCGGCGCTCGTGGTGTTCTGTGCGTCCACATCGCTATCCCGCAACTGACTGCTGGCATAGCTGGTCGCGTCACCAACAATCGAAAGCAGGAGGGCGCTGCCGAAGCGCTCCCACCAGTGGGTATCGACATAGCCATCGACGCCGGCGCGTCCAAGGGCATCGGTCGCCGGAGACGCAAGCGTGACGATGACGCCTTTCGGTGTTTTTGCCCGGTTCCAGAGAACGAAGAGACGCTTTTGTCCGCGTTGGAGCCCGCCCCGATATTCCCCAACGACCTGCGTGCCCTTTTCCATCAGCACGACCCGGCCGTTGTCGGAAAGAACATCGCGGTTGATCACGCAACTGGTAAAACCCGGCTGGTCGGATGCCAGCGCCGTTTCGAGAACGCAAGGGATCGAAGTCCCCATCGCCACGATGAAGTCCCGATTGCCGAGCGTGCCCGCGCGCGACCCCTCAAGCCGGGTTGGCCGCAGGAGACCGTCAAAACGCTGCTGGTCGCTGTTCTGCTGGTTCTGTCCCATCATATTGTTGTCGAACGGCACGAAATTGCTGTCAGGGGAATTCGAATTATCGGCCTCCCGTCGGTCTTTGGTGTTTTTCTGCCCGCTGCTGAAGGCCATCACAGGGGCGCGTCGGGCGGAATCGAGAAGTTTATCCTGTTCCTCCACGACCGGTTCGACGACGGGTGTCGGCAACTTCACTTCCGGGACAGCTTGAATCGGTTCGGCCTTTTCCTTGGCGGCCTCAAACGGATTCGTCTGGCGAATGACCACTCGCTCAGGCTGAGCATTCTCCTCCTTCGCCTTCTTGCCCGTCGTCGACCAAAGGGCGAAGCCGACAAAGGCCACGATTGCAACGGCCACTGCGCCACGCTTCAAGAGTGGGTTGTTGTCGATCCGCCGGCCGGTGACTGTTTCCGCACGCTCTCCGGGAATGCGCGTTTCGTCTTCTTGAGCCATGGTTACCCCCTATTGCGCGCTGTCGCTTTTCACGACGCGCTCTACCGAGGGCGACGTCGTGTTGGTATCGGGATTGATGCCGACTCGGTCGTAGGCCTCGTTGAACACGCAAAGCACGTCCTTGCCCCGCCGTAGGATGAACTTGCGGCTGATCGCATGCACCATGACGAGATTGCCATCGACCGACTTCGGAACTAGGCTTTCCGACCCGTCCGAATTTTCCATATAGATCGCAGGCATTTCCTGGTTGCCGATGAAGGCAAACGTCGTGATCTTTCCATTGTCGTAGACGCTTTGCGGCTCCAGTGCCTGAGACCCTTGCGCCGAATATCGCCAATTTCGGGGGCCATACGCCTCGTGGAGGGCCAGTACATTGTCGGCTTCCTTCGCCTGGGCCGCGAGGGCCCTTGATGCAGCCTGCTGCCGGCGAAACGCAGCTTCATCTTCGGGGTATCTGAACTTAACGTAGAAATAGGTATTTTGTCCGGCTTCCACAGAACCGTCTCGCACTGTCAATTCCATCTGGTAGCTTCGCGTCGAGCCATCCCGGCGCGTCGTCACCACGGAAATATTCGTCACCGGCTGGTTCTCGCGCGGTTTCAAGAACAGGATGTTGCCGGCCGGCGCAACTTCCCAGGCGACGCTGTTACCGAGGGCCACATGGACGATCTCCTCGTCAGACGCGAATTCGACCTGTACGGATGATCGCAAGGTGCCGACGACCCTCGTGATGTTGAAGGGCTGGTAGTTTACGAAGCGGACACGACTATCCTGCGAGGCGCTGCGTGGAATCTCCAGCGCCAGCACCGACGTCACGGAAGCGAATAGGACGAATGCGACGATTGGCAAGGTGCGCATCATCTTACCTCCTCCGGATCTGCCCGATATTCGCTGACAACAAAACCGAGCGGGTTGACGAGCCGGTCCGTCGATGACATCGGGGCGTTGACATACGAGAAGGTCAAGGTCGCAACCCAATGGGTGGTGCGAACTTCCTCCCCGCGGGTCGTGGTGCGCATGTAGCGCACGGAGACAACATTCTGATTGATGAGGGAGATCGACGCGATATCGATCCTCGCCGTGGCAGTTCGGCCGTAGACGTTTTGAGGCGATTCCGGGTTGCTGCCCCGATACATGGCTGCGAAGCGCGTCTGTTCCTGTTGGGTCGATAGAAGGGCGATCGTGCGGAAGTTTTCTTGTGCCTCGCTCCAGACATAACCCTCGCGGGCGCGCACATATTTGGCAGCGAAGTATTTTGTCACCGCCTCGTCATAGGTGCCGGCCGTCGCCGTCAATGCCGACACGACATCGACAATGCCCGTAGAATTGTCGACGCGAACAACGAAGGGCTCGACCGTTTTGAGCGGCGTGAGACCCGCAATGGCAAAGACGGATACGCTCGCCACAATGCCGGACGCGATGGCGATCGACCAGGCGATCCGGTTCGAACGTTCGATCTGCATCAGTCGGTCCTGATCGAAACGACGGGCCTTGTCGAAATAGCTCTTAGGATTGTCTGTCGTCACCATGTCTCATCCCTCACAGCGGCGATAGGAGCCGTCGATGTCAAGGTGCGCGAAGGCTGCAGGCTCTCTGGTCTCTTCGGCAAACGGCGTCATGGACGTGGAGGGCCTTGCGTCGGATTGCTGGTGTTTCAGCTTGCTGTCGCCCTCCCATTCCCACATCGAACGGTTCAGGGGGCGGCGCGAATAGCCATCGCATTTCGGTAAAGGGTAGGTCAGTGACGCGCAGCCGCCGAGCGTGGCAGCAAGAACGAGCAACAGGGCAGGCTTCATCATTCAGGCAGGCCTTTTCTTATTGTTTTGTGCGGATGTCATGCGCCGGCATCTCTTGACCCAAACGCGCGGCCAGCAACGCGAGCCCCGCGACCAATCATCCGGCCGGTATATGATGTTCCCCGGGCCAGCATGCCTTCGTGCGCATCTCGAGCGGCGCCATAGCCATAAGCCAGCGACGCACCGCCAGAGGCCAAGGCTGACGCGATGCTGGGAAGCTGGTAGAAAACATAAAGGGCGGCGATGCCTATGGCGCAGAGCGCGATCGGTCTCATGAGAACGTCGGTGTAGCTATCGATCGCGGTGAAGGTCGAGTCGATGCAGGAAATCAGCAGCGAACCGACGGCGACGACGAGGACCTGCAGGATCGCGAAGTTCGCAAGCTGCCCGATCCAGGACTCGGTAAACCGGCGCGTCGATTGGAACATGGCGAGCGCAATGAAGATCGGCCCGATCGCCAGCACGATTGCCAACGCCAACCGTGCATAGAGAGAGACCACATAACCGATCCCTGCAACGAGAAAGCTGACGCCGATGACCATCATGCCACCGACCCCGGTGACGATGTCGACCGGCCAGGAGGCGCGCGACCAGATATCGGTCGCAGACGCCTGACCCTTGTCCAGCAGGCTGTCGAACGTGCTAGCGCTCGGCGCCGCCCCTGAATTGAGGGCCTGCGCGATCTCTTTGGGCAACACCTCGAAGAAGATGTTGGTTACGTAGGTCTGGTATTCGCCGGCGTTCTTGACCAGCATGACGATGATTGCGAGCTTTATCGCGCGATAGGCAAAGTCGAGGATGGGCTCCTGCACAGACCCACGTAGAACCAGATAACCGTAGAGCACGACGTAAAGTGTGACGGCGGCCGTCAGCGGCCCCGTCACCCATTCGGCGATGTTCGAGGTTCCATCCGAGACGAACGTCTCCAACGGTCGCTTGAACTGTCCATCGATGAATTCGAACACTTGGTACATCGGATCAACCTCGCAGCGCTTCGCGCATGTTCTGGAGGCGGAGCCTGCCGTCTGCCGCTTCCGCATTCCTGCAATTCGGCGTGTCGCGCAATTCACCCGGATTGTCCCGGCAATCAGAAATCGTACGGGTCAGCAGCTCGGGATCGGCGACAAACTCTTCGACCGTGTACGTTCGCTCGGCCCCCTGCGAGCAGCCTGCCAGCAGCGCCAGCGAGAGGAAAATCGGAACCCGCCTCACTGCAGTGCCGCCTTCATGGCGTCCATGCGTTGGCGCCAATCCTCTGATTTCCGTTGTTCATCGATCTGGCTCTGTGCTTGCTGCACCATCCGCAACCCTTCCATCCGCAGCACGTCGGTCTGAAGGAATGCCTGTTCGGCCTGGAGCCGCGCCTGCAAGTCCGCGATGTCCTTGGAGTCGCTCGCCGACGATATCTTCTCGCGGAGTTGATCGATTCCGTCGATGCGCTTGGTCGCAGCATCGTAGATCTGCTGACCCAGGCTCATCTGACCCGCATTCTGGCTCTGAATACGCGACAATTCCTTGGCGTAGAAATCGTCGGCACTGGTGCGGTAGGTCGAGTTACTGTCCAGGAATTTCGAGGCAGAATCTCCGAACACGCCGGTGCCATTGCCTTTAAGCAACCCCTCGATGGCGGCGAAATCGGACGGAAGCGCCTTGCGGATCGCGGGATCGTTAAGAACGCTGGCGACATCCGCCATATCGGTTAGCTTGTTGAGCGAGCCATAAAGCTGCTGCGCCTGTTCGATCTGCTGGTTGAGGGCGTCAAGTTGCGACTTCAGCTGCGCGATGCTTTCGATCTGCTTTGCGATAGCCGTCTGATCAATGACCGGAATCCCCTGCCCAGCTGCGCCTTCGGCGAAAAAGATAAGCACTGTTGCGATCATTGCGCCCTTTAGTCGATGGGAAGCCATCAGCTTGCACTCCTTCGCTGTTGGAAAATGGGAAGCCAATCCTTGACGTCATTCCCGACCTCCGCGCGGATCGCGTCGAGGAGCTCAACATTGGCGGTCCGTCCGGAAAGGATGGCGAGTTCGTCGTCAAAACCGTTGAGGTCGAGTTCGGCGACGACGCTGTTGTGTCCCTGCTTCAATACGAACCTTCGGCTTTCGACAGAAAGCTCACGTGCAATCAATTCGTATTCCCGCTCCGTGAGCTTGAAACCTTCGACGTAGTCGGCATGGCTGCCGCGTGAATTGGGGAGGAATATCTGTGTCGGGCATTGCTCGATGATAGTGTGCGCGATCGGCGAGATCAGCGCGTCGCGCGGGCTCTGCGTGGCAAACAGCATCAAGCCGTTCTGCTTGCGAATGGTCTTCAGCTTATTCTGCGCCAAATCGCGGAACCCTTCGTCCTGAAGCGCCTTCCAGAATTCGTCAATGACGATGATGATCCGACGGCCATCGATCAGTTGCTCGACGCGGTGGAAGAGATAGGCCATCAGCGGTGTGCGGATTTCCTCGTTGTCGAGGAAATCGGTCATGTCGTAGCCAATGAACTTGCCTGACCCTCCGAAATCGCCAAAGCCGATATCCTCGATGACATTGTCGAAGACCCAGCCAAGCGGCCCTCCCCTCTCCCACCGGCGAAGCCTGGCGGCGATCCCTTCGGGATCGGTGTTGTTGAGAAAGGTCCGCAGTGCTCCGATCGTCCGGCGGTCCACAGGCAGGTCAGCAAGGCCATCGATCGCGCCGGAGATGTCGCGAAGTTCTGTAACCGTCAGTTCTCGCGTCCCGGATCCCACAAGCTTACCGACCCAACGCGCCAGAAAGACTTTGTTTTCAGGTGTCAGGTCGAGGGCCTTGAGGGGCGCGCAGCCGGTGGGGACACCATTCTTCAGCGGAAGGTAGGTGCCTCCAGCGGCGCGGACATAGAGGTCCGCACCGCGATCCTTGTCGAAGAACACCACATGCGGATCGTGCTTCTCCAGCTGTGACAGCATGAAATTCACGATCACGGTCTTGCCGGCCCCCGATGGCCCGCACATGAAGGTGTTGCCGAGATCACCGTAGTGGAGATTGAAGTAATAGGGTGATCCAGAGGCCGTCTTAAGCAGAGCGACGGCGGGTCCCCATTCATTGCCGTCCTTCTGTCCGATCGGATAAGAGTGAAACGGCGACAGCGCAGCGAAGTTCTTCGAGGTGATGGCGCCTGATCGCGCCCGGTAGCGGAAATTGCCGGGCAGTTGCGCCCACCAGGCAGCCTCGAGACCAAGATCCTCTCTTGCCACGACAGCGCCACCATTGGTCAGGCTGGCGCGAGCCTTTGCGAGGTTGTCCGTCAGTTCCTTCACTGTCGACGCGAAGACGGAGAGTGTCAGGTGATGCTCGCCGATCGCGAACCGGTTGGACTCCAGATCGTCCATGGCATCGTCAAGTTCGTCGATCTGCGAGGCCGCCTTGTCGCCGCTGCTGACCATCTGGTTCTGCTTTCGCCCCATGATGACGCGAGCGTCCGCCTTCGACACAAACGAGAAGGATTGGGACAGCATCAGTTCGAATGGACTGGTCAGGACGCCATCCAGCATGCCGGCCCTTGTGCGGGCAGGGTATTCCTTGAAGCTCAGCATGCCGGCAAACCGGGTTGCCGCCTCATGCCGAATTTCGATCGTCTCGCGCCCGATGATGACACGGTCGGAGTAGATCGCCGAGGCGATGCGGCCCTCCGTCAGCGGCACTCGCTCGCGCCTTCCGCCAACGATCTGATGCAAGACCTCGCTCGGCTCGGAGAACAGCATGCCGTCCTGGTCGTACAGCGAGAGCACGCGCGGTTCGAAACGCTTCAGGCCGGCGGCGATATCGAGGACCTTGTCCTGAAGCTGTTTGAGGGCTTCTTCGTCAAGCTCAAAACCACCGTGCCTGGCCCGCCGGAGGCGCGACAGCAGTTTAGCCGCCTTGTCGGCCGGATCGCGGGCCGGTGACCAGAGGACGGTCAGATAAAGATCGTTGCGGAACAGGTCCTCGCGCACCATGCGCTCGCGATATTTTTCATTCAGCGCGGCGGAGAATGGCGTTGCAAACGTCCCATCGGGATAGTCGCTGTCCCTGCGGCGGATCAGGTGCGTCCAGAGGGCAAGCCGCTCATCGGCGATGTTTCGGTAAAGCGTGTTGAGGTCGCGATGGAGTGCGTTGAGGTCAAGGACATCAGCGGTTTCGAATGACACGCCTTCGAGGGCGATCATGACCATCAGGCTTCGGGAGTCGAGGGCGATCGTCGTCTCATCGATGTGCCGAACGTACGGAATGAAAGCTTCCGGAGAGAGCTCGCGGGATCTGAGGGTAGCGATACTAGGCATATCCAATATCCCTTTCGTCAAAGCGGCGGGCCAGTCTGAGAGGCGAGAGTGTTGATCCGCCCCAGTAGCCGCTGTTTCGCGACCGGCCGCGCGTCTCGACCCAGGCGAGCAGGATACGGAACATGTTGTGATCGTGCTTCACCAGGGCGCGGAAGATGAGGTGGAACACGACGCCGACAGCCAAGTAGGCGATCGACCCGGCGACGATGTAGAGGATCGTCGTGAGCATGATGTTGAAGCCCATCGCCTCCATCGTCACGCCGGCGATCATCGCCGGCCGCGTGCATGCGATGAACAGCGTGTCTTCTTCGAGAACCGCTCCCTTGCCCGACATCTTCAGCCACCGACGATAGTGTTGACGAGCTCGGTGGCGCCGAAGATACCGCCGATGCCGATGATCCAGAAGCCTGCGCGCCTCAGGTCCATATAGCCAAACATCCAGGCGATGCAGATGACGATGACCGCGATGACAGCCAGAAGCTTGGCGATGTTGCCGGTCAGCATTGTCACTATGTTCTGCAGCACCGTTTCGATGCCGGCGGCCTGCGCGAAAGCTGGTTCGACAAGCATAACCACGATGGCAGCAGCCATCACGGACGAAGCGAAAACGGGTCTGACTCGAGAAGGTATTTTCATTTACTCTGCTCCAGTTGATTGCCCTGGAACACCAGGACGGACGAACGGCGTCGGGACTTGAAGACATCCCATGTCGGCGTGTCAGAGATCGGGGCTGCTTTTTCTGCGGAGTTCTCCGCCACCACTTCGGCGACGAAATCTGCCTGGGGAACCTCAGTCGGAACGCCGGTCCCCCTTCCCTCCCCCGTGTCGCTAATCGTCAACTTGGCCATCGTCGGACCGAGCCGCTTGATTTCGTGGCGAACCTGATCGTCGTAGCTGACCATGGCCCCAACGGATGGATCGTCACGTCCGTAATAGGATTGCAGCATGATCTGCTCGGCCCGGGCGGGGTTCGCCCCCGCCTTGGCCGCGAGGCGGTAGTAACCATCGAGCAAAGTCGCTGTGGCCTTTAGATTGAGGCACGGATCGAAGGCGTCGGATATCGAGAGGTTCAGTCTCTGCAGTTCTTCCAGCCCGATCCCGCCAAGACCCAGCTGGATGTCATGGCGCTTTGCCGCCAGGGATGTGGCGACTTCGATGGCCTCGGCCTTCGTGGCGGGCTGCCGCTTGAGGGGCTCACCGCTGTTGATCCGGATGTTGAACGGCGCGAACCGGCTTTCAAGGCTGACGATGCCCGCAAGGGTCTCCGATGCAACGATGGGTGCGCAGTTCTGCGCTAGATCCAGGAACGCAACGGGCATGTTCAGAACCAGACCCTCTGCTTACCAACCCCGTCGATCGTCACATCGACGTAACGGGGTTTCTCGCGCACCAAGGGACGGGCCACGGTATAGGCCATGCACTGATAGCCACCGTTTTCCCTCTGCCAGCGTGGCGATATCGCTGAGCCATCGTTTGAACCACCGCCGTCTCGATCCCGCTGGCAAAGGCTGTTGCTTACGACCTGTAGCGACGTCGAGATGCACGTCGCCTCATTTCCCCGTGGGCCATAGCCAGCAGACAGACGGTAGCCGGCATCGCAGTAGTATGGCTCATAACGTGGGCGGGAGCTTTGAAAGCCGACACCCGTGCAGGTCGGAAACGAACGCCCTCTCGAAAGCCAGCTCCAGAGCTTCTCGATCGGTGGCCTGCACTCGCCATATTGCGTCGGGCCGCCCGGATTGGATAAGCACAGAATAACCTGGCAACCCCATTCGTCGGCACGAGCGCTTTGCGCCGAAATAGTATAGAGTGAGGCGAACCCTAACGCTGCTACGATCGTTTGAAAGAAAAGGCCTCGCATGTCCCCTACCCTCCGCGTTCTTCAATGTCAGCCGGGATTGAGAAGCGACTCGCCTCGATCCACATACTATACAAATAATAGATAGTTAAACCAATGGCAAGCAATTTGAGCGACCGATGGCAAAGCCAGGCTTTATCTGTCTTCGCAGTGCGTGAAATTCTGGAAAAGCCGATCGAAGGTGAATCGGCGCAGTCCCGTATCAAACAGATCGGGATGATGAACATCCTGTACATGATGCACCAAGCGCACGAGAAGCTAACGCTATCAAATATAATCGCAATCACCGGTATGACGCGGGGCGGCGTTATTGAAACGATGGACCTTCTGGTTGAGCGGGGCATCCTGCTTGAGACGCTGGGTAAGAACTCGATGGGCCGCGGGACGGCGCGACAGTTCCAGTTCGCACCAGGGGTGTTCGAGAGCCTGCGGATGGTTGTCGGAGATGGAAAGCGCTGATTTTAGCCAGCAGACAATGTGCAGTATCGGACGGAGCCTTGGTTTGGCAGCACCGAGGTCCCAGTTGAGCGCTGTTTTAACACTCCGCGCTGGGCGCACCGCACCTCAGGTGAGTATCGTCGGGCGGTCTCCATGGAGAGAGTGGGGCCAAATCTCGCCATGTTATTGGAGCCGGCAATTCGGTCGTCTGCAACGCTGCAAGCGCACGACTGCTTTAGGTGTTGCAACAACAAGAGCTGGAACCGAACCGTGGGCGAGCCGTCCGCTATGGTCTCGAGCTAAGGGGGCTTACCGACGACAAGCTTTCCTTTACACGACTTTACGGTGGTTCGGTTCAAGCGATGCTCTTTGAAACCGACGCTGCGAAACAGGCGCGAAAAGCCCGCGTCTGGCCGGGGCCGACGACATTGGCCAGCATTCGCAACGGGTTTGCACATGGGGATCCGTTTGACGGGCTGCCCTGGAGCGGGCTGCTTGAACTCATTGGAATCTGATCGAATATGCCTATCGCGACATCATAGGATCGCCGCACCCAGCACCGCTCCGGTCCTCGCCTGTCGCATGTCATCCTGAAAGCGCCGTAAGCGTATTCTCGGCCATGCGCGATTGCGCCAGCCAGGATCGAGGCTGCAAGGTGCTCGTCGTGCCTCCCGAATTGTCATGGTGCCCCACAGCGCGCAGGGGAGATCGCTGTAGAAGTAGGTCGCCCTAAGGGGTGCCCCTGATTGGGTTGGCAGAAATTTTACCCCGCCAACCCCACCATGCGCAGCAAAGCTACTCCGAGCGCTGCGGAGATGACGGTGAGCGAAACACAGGCAAACAACCGATAGACTTTCTCCTTCGACCTCAAAAGGAGATAAATTGAGACGCCCGCAAGACTGCATATCACTGCAAAATCGCCATGCGCTCCATATTCATCCGAATAGAGCCAAGTTCCCAAAGCCAAAATACCGCAAATCAACCAAACAAGTTCAAGTGTTTTCAAATGACACCTCGGACAATCGAATTACAATCCTAAGGCATCTGTCCGAAGGGTCAACACTGTCTGGCTCTTCGTATGCCTGCGGCGAAGGCCGTCTGTCCTGCCCGAGAAACCTGCAATCAAGTGCAGGGTTACCTGGTTGGGCGCCCGCGTCCGATTTCCGACTATGCCGAACATTTGGTCGCGAGCCACCTCTGCCCACACGTGTACCCAGCCGATTACCTCAGCGACAAAGAGAGCAGCCAGAACCGGGCATATCGCAGCCGTCATGAGATATTATCCTCTGCTGGAGTATAAACACCCCTGCTTCCTCGACAACATCCATGCCAAGTATTGAGAAACCCCGCTTTCCTGCAAACAGGCGTGTCGTCAGTCTGGTTTATGGTGGTCTGCGCACCTTCGAGTTCGGGATCACGGCCGAAGTTTTCAGCCTGCATCGGCCCGAAGCAGAATCCGACTGGCACACCTTCCAATCTGTCTCGCTGGAGGATCGGATTCTTCATGCCTCTGGCGGCCTGGCGGTTGCCGCAACGGCCACTTTGGCTGATCTGCACCCGGCGGGAACAATGTCGCCGACCATTGACCATAAACGGCAATCAGCAATGTCCCCCCCTACGAAGAAGGCCAATCGTGGATCGCGAGCCGCCCCCCGCAGGCTCTGAGCTACGGCATTGTTCATGCTTCTCTCGGCCCTATCGTACGACTCCGGACTGCTCTTGTCTGAACCCATCTAACCACGGGTTACTACTTATAATTGATCTCGTTTAAATTGTATGTCACCGTTATTTGGCCGGTCGGACATTCGACCGTATCCGCAAGCATTTTTCATCTTCAGGAGGAAAGAATGAATTCGTTTTGGGTTGAATTTACCGATGGTACAACGATTGGAAAGATTGATGCTGGACTGAAAGCTGTACCTGCCATCGATCCAGAGTTGCAGGGCGACACATGGTTTTTTGACGCGGAGTGGGGAACGTCCCAAAAGGACATCAACAACCTTAAGGGGAGAATTGAGACGAAATCCGGGCGGAACAGCGTATCGGATATTGGACTCCAGGCAGACGACAAAATCCGCCAGAAGTAGCCCCAACTCCGAGTGCACCAAAACCGAACGAGCTGCATTAGTTGTTTTTATCACGAGGCTTCCCCGGACCCAGGTGAAGGCCGATCTTGATCCGAAACGCTTCACCGCACAGTACCGGCACTCCTCCAAAATACGAGCGCCTGGCGGGATTATTGCGATGGCCAGCGTTCGTTGGAGCAGGCCATCAAGCGGCTGGCGAAGTCGATGAAACAGGCTGCCTGAGAAGCCAGAGATCAGAAGCCGTAGCGTCGATCAAGTTCTTGGAGGGCAGCCTGAACCTCATCGAGGGAAACCGACTCCGGTGTTCCGGGAATATGGCGGAACAACGGCTTCGAATCGACCGCGTAGAAATCCGAGGCCCATGCAGCCAGGATGGTCCGCTTGTCGTGTGCGGTGAGAGCAGTCGCTTTTACGACATCGATCGGCCGCTCAATCTGCATGCCCTGAAGCAGGACCGCCGGCCCCATCGCCTCGGCATTGCTCACGGCCTGCTGTAACATCTCGTGCATGTCGGCCTTTCTATCGAACGTGTGGATCTTTGTCCCGCCGAAGGTGCGATGCCGCGATGGCATCATTCTCCGGCGCCAGCAGATCATGCTTTTCAGCGAAAGCGGCGAATAGGCCGCGCGCGGTCTCCGCTTCGATCTCGCCACGCAGTGCCGCACTACAGGCCTTCAGCGCGATCAAGTGTGCCGTGTCACGCAACGATGCTGGCCATTCGGCAAGATGCCGGTAGGCATCCATGACGCTCCGGACCTCAGCCGGGAAGCCAAGGCCGACAAGGATGGTAACTGGTTGTCTGAACATATCGGGTTTCATTGTCTCTCTCCTTCCCAACCCGTGATGTTAACGGGCGCCGCTGCGCGCGACGCCCCTTCTCTGAAGTTTCGGTCAGGCAGCCTTTTGCGCTTCGATCTGCACCGGGGCGGTCGACTGCACGAGGGCCGGCTGGGCCTGGATGTCGATCTTCCGCGGCTTCAAGGCCTCGGGGATCTCACGAACGAGATTGATCGACAGAAGACCATTGTTCAAATGGGCACCATTCACCCTGACATGGTCGGCAAGCTCGAACCGGTGTTCGAACGGACGGCCGGCAATGCCGCGATGCAGATAACCTTCGGATGCCGTCTCCTGCTTCTTGCCAGTGACCGTCAGCAGATTGGACTGGAAGGTGATGTCGAGATCATCCTGGGCAAAACCTGCGACCGCAATCGAAATCCGGTAGCTATCATCACCGATCTTGACGATGTCATAGGGCGGCCAGTCGCTGATCGAACGGGCGCGCTGAGCGTTTTCGAGAAGATTGAACACCCGGTCGAAGCCGACGCTCGAGCGGAAGAGAGGTGCGTAGTCGTAAGATGTTGCCATAGCCATATCCTCCTTGAAGCAACATGGGTACGGAAGCGCCGAAAGGCGGCGCTCCCAGCAAGGCCAGCCCTTTATCAGCGGTTGGCGGCAATCGATTTGGTTTTTGAGAATTTAGGATTCAAGAGCACCAGCCGAAAAAATTTAAGACCTCGCCGACGCACTGAAATCCTTTGCTCAGTTGAGGTCATAAACAGCGGCATTGTCCTGGATCTCGCGCAACCCTTTGTAAGATACGTGTCGCAAATTGCCGTGGTCGGTCCAGCCGCGGAATTCAATTTCCGCGATCAAGGTCGGCTGCGCGTAAACGTAGTTCTTGCCTTTAAGCGGCACGGCTGGTGTCCGTGTCTTCAGTCTGTCGAGCGTCTTCTTCAGGTAAGCTGCATCCTTTTCCTTGAAGCCCGTGCCGACGGCGCCGACATAGACCCAATCGTGGTCCCGGCGAGCCGCCAGCAGGAGGCTGCCAATCCCACCGTGGGCAACCGCCGACTGCTCGTAGCCGACGATCATGAAACTCTTGCTCTGCACGCACTTGATCTTCAGCCAGTCGCCGGTCCGACCAGGGCGGTAGGGGCTATCTCGATGTTTGGCGATGATACCTCTCATGCCGATCGAGCAGGCGTTGGCCAATAGCTCAGCGTCGTCTCCCTCTATCTCTTCGGACAACTGGATCGCACCGACGGCGCCCTCCAGCAAGTCTGTCAAGAGATGACGGCGAACTGACAGTTCGGTCCGGGGCCAATCGTGGGCGTCAAAATAGAGAAGGTCAAAGGCGAAGAGAACGGACTCCGTCGAAACGCGCTTGCCCCCTCTTCTGCCGAGCCAGCGCTGCAGCCCTCCAAAGTCCGGGCGGCCTTCCTCATTCAGTACCACCGCCTCGCCATCAATGAATGCCCGCCGTCCTGGATGAACGGATCGGCCGATTTTCCGTGCAATTCACTTTGGGTAAACAGTCGATCTGCATTCATGTTTTCACCTGCCTTCTCAATTCTTCGGATCCTCTTCATGAGCCACTTGTCCCGATCGTCGTTGCTTATTATTGACAGGGTCTTCGCGGCGTCCCGGTACCGATCTCATGGCAATCGTCGCAAGTAAGCATTGGAGGTGTTGGGGCCGCGACCGCGAACCCAGTTCGGAAGGACACTCTGGGCCGCACCGTCGAGTGTGGTCAGGGCGGTGATCCATGTGCCCCCGAGAAACAGAAGAACGATGATGGCAACGATCTTCGGCGGGGCGAGTGACAAGACATCCATGACGGAAGCGGTGATCAGCGCGGCACCGAGAAGCAGACCGTCCGAGCTCAGACGTTCGCGCAGCTTCGGCATGATCAACGCGCCACCGATCGCACCGGCGCCGACTGCACCAAGCAGGATACCATAGAAGCTTGCATCACCGCCGAGCAACTGACGAGCGACGAGCGGGAGGAGCGCCCAGACGGCGCTGGCGAAGGCGAAGAAAATGGCAGCACGCAGAAGCACCACATGCAGCGGCTTGTTCGAGAGGGTGTAACGAAGGCCTGCACGGAACGCACCGAAGGAGTTTTCCTGCAACGCGTCGTTGGCGTTCTTTGCACGCGGCCAGCAGATGAGCGCCGCGATGACGACGAAGTAACTTGCGACATCGGCGCCATAGGTAATCCTTGCTCCGAAGGTGGCAAGAAGCAGACCACCTGCGGCCGGCCTATGGATCGGGCGATATTGGTGCCGAGCGAGTCCAGCGCCACGGCGCTCTTCACATCCTCACGCTTGACCAGTTCGGGAACAATTGCCTGCCAGGTCGGCCCCATCAGCGCCGCGCCGATGCCTCCGAGAAAAGTCAGGCCGATCAGCGCGCTGATCGACAGCATGCCCGTCTGGGACAGGACATAAGTGAGATGCTGACGGATGCCAGCAGGAGTTGGACGGCGATCAGGAACTTGCGGCGATCAAGGATGTCGGTGAGAACGCCCGCAGGAATGGCCAGCAAGAAGATCGGCAGGGTTCCAGCCGCCTGGATCATCGCGACCGCGGCCGGCGATGGCGAAAGATGTCAATGCCTTTCCGTCAGCACAGGTTTGTTGTGTGGACTGAATGCAGGCCCGTTGATCACCGAGAGGAATTGCAATATTTCTCTCGACAGAATTGCAAAAAGTGAAACAATGATATGAACGACTACAAAGCCCTTCGCACCTTTCTCCTCGCCGCCGAGAAGCGGAATTTCGCCCAGGTAGCACGCGAACTTGATATGACGCCGGCAGCCGTCACCCGAGCCATAGCGGCGCTGGAGGCCGAGCTCGGTGTTCAGCTGTTTGTGCGGACGACGCGTCAGGTTTCCTTGACAACAGATGGCGCCATCTTCGCTGCCCAGATACAGCCTGCGGTGAAGACGCTCGAGGATGCGCGCCGCGATGTGATGAATGCCCATAAGGCGGACCAAGGAAGGCTGCGCATCAGCGCTCCCACATGGTTCGGCAAGGCCGTGCTGCCGCCGATCCTGTCTGGCTTCAAGGAAAAATATCCGAAGATGAGCTTCGAAATCTCCTTGTCTGACGGCCTGGTGAACATCGTGGACGACGACTACGATCTGGCGATCCGCATCTCGTCGCAGCCTTCCGACAAGTTTACCATCTGGCGCAAGATCCGTGTGGTTCCGCGCATTCTGGTAGCCGCACCTGGAACTCGCTTCGTCGACATGCAGCATCCGAACGAGTTGAACCCCGACGACTGCCTGGCCTATAGTGGGGAAAGCCGGCGGGAAAACTGGGTCCTGTCGGATGGCGGGTCCAGCATCACGATCTCGGCCGGCCGTGCGTTCAGCGCCAACAGCGGTGAGGTTCTTGCCGATATGGCGGCAGATGGGGCAGGTGTCGCTCTGCTTCCGGGGTTCAACATCGCCGACCACATCCGCAGCGGACGACTCGTGCATGTCTTCAACGGATGGGCGCCGCCGGATCTATGGCTGACCCTCTACTACCCGCCTTACCAGGCTCTGCCGCCGCGTATCGCCTCCTTCTCGAAATTCTTCGAGGAACAGGTGGCGGCACATATGGTCATGCTGGATTGACGGGTGGCGGACGAGCCTCAAGCCTTTCCGCAACGAGTTTTTGCAACTGCCAAAGGTTGCGGTCGAAGATCTGGCGTCTCGCCAAATCAAGGACCGTGCGATGCAGATATTCCGCGCAGGATCCCGCCGGTCCGCATGCCTGCGCAATCAGTCCGGCGGCCTCATCGAGAGGCACTTTTTCCGTAAGGAGAGACCGTTTGGGGCTCGCCCAGAACGTCAAGGCGCGGCGTGTGCCAGTAGATGTCTTGACCGTGACCCACCGCACCATGTCGCACACTTCGGCGTATAGGATTTCCCGCGCCAGAAGCTTGCGAAGATCTTGCCTCTTCGTTGCGCAAGGAAGTTTGAGGATCAGGCCAGAGCAACTACCGCCCGGCTCAAGTGCAAGCATCAGACCCGGCGCATCAGAGGTGGCACGGAGCCGTTCGATCCTCAGCGAAAAAGCACGATGCCATCCATACGCGACGGCATCTTCTTTCGCCGCCTCCTCAAATCCGGGGTTCCACATCAATGAACCATAGGCAAATACCCAGATTTCCTCTTCGCAAGACCCCTCCTCCACTCGAGCGACAAGGTGGTCGAGCTGCTGGGGCGAGATTGGCGTCCAATTTGGCTCCGGACCTTCCTCTGCGACGAACCTGAGGGTCCTGGCAACCAGTTCTGGAGTCAGATGCAAAGCCGCTGGCGATCTCATGTTGTGGGAGGATGTTCTCGGCATTCCGAAACCTGTTCTGGCAAGACGGCAACCAGTGCGAAAACGCTTCGGCGGCTGTTGGCGTGGCTGTTGCTTTATGAGGCGGTCGGCACGTCGACGATGGCGCGGAAGGTGATCTCGACGATTTGCTCCGGGAAGGCCAGCGCGCTCACTCCGATCAGGTTGCTTGCAACCGGCGGCGTGTCTGTGCCGTACATCTCCTTGCGAACCTTTGATCCGGCTGCAAATGCGCTCGGAATGTCGAGAACAAAAAGCGTCTCTTCGACGACGTCATCAAGAGTGGCGCCGAACTCGGCGAGCAGCTTCTTGGCATTGACATATGTGTGACGGATCTGCTCTTCCATTTGCGTGAAATCGACGGGCCGGCCTTTATCATCGAGAATAGCTGGCGCGACGAGGTTGCCATCGCCGTCGTGGCTCAACTGTCCGGAGATATAAATTGTATCCTTGACCTGAACGGCCTGTGCGTAGCCGAAAGCTTGCTCCCAGGCGACGCCGAGGTTTGCGATTTTCTTCGTGTTCGTCATGATGGTTTCCTAATGTGAGGCAGCGCGATCCGCGCGTGTGGATTAGCAATTTGAAAGACGGCGGACGCGTGGGAGGCCGCACCCGCCGCCAGCGTCGATCACCCCTTGATGAAGGCCAGCAGATCGGCGTTCAGCACATCGGCATTCACGGTCAACATGCCGTGTGAGAAGCCGGGATAGGTCTTCAGCGTGCCGTTTTTCAACAGCTTCACCGATTTCAGGGCGGAGTCGGCAATCGGCACGATCTGGTCGTCTTCGCCATGCAGCACCAGTGTCGGGACGCTGATATTCTTCAGGTCTTCGGTCTGGTCGGTTTCCGAAAAGGCCTTGATGCCGTCGTAATGGGCCTTTGCGCCGCCCATCATGCCCTGACGCCACCAGTTCTGGATAACGCCTTCATGAACGGTCGCACCATCGCGGTTGAAGCCATAGAAGGGGCCGGCCGGCACATCGCTGAAGAACTGCGCACGGTTTGCGGCGAGCGACGAGCGGAAGCCGTCAAAAACCTCCATCGGCAAGCCTTCCGGATTGGCCTCGGTCTTGAGCATCAGCGGCGGCACGGCGGAAACGAGAACCGCCTTGGCGACACGGCCGGCGGGTTCGCCATGTTTTGCGACATAACGGGCGACTTCGCCACCGCCGGTGGAATGGCCAATATGGACGGCATTCTTCAGGTCGAGAGCTTCGACGACGGCAAAGGCGTCGGCGGCGTAGTGATCCATGTCGTGACCGTCGGCAACCTGGGCGGAACGGCCATGGCCACGGCGGTCATGGGCGACGACGCGAAAACCCTTGGAAACGAAGAACAGCATCTGCGCATCCCAGTCATCGGACGAGAGCGGCCACCCATGGTGGAACATGATCGGCTGGGCATCCTTCGGGCCCCAGTCCTTGTAGAAGATTTCGACGCCGTCTTTGGTGGTTACATAGGCCATGGTCTTGTTTCCTTCGATTGGGTTGGCGGCGGATGCAGCCTTCGCCGCAAAACTAAAAGCGGGAGGAATTGCGACAGCCGCTGCGGCAGCGCCTGCGGAAAGCAGCACGCCTCTGCGTGTCATTGGAGGGATGTTCTGGGTCATTTCGCGTCCTGCGATTTCGTTATTGAAACTTCAGGCGACGCTGTGTTCGTCTGACAGGTTGATATTGCCGCCAGATGTCTCCGCTCACAATTGCAGGAATAATTTTGAGTTTATTGCTGTTTATGAAATAGTTTGCGCGGTAGAGGACAGTGCTCAGATCCGGATGAAAACATGCAACTTGAGTGATCGGGCCGCTAACCACCGAAATGAGCGCCTTGCCTTGAATGGATCCGCACCGCCGACCCGTTGTTCAATCCTGCACTCCGCGACCCCGACCTATCGAGGTGTGAAACTAGCCATTGGAATAGCAGGCCATGGCGGAATGTGCGCTGAAGTTCGAGCAGCTCATGCCAGCCGCGGCACGAAACACCAATTCACAGACAGCAACAAGAACAAGCGCCGGATGGACCCAGCGCCTGTCCCTGATCTGTCGTCAATGGTGCGATCAGTGCGCCTTCATCTCACTGACGATCTCGTCGACCTTCATGGAGGATGGGTAGTAGGTCGGCCAGTTTGTGACTTCATTGATTAAACATGTTTTAATGGATTTGTGAGGCGCTGGATCAACGGTAGGCGATTAGATGGAGACCGCCGGCACCTGTCCCGGTTCGGAGGCATTGCGGAGTTCAGAAACGAAACGCAGCCAAAGCAGAACGCTCGTCACCGCAAAGCCAATGCATACCCCGAACCATACGCCGTAACTTCCCCATCCGGCTCCGTATCCGAAGGCGAACATCGCGGGAATGCCGACGACCCAGTAACCGATCAAAGTATCGATCAGCCCTGCCAGGTATTGCCGCGGCCGAAGGTGACTGATGCAGATGTTCCGGGAACCCTTGAAAAACTGATCGGTAATCGCAAACCAGAGCAGTACCGCCGCGAGCCGCCGTTGAACATCGGGGGTCAGTTGACGTATCAGACGTTCTTGTCCCATCAGGAGAAACGCTTCAATGCAGCCACCACCAGATGACGCTTGGGAAGCATGGTCCCCGGAGGAGTTGGTCGCTCGTCTCGGCCGTGCTGACACCGACTGGTATATTGTAGGCGGCTGGGCCCTGGATCTTTGGCACGGCGAGCAGACCCGCGCACATGAAGACCTTGAGTTTTCGGTGCCTGCATGCCAGGCCCAAGGCTATCGCAGCGTCCTGTCGGATCTGGAGTTCTTTACAGCGAGGGATGGCAAACTCGATCATCTCCCCCGGGTAGAACCACTGCCCGAGGATGTTTGGCAGCTCTGGGGTGCGGATATCGGTGCCGGGCGTTGGCGCGTCGACATGATGGTCGATCGGGGATCGCTGGACATGTGGGTCTACAAACGCGATCCATCTTTGACCCTTCCCAGAGCCAAAGCCATACGCGCGACAGCCGGCGGCATCCGGTATCTCGCGCCACACATCGTCCTGCTCTTCAAAGCCAGGCACGCCCGCGAGAAAGATGATCAGGACTTCCGCAATGCTTTACCTCGCTTGGAATCCACAGAGAGATCCGCCCTTCATCGATGGTTGGAGGCACTGCATCCAGGACATGCCTGGATTCAAGAACTTCGACCCGGCTGACCGTCTACCTGGAGCAGAATTCCAGGTCTTGGACACCTAGCCTTTCAGTAGCTCACGTCCAATACGCTTGACCGGCTCGCTGCGCAGAACGATCGCCGTAGTGACCGAACCATAGCGAGCAACCGCATCGACAGTGCCTTCCAGCTCGGCTGGTGTGGGCACGATCACTTTCAGATGGAAGCAGTCCTCTCCTGTCAGCCTCAGGACCTCAATGACCTGCGGCATCTCGGAAAACTGCTTCAGACAAGTTTTGATGTGTTCGTGTGTGGTGCGCAGGCGGACGATCGCCATCATTCCAAGACCTACAGAAGCAGGATCGATGACAGCCCTGTAGCCGTTGATGATGCCGCGTTCTTCAAGCCGTTTCAGGCTGTTCGGACGTGGCCGGCTGAGAGAGGCCGACCCTTCTTCCAAGTTCAGAAACGCTGATGCGCCCGTCGTCCTGCAATATTTCGATCATGGAAATGTCTGTTGGATCGAGTTCGGTACGGGCGTCGAAATGCTTTGTCATGACCTTGAATCTATCGGGTTTCGGAGTTCTTTTCCGATGAATGCCTATTTTTCTCGTTCTCGTAAATGCCCATCATGGCGGCGAACAACGAAGAGGCGCAGTATGACAGAAATCATTCATTTGCCGGGTATCGGCAATTCCGGCAAGCTCCACTGGCATACACTTTGGGAGGACGCCGAATCCTCCATAAGCCGTTTTGCCCCGACAAGTTGGGATGACCCAGATCTTTCCAACTGGATCGTGGCGTTGGAGGTAGCCGTGCGTGCCGCGCAAACGTCGCCCATTCTGGTTGCCCATAGCCTGGCCTGCCTGCTCGTCGCCCATTGGCATCAAGTTTCCGATCTGCAAATCAGAGGGGCGATGTTGGTTGCCGTGCCTGACCCGGCATCTCCGGCTTTTCCCCCACAGGCGATAAGCTTTGCAGGCGCGCCTGAGGCTAAATTCCGATTTCCCTCTCTTATCGTGGCAAGCACCAATGATCCCTACGGTTCACTGCCTTATGTCAAGATGCGGGCAGAGCAATGGGGCGGCGATTTAAAGGTGGTCGGCGCGGCTGGCCATATCAACGACCAAAGCCAACTTGGCGATTGGCCAGAGGGTCTGGCACTTCTGAGAGCTTTCATGAGCCGCGTGTGATCCGTTGGATCGAGGTCGTCACGCAGTCCCTCGGCAGATCGGCGATCAGCAAATCGATGCTGCAGGCTCTTGCGGTGGAGGCGACATTCACTTTTCGTAATACATCCCTCCAACTGCCGATAACCTTGTCGTCCTTCACCACTTGCCTATTGCCATAGACGCCGGGCAGCGGAAGTGGTTGTCGCTGGAATTACCGATAGCGAAGGAAATCGCATCGCAGTTTAATTTACATGACCGAGGCCGAAATCCTGATCTTACGACAGTCTTCGGAGTTCAGCGACAAAATCCCTATTCCCCGAGGGACCGAGACAGGTTAAACAGACCTCGTAGGCACCGTCCTGCTGATTCAAACAACAAAGCGCACCACATCGACCAGCACCGTCTGGAGATGAGATCGCGGCTTTGCAATCAGAGGCTCTGCGATGCACGATATCGCCAGTCACGGCGTCCGTTTTGGACGAATTGCCGCCACGCTCCCCGTAAGGGACATGAGTAAGTCCCATAGTTTTTATACCCAGGTTCTCGGCTTCCAGAAGATTTTCGAGAACGGTAATCCTGTCGGCTTCATGATCCTGAAGCGCGATCAGGGTGAGCTACATCTGACCTTGCAGCCGGTCACAAAGCTGCGGATTTCAATGTTGCCCACCTGGTGGTGGATGACATTGATGCCCTCCATGCTGTTTGCAAGCGACACGGCGCAAGGATCATCAAAAGCCTTCAGGACAAGGATTACGGCCTGCGAGCATTTGTATTCGAGGACCCGGACGGGAATCGTATCGATGTCGGCCAGGTGATTTAAAGCCGCTACGCAAAGCCGGGCGAATTGACGTTTGTTCGGCTTTCATGAATTCCTGTCTTGGCTTCTGCTTAACGAGCGGCTTCGACCGGCGAGGCGTCATCCCCTGCGAGTTCCGCCAGAACCAGGGCGCTGACACCTGCGACAAAGAAACCGACTGCCAGATTTATGGCCGTTCCGTCATAGAAACTTCCTATGCCGATGGCGTACAGGGTCGCAACGAAACTCGATCCCGACGCGATCAGGGAAGCGCCCAGGCCGGCAACCTGGCCAAGAGAGCGCATCGCCATCGCGTTGAGATTGCCGAACAATATCCCAACGGCAAAGAATGCGGAAAACCCGAACAGCATTAAGGCGACAAGAGGCAGACGGCCGCCCCAGAGCATCGAGGCGAGCAGCATAAAGAGACCAACGGATGCAAGCCCGATGAAGGCGGCGCGCGCCATAGCATCCATGCCGAATTTCTGTACGAACCTTGCATTAAGGTACGATGCCAAGCCTATTCCTGTGGCCAGGACAGCAAAGTAGAATGGGAATGTTTCCTTGATCCCATAGGCGTCGAAGAACAAATCCGCCGCCGTGCTGAGATAGAGGAGCTGCGCGCCGAACACGATCCCGGTTGCGATGATCAGTAAGGTCACACGGCGCTTTGACAGGATCCGCCCGCCATTCCGAACCAACAGTGTCGGCTGGAGCGGTATGCGTTTAGGGACTGGCAATGTTTCCGGGTGTCGCATCACCAGCCAGATACCAAGCAGGAGCGCAATCGCAAGACAAATTCCGAAGACGCTGCGCCACCCGCCAAACGAGATCATGCCCTGACCCATGGCTGGAGCCAGCATCGGCACGAGAATGAAGAGCGTGAACATGAAGGACATGACGCGCGCCATCGCATCGCCGTCGAATTGATCGCGGATCATGGCCCGTGTTGCGATCTTGGGGCCCGACGCTCCTACGCCTTGAAGGAACCGGCCAATGATGACTATTTCGAGCGATCCGGCCAGCATCGCCGTGATGGTTCCGACCGCGTAGAGGCAAACACCGAGCACGAGCGCTTTCTTGCGCCCTATCGCGTCGGACAACGGCCCCACCAACAATTCCCCGAATGCCATGCCGAAGATAAAGAGTGATATGATGTGCTGCGTGGATAGCGGCGGCGCGACACCGACCTCTTCTCCGATCTGGCGTAATGCCGGCAGGAGCGCATCGATGCTGATTGAGGTCAACGAGGTTAGAAGGGCATAGAGGATAATGCGCTCGCGGAAGCTGATGGAATATGTCATGGGTCATTCACATTTTTAAGAAACATCCCGGAGATCGTGCCGGCTTCAAGAGATCGTCAGGTGCCGGGTCTTCGCATGCCTGGCTTCATGCCGTCCGGGCATTGTCCTTGATACACGGCTTCGACCGTCGAAGTCAGTTGGTCGTCTTTTCCGCCCATCCCCTCAAACAAACTGACCGAAACAAAGTGGTAACGGGATTTGAAATCCCCGTCATAGGTGACGGTGAGTTTTACCTTGCCAGTCATCGACGATTGGCAGTTCGCCTCAATTTTCTGAGGCCCGAGGCTGCCCACATTATTGGACACAACACACTCCTGCGCAAAATTCGACCAGATATCCGTCTCCACGAAGTTGGTGCGAGTGTCATCGACGCACAAACTCCCCTTTACCAAGCGATTATCCGGAGAGTCGAATACCCACAAACCCGACTGACGCTTTGGAAATTCGTCAGCGGCGGCCGCTACGTGTGGCCAGGATGCCAGCAGGGCAACAAGTGGAAGGTATTTAGGAGACATGTCGTTCTATTCCATTATTTGTTAAAAGCAGGTGACGCCGACAAAGCACTTTGCCGTCGGCGCAAATCGCCCACGCCGGTGTTTTCAAACCGCACGTGATCCACGACCTCGAGAATGGCGGCAATGACCGCGTCAGGCCGAGTGAACTGGATATAGTGTCCGGAATCAGCCAGAAGCTGGTGCCGGCTGCGCGTTGACCAGGAGGCTTCGTCCTCATGCAGCTTCCTCCAAACGTCACGACGACGCGTGTCCTCCTGCCGAGACATTTTCTCTGCATTTACAGCGTCTTTGCCGAGCGGTGCCATTGCCGTGAGCACGACCAAGGGGCGGTCACCCAAAGTGCGGAGGCCGCCGGCCTCCTCCAGCGTCTGATCGACATTCATATTCTCGGACACCACGGCCGCCAGCGATGTGCTGACAAAGGCGTTGGCCTTCTCCGTGACGCGTACCGGGACATCATGTGCGTCGTCAGCCGTCGCCATGAGGCGGATAATCCCTGTCCACGCAAGGCTCGACGCGATCTGCATAGCCTCGTTGATGTAGTCCGGCGGTGTGTTCGCAACCTCCGCGAACCGAGCGACCTGATCCGGATGCGAGGCGTCGACGAACACCAGGCCCGCGACTTCGTCACCAAATTTCCGGGTGTAGGCCATGCTGTAAGGCCCACCGATCGAATGGCCGACCAGAATTAAAGGTCCCTTCTCTCCTGCCGCGGTCAGGACAGCCCGAAGATCCTCTGCCACGGCATCGGCGTGCTGCGGCGTGGCCTTCGGCTCGCTCCACATAATTCCGGCGCGATCATAGGCACAAGCGCGAGTAAGGCGTGCGACGCTGTCATGTACCTTTGCCCACGAAAGCGTCCCATAATGGTCCAATCCCGCCTCAAGAATGACGGTCGGCGATCCTTGGCCACGGCAATCGAGGTGGATATTCCGTCCTCCCACGTCAATCAGTCTGCCCGGAGGCGGGTATTTTGCCTTGGTCCAATGCCGAGACAGTACCTCGTAGACGCTGCCCACTGCGACCGGCAGAACGACCAGTGCAACCAGGCCCAAGGAAACAAGCTTGAGCGAGAGCTTCATGTGCATCGGCGGGAGGGCCGAGAGAGCTTCAGTGCCATTATACGGCTCCGTAAGAGAGGACATACTATTGCGAATACGTTCAAAGTTCAGGTCTGGGAACGCGCTGGCATCGGGCATAGCTGGAATGGATAGCCGGTAAGGGTTTGACCATCCGGGTAGATTCGGCCGCGAAACCCTGACGCGCGCAAAAGTTGATAGCGCGCTTGTTCCCCTCGCAGGCGGCTCATCCCATCAGCATGCCTTCGGAAGAACCGCTCCTGGCGCATTCACCGTAATTTTGTATGTCGTAAGCCTGCAAGAAGCTTAATGGAAAGGGCGTTGAACTGATGTTGCTCGGCCGTTGTTAATCCTGCCAGCGCCCGGCGCTCGTTTTCGACATGCTTCGCAAGGATCCCGTCGATCAACGAGACACCTTTGGGGGTCAAAGCCACCAGTGTACCCCGTCGATCGGTCGGATGGTTTCGTCGCTCCGCCAAACCCTCTCGTTCAAGGCGATCTATACGAGCCGTCATTCCACCTGAAGAGAGCATTGCGGATTCATAGAGCTGGGTGGGGGTGAGTTCGTAGGGTGCACCCGAGCGCCGCAATGTTGCCAATACGTCGAACTCCCCGCTTTGTAGGCCATGCTCTGCAAAAAAGGGGATGAGACGATCGCGCATGATGATCAGCGTGATCTCTCCGAGACGGCCGAGCACCTCCATCGGAAAGGGATCAATGTCAGGTCGTTCCCTCCGCCACTGTTCTGCTGCAGCGGCTGCGGGATCCAAGCCGTTGATAGGCTCACTCATGTTCGTGCCTCGCTTCTAAGAATGTTCGCGATGATTCAACCGTGTACCGGTAGCTACTGTCATGGCCGGTCGCGGATCCAACTGGCATATCTGGCTTTCTGTTCTCTGAGCATCGGTTCAGCCGTTAGTTTTTAATCCTGCGCAAGCACGCAACTCGTCGACGCGGTCGCACAAACCTGTTGCTGCTTTCAACCATGTAGTTTATCTCGATGTCAAGATTCTTAATAGAAAGAGATATAGAAAGTGCTAAAACATCAAGATGTGCAACGCAAAAGCTATGAAACATCCTCCGCTTCGAACACCCTTTCGATAATCGCCGTTGTCGCCGTTGCGCTGAACTTGCGGCCGGCCCTTGCGGCTTTGGGCCCCGTTCTCGACCGGATTGAAGCTGCATCGGGCCTCACATCGACCGGCGCGGGCGCGCTAACCACCCTTCCGGTTTTTCTGATGGGTCTCGGGGCGCTCGCCGGCTCTTCCCTGCAGCAATGGATTGGGGATAGACGCGGCATTGCTCTGGGAGTGGCGATCATCGCTCTTGCCTGCATAGCGCGGCTCTTCTGGTTTTCCAGCGCCGGGCTTCTTGCCAGTGCGGCAGCATGCGGTCTTGGCATTGCTGGCGTTCAAGCGTTGATGCCGGGGTTCATCAAGCAGGTATTCCCGTCCGGCGCAGGGCGCGTGATGGGCTTGTACTCAACCGGCATCATGGGCGGCGCAACGCTCGCAGCCGCGACAGCGGCTGGCTTGTCCCGTTTCGTAGGCTGGGAAGCAATGCTGGGACTTTGGGGGCTGCCTGCTCTCCTCGCACTTGTTCTGTGGCAAGGAGCATCGCCTTCGGATGCCTCCTTACAGCGAACGGCATCCCGTCAAACCGTGGGTCTGTCCCCGTCACGAAGCGGCAAAGCCTGGCTCCTGCTTATCTTCTTTGGCGTCGGTACGGGCGCCTATACGCTTGTCCTGGCATGGCTGCCACCTTTCTATGTTCAACTGGGGCGCAGCGAAGATATTGCCGGCTATATGCTCGCGGGTCTTACGCTGATGGAGGTTGTCGCCGGTCTTGCTGTTTCGGCGTTCATCAATCGCTTTCCTGATCGTCGGGGACCGCTGGTCGTCGCTCTTTTCGCCATTCTCGGGGGCCTGATCTGCCTCATCATCATGCCGCTGACCATGGCACTTTCCGCGATGATCCTGCTTGGACTGGGGATCGGCGCGCTGTTTCCTCTGTCGTTGATCGTGACGCTCGATCACGCTGACGAACCGGCGAGTGCCGGCCGGCTCTTGGCCTTCGTCCAGGGCGGCGGCTACATTATCGCAAGCATCATGCCCTTTGCAGCCGGCTGGCTGCGCGGCCATTCAGATGACTTGTCACAGGCCTGGGTCATGATGGCTGTCGGCATCTGCCTGCTCATCTCGCTCGCGACGCGTTTCTCTCCTGAAAAGCGCATCATTTGACTGAATTCGCGACATGGCAGGTCGCAGCGCTCTACGTTGCAAAAATCGATGTTTCATTTGATTTAAGAGACCGGAAGTTTCGCGAATGCGGTTATACCGCCCCGACGATGAAGTTGATGAGGATGCAATGAAGCAGGAAAGACAACGACTGAACTACGTCCTGTTTCTGGTTACGGGATCAGGACTGGTGACCATCGCACGTGCAATGACGCTATCGTTCCTGGCCATCAAGCTGCAACAGTCGTTCGGGCTCGGTCCTGCCGCTATCGGTGCGCTACTGGGGATCGGTCCCCTGGTGGGCGCTGTCGCAGCTCCTTTCGCAGGCTCCCTGTCGGACAGGGTGGGCCGCAGGACCATGCTGACGCTTACCCTGCTTTCCATGGCGCTTGCGCTGATCGTTATGGGATTGGCGGAAACCGTCATCGCCTTTTGCGTTGCCCAGATCGTCGCCGCGGTCGCGCTCGCGATCTATGAGCCGATATCGCGCGCGCTGATGAGCGACGTGTGCCCGCAACCACTGCGCCTCAAATATTTCTCATGGCGCTACACTGCGACGAATGCGGGCTGGGCCATAGGCCCATTGATCGGCATAGCTGCGGGCGCGGCCTCCACCACTCTTTTCATCATTGCAGGCGCTGTCTATGTGGCGTTCGCCGTAGCCTTGCACCTGTTGCACGTGCCCATCCATCAAGGTGACGTCGTTCCTCAGGCGAACGCACCCGTCCCGTTGCTGGAGAGCCTTAGGGCTGCGATCCGCGATCCGCGGCTGACCTTCTTTGTCGGCGGCGGCATCCTGCTGATGGCGGTTTATGGCCAATGGTCAGCGACGCTTGCCCCGTACCTCACCAGCCATGTCGCCGGAGGCATGGAAATTTACGCCTATCTCGTTTCAATCAATGGTGCCGCTGTCCTGATCGGAAATCCGTTCGCCCGCCGGTTCATTGAACGCGTAGGCGCAATCCATGGCCTTGTGATCGGGTGCACTTTGTTTGCCTTGGGTGAAATCGGGTTCATGAGCGCCGCCGGGTTTTGGGGTCTCGCGGTCTCAATGGTCGTCTTCACAATTGGAGAGATCCTGGTTGTGCCCTGCGAATACATGCTGGTCGACGGAATTGCGAACGACCGAAACCGAGGCAGCTATTTTGGCGCTCATTCGTTCTCGACCGTCGGCAACTTCATCGGACCGACACTCGGCGGCGCCATGCTTGGTGCTTTTGGCGGAGCCGGCATGTTCCTGCTGTTTGCCGGTTTTGCGGGTCTCAGCGCCATCTTGTTCGCCGTTGGCACACGCATGCCGCCTCCGAAAGTGGCAGCACAGCAAACCCCGGCGGGTTCGTCGGAAGCGACCGTCGGACCACATATTCGCGGCGCGTTTCTTGTCGCATGAATCGTGCAGTCCCGGGGGACGGTATTCACCCCAACTAAATTGGAGAAATTTGATTGGCGCCGTTGAGGCGCATCTGGTCACCTGCTGACCGTAAGGCAAAACGATTGCGGTAAGCCACGGGGCTGACCCCGTAACATCGACCGAACTGAAGCCTCAGGTTTTCGGCGCTTCCAAGCCCAGTCACTCTGGCGATCTCATCGGGTGCGGTAGAGCTGGTTTCCAGCAGGATGCGGGCTTGCTCCAGCCGCTCCCTCAGGATCCATTTGAGCGGGGATAAACCGGTCAGGGACTGAAAGCGACGCTGAAAAGTACGCTCGCTCATACCGACGTGGCGGGCAAGTGAACTGATTGTGTGCGGATCTTGAAGGTTGGCCAGAATGTGATCGAGGATCGATGACAGGCGGTCAGCCTCTCGCCTCAATGGCACGGGGCGTTCGATGAACTGGGATTGTCCACCCTGGCGATGGCTATACATCACCAGACGACGCGCCACCGTATTGGCAAGTTCCGCCCCGAAATCCGCCCGGACGATATGCAGGCACAGATCGATGCCTGCAGAGCTGCCCGCCGAAGTCAGAATGTCCCCCTCATCGACATAGAGACAGCTCGCGTCGATTTCGATAGCTGGATAGCGGCGGGCCAGGTCCTCGGCGAAACGCCAATGCGTTGTGGCACGTCGGCCATCGAGCAGACCGGCGGCTGCGAGCACGTAAGCACCTCCACAGATGGAGATGATCCGGGCGCCGCCCCGATGAGCGCGAACCAGGGCGTCGCAGATCTGATCGGGCACAGGCGCATCGGGTCCGCGCCAGCCGGGAACGATGATCGTTCCGGCCTGATGCAGATCGGCTTCAGTGCCTGTCGCTGAGACCGTCAGGCCACCACAGGCATGAAGAACCAGATCCTCCAGCGAGACCGATTTGAACTGATACCAGTCTGGTCCTGCCTCCGGGCGATGCAGTCCAAAAACCTCGGCCGTGATTCCGAACTCAAAGGTACAGAGGCCGTCATAGACGAGGCTGACGACACGCCTGTTTGGAGGAAAGGATGGTATCTCGTTTTTTGGCATGAATGCCGTCTTATCTGGCAATCCTGCCACTGGCAACTCGGCTTGTTGGCGTGCGACACGGTCACTCGCCAACAAACGACGGAGGAAGCGCAATGAACCGCGGTACCGAGCTGCTAAACGCCATACAGACCTATTTCGATGCCCTCTACGCCTGCGATCTCGTGCTTTTCGACCGCGTCTTTCATCCGGCCTGCAGCCTGTTCGATGCAGACGAAGGCGTCATTACGGTCGACCCTATTGCCGACTACCGCCAAGTGATCGCAAAGCGTGAATCCCCCGCAAGCCGCGCGCAGGATCGCGAAGACGAGATCATCCTGATTGATTGGCTTTCGCCAGCCGCAGCGACTGTGAAGGTGAGGTTGCGAATTCACGCGAATGTCTTCGTCGACCATCTTTGCTTCGTGAAGGGCGTTGACGGTTGGCGGATCGTTGCCAAGGTCTGGCATCTCGAAACTGTACGCGCATCGTCGTAGTGGCCAGAATAGAGGCAGGAGTTCAAGAACCATGATTTTGTCGTACGAAGAACGGTTGCCATCAATCGATCCGGATGCCTGGGTTGCTAAGGACGCGACGGTCTGTGGTGATGTTGCTATTGATGCAGGTAGCAGGATCATGCATGGCGCTCGCCTGGTGGCGGAAGCCGGCGGCTCCATCCGCATCGGACGCAACTGCATCGTCTTCGAGAATGCGGTCATCCGCGCCACCAGCCGGCATGACTGCACCGTTGGGGACCACTGCATCGTTGGTCCGAACAGCCATGTGGTTGGCGCCCAAATCGACGCCGAAGTTTTTGTCGCCACCGGAGCCGCTGTGTTTCACGGGGCGCAGATCGGACATGGGTCGGAAGTCCGCATCAACGGAACCGTGCACCTGCGAACGCGGTTGGAAGCAGGCTCGACCGTGCCGATTGGTTGGGTGGCTGTCGGTGACCCCGCGCAAATTCTGTCGCCGGATCAGCACGAAGCCATTTGGGCAATCCAGAATACACTGGATTTTCCTGGGTTCGTCTATGGCGTCGATAGAAGCGCGCCCGACGTAATGAAAACGATTACGTCACGCTTGTCCGATGCTCTTGGAATTCATCGAACCGAAAGCGATTGTTAAAGCCTCGGCGTCCAAGCCCCACTCCCCGCAAAGGGCGGCCGGCACACGTCCCGATTTCTCACTATTCTGAAAGGCAGTTACTTACGCTACAGACGCGACTACGGTTTCCCGTTCCAGCGCCGCCGTGACCGAAGACCGAACCTCGATGCGCCGCATGTAGGCTGTGAGTTTCGGCCAGCGGCCAAGGTCGACGCCAATCCCTTCATCCAGCCGGGGACCGTGAATAAGCGTCTGCGACCGCGAAGAGGTTACCGCTCAGATAAGGAAGCTCGCCTCATCGTAGCGTAAATTTTGGCGGATGGTATTGCGGGAGACATGCGGATATCGGACGATCTTCGTCACCGACCAACCCTGAACATGGAAGGCGCTATGAACACGCGCAATTGCATCCACTCGCCCGGAAAAGTCTAATCAAGCTTTCCAGTTTCCATGTTCGCGAACCGCCGGCTTGAATTTTGCTCTGGACGGGGGGGAACCGAACTTGCGGGAATAAGCACGGGAAAATGCGGCGGCGCTGCCGAAGCCGACTTCGGCGGCGACCGATTTGACACTCCGTCCGGCTCGCAGTTTGGCTCGTCCCAGCGCCAGGCGCCAGCCATTGAGGTAGGCGATCGGCGGCTGGTCAACGATTTGCGTGAAGGTGGAAATAAATTGTCCGCGCGACATGCCCGCTATGGCGGCAAGGTCCGCAATCTGCCAATTTCGCGCGGGATTGTCATGTATGGCGACGAGGCTGGGATGCAGTTGGGGATGCGCTAGACCTGCCAGTAATCCCGCATCGACCGTTCCGATCGCTATCGCCTTGCGGATCGCGAGCACGACGATGATCTCGCATAGCCGCTCCTCGATGGTGCCGCCACCACAGCGGGCAACCTCGACTTCGGCCACCATCAGTTCGCACAAGCCACCCAATTTCGGTTCGTCGGCCAGTGAAAACCACAATTCGTCAGGCAGCGCACCGATCAACGGATTGGCACTGCCGCCAAAATCCACTGCGGCACCAGCGCACATAGCCGCGCCATCCGGCAGCGACGCCGTGGATCTGGCGCGATAAAGCAGATGAGTCGGTGCGCCTGCGCCATGGGTATCGACGATGAGGAGGTTCGCTGCTTCAGCGGAATCGCGACGTAAGGCGCCCAGTTGAAAGGCTTTCAGGAAAGCCGTCAGCCGATCATGTTTTTGGTCGGTATTTGAACTTTCAGTCATGTATTTCCTCCCTCTCCTGATCGTAAATCTTGTATCCTTTCTGGACGTAGCACGCCAGGCCGCCGAAAACGGACAAGAGACAGCATGACAAAGAATTCCGCAGCCAAATTCGACGCCTCCCGTGCCGGGGAATACGCACGCCAGAGCCGGATCGCGCTGGCCGGCTATGACGCCTGCCACGAGCTTTCGGCTTGCATGCTGTCGGCGGCCATGGGTGAAGGAAAGGCGGCACGGGTTCTGGTCGTCGGGGCTGGCGGCACGGCGGGCGAAATCATCGCCGCCGCACGGTTGGAGTCGAAATGGGACTTTGTGGCCATCGATCCTTCTGCACCGATGCTTGACCTTGCACGCGAACATCTGGCCAAGGCAGAAGTGTCTGACCGGGTGGAGACGGTTCTCGGAGCGGTCGCCGATCTGGATAGAGCCCCGTCGTTTGACGCCGCAATTATGATCGGCGTGCTGCACCATTTACCGGGGGACGCCGCGAAGCAGGATATTCTGACGCAGATTTCAGCGCGGCTATATCCCGAAGCACCCCTGATTGTCGCGGGAAATTACCGGGTTTACGCGTCGCAGCCCCTGCTCATGGCAGCCTGGGCAGCACGCTGGCGTATGACCGGCGCCGGCCCCGAAGAGGTGCAGGCTAAAATGGGCAAGATTCTGCAGGGTGCGGAGCCACCCCGATCGGAAGACGAGGTCATTTCATTACTGACCGGCGCAGGTTTCAAGCAACCACTTCGGTTCTTCGAGAGCCTGTTTTGGGGGGCGTGGCTGGCCCGACGGCATGAGAATACAAAATAATGCACAGTTCGCGCCAATTGCAGACGCTGTGGATGAGATGACGCCTCGCGGAGCGGAAGGCCAGCTTTCAGTTACTTCAACGCGAACGACCTGCATGGCGGCGAGAGCCACATTGCGACGTCGATCTCGTGAAGGCAGTTAATCGACTCGGCGCTACGGCCAGATTAGCAGATTCCGCGTTTCGGCTCGCCAAAGGGAAAAGGAAGAGCACCTGGAGGCCGATCTCGGTGACGCGGCGGGCACCAAGGGGACCGAAGCCGACTTTCCCGTCAGCCTTCAGATCAAGTTGGCCATCACATATAGAACCGGTAGCGCACGCCTTCGCCGACCCGCCATAGCTTTCGATGAAAGCCGGCAGATAAACGAGGCAGTTCAAGTATTTAATCAATTTAAGACGCCCGGAATGGGGCCGCGAGCGGGACTGTCCGCTGGGGTGGCGCAAAGCGTAACGCGACATTCGCGCGCCTCGGCTAGAGTTGTCTGCGTTCGGCCCTTGGCGGACTCTGAAGTTTAAGTTTGATTGGAAGCACCATAACTCGGTGTCCAGGAAAGCCGCAGCAGGCCGCAAAGTTTAGATAAAATTTACGCTAAATGCTAACGGTTTGAACCGATCCGCCCATGCTACGTTTCAGGCAAGTCGAAACGGGAGGCCGGCTACGATGATCTGGAACTTGGAGAAGCTCGAACAGGAACGTCTCGACCTTATTGAGGTCATCGACAATCTCAAAAGGTGGGAACGTTTCTCGATAGATGATCGACACATCATCTCATTGCAGATCACAGCCCATATGATGAGGCTGAGCGAATTGGATGAGAACTTGGCACGCCTGCGCGATGAAGAATGGCGCGTTACGGCGTGTCTTGCCGCCAGCTAGGCCTTGTCATGAATGAAGCGGTAAGCATCGGGGACCAGTCGCGCGCAGGCAAGAAAGCATCCCGCGCGCATATAGGCATCACCCTTTTTCAGGGTTTGCTTCAAGGAATTGCTTGACCTCTTCCAGTAGCCCGCTGACCCCCGGCATCGCGATGCGATAATAGACAACAAGTCCGTGGCGTCTTGTTTCCACGACGCCCGCCTCTCGCATTTTTGCAAGATGCTGCGAAAGCGCCGATTGCGACAGATCGATCTGGTGCGCCAACTGCGTCACGCTCCGCTCGCCTTTGAGCAATGTCAGCACGACCTCCAGTCTTTTTGCGTTTGACAGGATGTTGAGCACCTGACTGCAACGTCGCAAATAGAGGGAGCTATCCTGTTCAGACAATCGACGCATCTTCGTTCTCCCCCGCAGATTTCCATGGGTTTCGTCATAACATTTGCGTGGGTTTCCGTCTTTTCGAAAGTGCAGAATGGTCCCTGTAGGTCGATCCGGCACGGACTGCCAACGCGGGTTGTCTGGTTCCTGGCTCATTCAAAATCTCTCTGAGATTATCGGTTTCAATAAGAATTTAAAAAATTTGGAACGCTTGATTGCCTGACCGGATGCCGCCTTCTCTACCCCGTCCAGATCTGGACAATCTCTATTGTTGCAGATGCTCACCTCCCCGCTTGCGGCATTATGGAGGTTGAAACAAAAGTGCGTCGGCCACAATGACCCAGCGATTGCACTCCACGACCGCTTGCGATTCAATTGCCACAAAACGAGAAAGGCCATCGTGCTCAGAGCTCCAAGAACCGCAAGGACCGGATGCGCTCCGGTCCCCGCCATCAGCGCAGCCAGTACCGGCGGTGCCAGTGCGTTGATCAGGTTCATCGGCAAGGCAATAGTAGCCATTGCGGCGGCATAGTCGGATTTCTCAAAGAAGACGAGCGGCATTGTCGCTCGGGCAACAGCGAAAGCCCCGCTCCCTACGCCGTAGATCACGAGAAAGCCAGCCACAGACAGGATGCCTTGACCGCCAATCCACATTACCGCAAGACCGATGGGTATCATTGCGCCGGACACGATCCCGGTGGACAGCCCGTCCCATCGATTTCCGCCGAGGAGGTCAATCACGCGCCCGCCGACCTTAAAGACCCCCAAAAGCGAGGCAACCGCGACGGCTCTGGCAAGTTCCATTCCGGTCGCCTGCAAGAGTTGGATGCCTACCGCTTCAATGCCAAACGTCACGAAGCTGTTCAAAGCGATGGCGGTCACGAGAAGGGCGAAGACAGGGCCCTTGCGAGCACTTCTTGCGCTGGTGGCAGGCACGGTCGCTGTTCCAGTCGCCGGCAGGCCGATTAGAACGAGCGGGCAGACGACAAAAGCCATGATACCGGCATAGATTAGAACTGTTGCACGCCAGCCAACTCCACTCTCGAGAAATGCGGTAACGGGCCAGAAGACGCTGCCCGCAAGACCCGTCACCAGCATTAATGTGCCAATGAGACTGCGCGCCCGATCCTCTGCGTAATCCGCAATATAAGCATAAGCCGATGGTGTCAGAAACATCGAGCCTGCCATCCCGATCAATACCCAAGCAGCCCAGAATAGCGAAAGGCTCGGCATCAAAGCCAGGAGGCTAAGCCCTGCCCCGATCAGGCCTGCGCCCACTGCCATGACTGAACGTGCTCCAAACATGCGAAATGCGCGGCCCGTCCAAGGGGCGGCGAGCCCCATCGTGACGAACATCAAAGACGTCCCCACGAAGACCATCGGCAGCGAGGTTCGGAATTCTTTCGCGACCGTTGTCGCGATCACAGGCAGGATACTCACCATGCCCCAACCGGTGATCTGGGTGAGCGCAAGCAGGAACAACACAAAGAGATGACGATGCATTGTTCACTCGTAGAGCCGAAGTATGACGCTCGGATAACAGCAACGGCAAAACCGCGTCGCTTGCCATAGAAACGAAACGAGACCTCTATCCAGTGGGCAGAGACAGCGGATTTCCATCGCGCGGGCATTCCTCAAAAACGCTCCGGTCCTCATCCTCGATGAGGCAACGTCCCATCTCGATGCAGCCAGTGAGGCGCATGTTCGCAGGGCTCTCGATGAGCTGATGGTTGATCGAATGACAATCATCATCGCTCATCGTCTTTCGACCATTCGGGCTGCCGACGAAATTCTTGTTATGCGCGATGGTCGGATCGTAGAGCGAGGAGCGCATCACGACCTGGTGGAAATGGGAGGATTTTACGCTGACTTGATCGGCCATCAATCGGCAGGTAACGTCCGGGCCGCGGCCGCTGTAGCGGGCTGACGGTTTCGGCTTGTGTGCATGTTCGCGATCGGCCCGTTCAGCGATGCGCCGACCGTGACGTCCTCGATTGCGCGCCTGCGGTAGGCTACCCTGATCGCTTCCCGCAGGATCATATTTCGTGGAACGCGTTCGTTCCCGGCTTATGTCTCGGTTGCAAGCGCAAACAGGTCGCGCGGAAGAGTGAGCTTAATCAGAAGTCCGCGCGGTTGCCACTCTCTCGATACCCGGGCATTCAGGCTCTGCACCAACATCTTTTCGAGGGTCGTTCCAAAGCCAGTTTTCTCGGCCTGCCCGGCTGTTGCGGCTCTCGCGTTCGATTCCTGCCATGCGATCTCGAAACAGTCCGGCTCTGACGTCACCGTCACATCCAGTTGTCCGTCCGCCGCAGAAAGAGCACCGTATTTCACTGCGTTGGTAGCATACTCGTGAAACAGCAGCGCAAGACTTGTCACGCGTTCCGCACTGATGTGCGGGTCCTCGCCATGCAGATGCCATCGCCCGGCGTCTTTGTCTGCAAACGGAGAAAGCAGGTTCGACAGGAGATTAAAGAGGGTCGTGGATCGTTCCGATGGGGATTCGCCGCCGCTGAAGCTGGGCAAGGTCAGCTGGTGAGCATGCGATAAAGCAATCAAACGGTTCTTCATGCCGTCGGCGAGTTCAGCAGGCGTCTGCGCCGTGCGTGCGGCCAGAGTTATAATGCTGCCGGTGATCGTAAAAAGATTTTTTACCCGATGATGCATCTCCCGGAGCAGCATATCCTGATGTTCTGCTGCACGTTTCCGCTCAGAGATGTCACGGGCGATCTTGGACGCGCCGATGATCGTGCCGTCACCGGCCCGGATGGGTGAGATCGTGAGGGAAATGTCAATGAGGGTGCCGTCCTTGCGACGGCGGACTGTCTCGAAATGATCGACACGCTCTCCCGCGTTGATCCTTGCAAGGATCGCAGGCTCTTCGTCCAGACGATCCTCCGGGATCAGCATGGTAATTGGTCGTCCCACTGCTTCGTCAGCTGAATAGCCGAACAGCCGCTCCGCGCTCAGGTTCCAGGTGGTAATGATCCCTTGCAACGATTTGCTGATGATGGCGTCCTCGGACGATTCGACGATTGCCGCAAGGAAAGCCGCAGCTTCATATCCCGGCTGCGCTCCTTTCAATTGTGTCAGCCGCCGCTGCAGACGGGCTTCGTTCGTTGCGCCATCATCGGCGTGGGGATATTCTTCCATCTCATGGGTACTCGTCGAATGCTGAAATGTCTGCTGGCAGGCTCGCAGAAGACCCAATAAACTTGAAGATATTATATTTTGACCCCTGCGCAAGAGCTGTGGTGATGGCGCACAATCGTCGCATTCCCGATCGTCGCAATACGACATCATTGGAGAGCTCGCCGATTTTGTCGAGAAGCGCGGCAAACGCCTCAAAGCGGTCAAGATTACCAAAAATCCTGGACATCACAATTGGATGTTGCCGCATCGAAAAAGTGTCGAACGCCCCGGCGTGCGAGACCAAACGTCAACGGATCGTAACTCAGCCGGGGCGTTAACCATATCTGGAAACGCTGGTCCAAATCCCCTGTGGTTGTTAATTGTTGGTAAACAGGGCGATTGGGTGGGGCCACAAAGTGAGCTTTGTGCTGGAAAAACATTGGGAACGGCTGCTTGAGGAAATCGCCGCTTGCGAAATGGCAGTTAGGGAGATCGAAATCGATCTTCGCCTCCGGGCAATGGCGAATAACGTCAACGAAAGAGAGTTGATCCTCCTGCGACGGCTAAAAGAGGAAAAGGCCGATCTGCTTTATCGTTGCCTGAACCTGAAAGAAGCGTTCATCGCGTTGCTGCGTGAAAACGATTTCGCAGCCGGGTAGTCCTCCGGCTCAGATCGAAGGCCACCAACGCAAACCCTTGGTCACATCATTTTTTTGAATAGCGTTATCCGAGACCGCGCCGCAGTCCAGAACGCGATACTTTCCAAGTGGTCGCACGGCCTGACGCAAGGCCAAGTCACAAAGCTCAAGCTCATAAAACGGCAAAAACTACCGCCGCGGAAAACCTGATCTACTTGAGGTGCGCATCGTGGGAGGACCGTGATATAATCGGTAGCGATGCTGGCGCCGCATTCCGCCGATGAGACAGGCCTATCGAGCAAGAAGCCCAGCCTTCGACGCTGTCGTGACCATTCTGTCCACCTGCTGAAAGCCGAGAGGCCGAGCGACAGGTTCGCTCCGTCGCATGTCATATGAAAGCTGCCCGCCTCCCCGGCCTATAAGGACATCTCCGGATACGTTGCCACATCCTGAGATCCGGCAACGACAGCTTCCGCCCAACAGACTGGCTCCTAGCCCTGGCGCATTAAGGCGCGGATGGTGCTTTCACCTGTGATGATCGCTGGTTCACTAAATATAAGCCAAAAGAGATAAACCAGACCGCCCAAAAACGTTGCGCAGCCAGTGGCCAGAAAGGCAATACCGAGATACATCAATGCCAAATGCCCGTTGTTCATCTTTCTTAAGCCGGCAACCTTGAATAGCACTATTACATTACGTGCGACGCTATTCTTTTCAAGATGCTACCGGTCAAGCAATGGACCCAATGTCCGTCAGGGACTACAGTCGGCGGCTTGTCGCTTGAATAGCACCGAGATTTGTAGAGGATTGGATTTCAGCGAGTGGCGCGCGGCATCCAGCCGCGCTGCCTTGGGAATGTTTGAGATTGATGATGATCGCCGCCACAGGAGCCTCAGGTTTACCCGCTTCCATCACGTCATATGTGCCCTCGTCCCGCGAACCGTACGGATCCATGATCGTTTCGAAATCCGGAGAGCTGGTGGAATAAGGCAATCTGCTTTGACGCCTGAATTCCGGGCTTGTATCGAAACGAAAAAGCCTGCCGCGGGAGGAGGTGCGGCAGGCTTTCGAAAGAATTGAACAACGGCTGGGAGGAGGAGTGCCGCTGTTCCGTCAGGCGTCCCTTGGGAGGAGGATGGGTCACCTGAAACACGAAGCTCTGCGGGAGGAGGTGCATTGCTTCGATGTCCTGAAGATACCAGAGGCTGCCCCGATCGCTAGCGCTCAGATCGCAGCACAGCCATGCGCTTGCTGCAATGCAACGTAATCTTGTGCTCATTTTTCGGCCATTATGGTGTAGGCGCAGCTTTCTCCGTACTCGGCTCGAAGCCGAGAACGAATTCGACCACCGTCGCAGAGGACATTTCGCACGGCATCAGCATCGGCCCCGACCCAATCAATCGATAGAAGTTAAAGCTGACGATATCGGTTCCGCCAAGCTCCTCGCCATAAAGCCAGGTTCGTTTGCCATCCTCCGACCCCTTGACGGTCACGCCCCATGATCGATTACCAAAATTTCCGTCAACATAGCCTTCCGGCAATTTCGCAAGCGCTTCTTCGAACGTCGCCAGGACAGGTGGAGGTGCTTTTCTGTAGGAGGTCAAGGCGCGAGCAATTCGTCACAGATCCCGCAGCCGTCGTCATCCATGCTGGATGCCGGGCGCAACTTTCCACAACACGGACATGTCGTTGCATCCGACGCCCACGTTTCATCGCGATCCGGCGGAAGAATTTCGATGCAGACTTTCGACAGCAGATCGGCCGCGCTTTGATCCATGCGATGCTCCTGTTCAGGGTCATCTCAGAGATAGTGAGCATCGAAGGCTGCACAAGCCGTCGGATCGCCGCCAGGACGATCCAACTCCAATAAAAGTGCCACGATCGAGCGGCCTTCTTGACGATCTTCTCCCAACCTTGTTCATTCTTCCAATGTTCAAAGCCGCAAACGCTGTGCAGATCAGAGTTTCCATCGACGAGATCGAGCCGGACGTCTGGCGCCGTTTGGTCCTGCCTGCCCATTGGAACCTGGAGCACCTGCATCTCGGAATTCAGGCCGCATTCAACTGGTGGAACTATCATCTCTATGAATTCCGCATCGGTGGTCTGCGGTATGGCGACGTCGAGGCCCTGATGGAGGATGCGACCGATGACGATCCTCGGGTCTTCGATCAGAGAGAGGTTCGCTTGCTGGACTTCGAGCAAGGTGCAGTCTTCAGCTACCACTATGATTTCGGGGATGGCTGGCGGCATACGGTTATGGTGGAGGAGTTCCTGACGCTCGCGTCAACACCCAAAAACGGTAGCTGCATCGCCGGCGAAAGGGCGCGACCGCCGGAAGATGTTGGTGGTGTGTCAGGTTATGAGCGGTTCCTGGAGATCATCGCCGATCGGGAAGATCCAGAATATGCCGAGACCATTCGTTGGTGCGGTGGCTACTTTGACCCGGAATGGTTCGACCTGGCGGTGGTGGACAAGGATCTCCGCAACGCTCTGCGCTCAAACGTCAAACGGCGTCTGTATCAACCGAAACAGAAAGTCTTACCTAAGAAATGAGTTGAGTAAGGGTTCAAGGTCGAACAAGTTGAAAGGGTCTGAGGCGAAATCCAATAGCTTAACGGACCCTCCATGCCTGAAGAGGCCGTCGATCGGCGATGAAAGAAGGTGACGGGTATCGGCGGGGAATTCGAGAAAGCTGACATTACATCCGACAGGCACGCAGTCCGCGCGGCATTTCGCGCAGGTTCAATCGAATACTGCGGTAGAAGTGCAAATCAGCGAGAGCACCTCTCTGAGGTGCCTTATTTGGTGGACTTGCTGGGTTTGAGGGACGGTGTATTCCCTGGTGTGCTTTTGTTATCACGGCGGCGCTGATCCGGTTTCCCTGTGGATTTCGCTATCGGCTTTGGTCCTGGTTTAAGTGCCATGAATGCTCTCCTTCCTTGATCTACGAAAATAAGCCTGCGCGTACCTTATGACGGGGACTCAGAGCACAGCAATACTATGCAACAGTCCACACTAGTTCTGGCTGAAGTCAAGGCCTAATGGAATATTCATACAGTAGCAACACCCCACGAAAATCGGCCACTAGGCCGGAGGCACTTTGCCTCACTGTCCCTATCAGCGGCGGTGAGGGGCGATCGGGTTATTCCGTATGGACGAAGTTTCCGAGCGCCTGCTGTCGGCCAGGATTGGCGTCAGCCTCGGCCGGTGAGTTGGTTGAGGTGCTACCGTCTGTTTCAGGAGCAAAGCCTGCTCCCTGCGCTGTTATTCACAAATTCCCTCAGCGTGAGACCCGTAAGCTCATCAGGAACTTGGCTTGATAGTATCACCGATTGGTAAGCGATGTGTCGATCACACTTGACCAAAAGTACGGTGCTCACCTGTAAGATCAGTGGTGTTCAGCGCCAAGCGACTGAGTGGTCATCGCAGTCAATCTGCAATTCACATACTGTCGATAAAAGGGCGTTGGATTCGAACCCACTCGTCCGGATATGGCTCGTGATCCTGTCGGTGCTCCGTCTGGTACTCGCCCCAGCTCTGAAGCTTCCAGTATTTCGTCATGACATCGAAATAGCTGTGCCCGGTTATTTCGCCCGCCTTCACGGCCCCCTCATTGAGGAGCGCTCTAAAATTGTCTCCCATGGGACCAGCCAGACAAAGACCGGGGAGCAGTTGACCATCTGGCTCGGGATCGAGCCAGATTTCATGAACCAATTCGTTTTTCATCGACGTGTTTTACTTCAAGAACCACCCTCTAGGAAGTGGCGAGTTGGGCGCAAAGGGCAGGAGGATTCCATGGCAAAAGCTCATCGATCTGGAAGTCCACGGGTTTGGTCGCCACAATGATCCGCACGCGGTTCGACGGGAAGATCATGTCGCCACCGCCAGGGCACGCGCGATGGCGGCGATCCGGGCGGCAGACGTACCTTCCTTAAGACGGATGGTGACTGGACCGACGACGATCTCGGCGCGGGAGGCTGCTTTGACCGTCGGTGGCTCCGGCGCAGGTCTCGATGACTACGGCGGCGAACTCGGCCGCATCTTCCGGCTCGGTCAGAACCAGCTTGTCCTGTCGCGCCAGTGTTCGCCCTGACGACAGATGATTGGCCTTCAGCCCGTAACGTTCCGCTACTTCGTTCACCGTCACACCCGGCCGCAAACTCTCCGACACGACCCCCGTACCTTAACCTCGTCCGGCCATTGGCGATGAGCCTCACGTCGGCCCCGCCGCGTGGTGAGAACCTCCAACGTAGTCTCCAAGGAGAATCTCCCCTTTGCTCATCCATGGAAACTCGATAACAGATTAGGCACAGCGGACAACGTGGGGCCAGAACACCGGTTACACCGATTGGCGGGCCGCGAGCATACTGTCAGTTTATAATATCCAAATTGCGATAGCGGCCAATCGATGCCGCACTTGCTGGGAGGCGGAAGCCGTTTTCGGCTTGGTCAGCCAGCTTTTAGCGAGCATAACACAAAGTGTTAACGCGTAAATTGCAAAGGTGCGCACTACGACTACGCGGCTGGGCTCCAGCGAGAACAAAGTGCATCTGCTTGAGGCAACAACATGAAAGCCAATCTGTCCGTTCTGAAATACTGGCGCGCCGCAGTGGCCGACAGTGCATCGCGGGATGCTTGCCTGACAACGAAGGCAAGCAAAGAGTTTCAGACGGTCTCATCCGAAGAGGCACGAACCGGACGATTGTCTCAGGAAACGATCGACGCTCTTTTCAAAGATAAACCGGATACCCTCAAGCAGGTCGAAGTACTGTACAGGCCACTGCACGTTCGCAGGATGCTTGATCGTGGAGCAGTCAAGAACGACGGATTGCCAGCTGAGGTTGCTCCTATTCTGACTGACGCGGCGGTCGATCGAAAAGGCCGCATCATACCCGGCCACACGCGGATCGCTCGCGATATCCTCGACCCCCTTCTTGGTGGTGGATTTTCCATCGGAAACATGCGCGACTTCGATCGCTTTCTTACCATGAAGCCATTTGAGGCCAATCCTGCAGACCCCGCCATGTGGTCCGCATACCAGGCCTATTGGAAAAAGATGATGGAAGAGGTTGGAGCAGGCTGGCCCCACGGTGACAAAGATTACACCACTATCGACTCCGGTCTGATCTGCCTGGCAACCAATACCTCACAGACCGTTCGCCAGATTCTCGCGCTAAGCGATACTCTGATCAAAGAACAGCCGGACGCACCTTTGCTCGCCAATTTTGCAAGGACGAAAATCCGGGAGATCGAGCCCACCATCGGACTGCCCTTCATTCTTCACGATCGACTGGGTCACTCCAATCAGACGTTTCCAGTCGCCGACCAGCAAAGGGAAGTACTGGCGCATCTTGCTCAAGCCGGAACCGGTGAGATCCTTGCGGTGAACGGACCTCCCGGAACCGGAAAGACGACCATGTTGCTGTCGGCAATTGCGGGAGAGTGGATAAAGGCAGCACTTGCCGGTGGCAATCCGCCGCTAATCATCGCGGCTTCAACCAACAATCAAGCTGTCACCAACATCATTGATGCATTCGCGAAAGATTTTGCGAAAGGAGATGGAGTTTTTGCAGGACGATGGCTGCCGGAGTTCTTCAGCTTTGGCTTTTTCCTTGCATCCTTCTCAAAAGAAAATGAAGCAACGCGAAAGTACCAGACCGATACATTTTTCAGGCAGAGAGAAACAGCGCCATTCCTCGCAAAGGCAAGGACTGCTTATCTAAACGCCGCAAAACTCGCATTTCCGCACTTGAAACAACCGACTGTTGAAACAGTGGTCAAGCAGCTACGCGCAAACATCGAGCATTACAGCCGGAAGCTCCTCGACGCTGATGAAACCTGGCGCAATCTTGTAAATGCGCGCGCCAGGGTCCGCCAAACGCTAGGTGTCGACCCCGACAATGCCATTCGGCGGCTGTTGGCAACGAAGGTAGAGAGCGAAACGATTGCGGCGGCGGCAAGCGAATTGTTAAAGCTCTGGGATATTTGGCTGGCCAAAGAACCATGGCTCACCTCCGCGCTCAGCTTCCTTCCTTTTGTTGCGCAAAAGCGCGTTATCCGCGCCAGAATTTTCTTGCGCGAATTGGGTGTTGACGAGACTTTGCTCGACGAGACACGGCTTGAACGCATCGAAGCGAATCTCAAAGCCTTCGTCACGAATAAACAGAACACGGCGCGTCAAGCTGCTGAAACCTATCACCAGTCGCAACGCGAAATAACGAATTTGCGGGACCACATCAGTGCGTTCCAGACGGTATATAGTGGTATCGGCGGCAAGAAAGCGGATCCTGATATTCTGGACTTCGACCGCCACGCCGATGTGACCATCCGCTTTTCGATGTTTCTACTGGCGACGCATTACTGGGAGGGTCGCTGGCTTCTTGAATTGGAAAAGGTCCTTCCCGCGCTGGAGAAGGTCCGCAAGGATAAAAGAGGTGAAAGCGACCGCGATATGGTTGAGGCGCTTTGGCGGATGCGCATGATGATCACACCCTGCGCAGTTTCGACATTTGCCACCCTGCCCGGCAAGATGACTTGCCGCGACAAGGTTGGACGCAGCTACCAGACTGAATACCTCTACAACTACATCGATCTTCTGATTGTCGATGAGGCAGGACAGGTACTGCCCGAAGTTGCCGGTCCGTCGTTCTCTTTGGCCAAGAGGGCGCTGGTCATTGGAGATACGCAGCAAATCGAACCGATCACATCGCTGACCGCCACTGTCGACGCAGGCAATCTCGCCGAGGCAGGACTGATACCTCATGGGCGCGCGGGAGAAGCCCTGGAGAACTTGGAAGCCGTTGGCATGACATCAAGAACCGGCAGCGTGATGCGCCTGGCTCAATCGGCCTGCCGCTTCCATCCCTACGAAAACCTCGAACGCGGGCTTTATCTGTTCGAACACCGCCGTTGCTACGACGACATTATTCGGTTTTGCAATGAGCTTTGTTACCAGGGAACGCTCCAGCCAAAACGTGGTCCATCGGCCGATATGGATATTCCTCCGATGGGCTATCTGCATATCGACGGCATTGCCCAGGCAGCCGGCGGTAGCCGCTACAACCTGCTTGAAGCACGCATGATTGCCGCATGGATAAAGGCCAATGCCGGGGATCTCGAGAAACGTTACAGAAAGCCCTTAAGTGAGATTATTGGCGTGGTAACGCCCTTCGGCCGGCAGGTTTCTGAAATCCGCACCGCCTGCCGGGAGTTTGGAATCGACGCGAGCAAGGAAACCGGAATCACCGTCGGGACCGTCCATGCCCTTCAGGGTGCCGAGCGGCAGATCGTTATTTTTTCCCCGGTCTATACGAAACATGCGGATGGCGGATTTATCGACCAGTCTCCCAGTATGTTGAATGTCGCGGTGTCACGCGCCAAGGACGCGTTCCTCGTTTTTGGCGACATGGATGTCTTTGCGGCCGTCGCACCAGCTACGCCCCGCTCACTTCTTGCCCGCTTTCTGTTTGAGCACCCCGAAAACGAGATCGTGTTTGAGCAACAAGCTCGCGTCGATCTTTCGAAGGGTTCGCTTGCGGTTGAAATGCTGCGGGACTCCGCTGAGCATGACGCTTTTATGCTTCGCGCGCTGTCAGAGGCAAAGCAGCGCGTCGCGATTGTGTCGCCATGGATCAAAATCGGAACGATGGAGCAAGTCGGCCTGATCTCCGCGATCCGCGCGGCTCAAGCGCGCGGCGTTCAGATGAGTGTCTATGCGGATCCGGTTCTTACCCGGGGAACAGCCAGCAATGCAGATTTATTCGAAGAGGCAGACAATCTTCTCTCTAGGTTCGGAGTTATCGTTCGCCCCGTAGAACAATTGCACAGCAAACTGCTTTGGGTCGATGATACGCTCCTTGCGGTCGGATCCTTCAACTGGTGCAGCGCCCATCGATCGGGCGACTATGCTCGTCATGAAACCTCCATCGTTTATCGCGGACCCCATCTGGCAAGCGAAATAGCGACTTTGGAAAGCAGCCTTAAAAACCGGGCAGCCCTCTTGAGGCAAATGCAGCCGCGGCACGTATCAGAATACAACCAAGATCACATCAGCAGCAGGTTCGCCGCGAATGCTACTCGAGAGGCAACTCAATGACAAAAATCCAAAAACTTGTCATTTCAGTTGTAATGACAGCGGTCCCCTTAGTTGCGTATGCTGACGCAGCTGATCGCTTCGCCCGATTTGAAGCCGGTGTTCGCGCAGTTGAAGATCGATGCAACGACTATTACTCGCTTGTGGACGCGACTATTGGGAGTAATCTGACAAATGAAGAATACGAACGAGCAAAATCGCAGTTGCAGGTATTGCGGCCGCGAATTGCGAAAACACTTGCACATATGTCGTGCGAGGAAGCTGCAGAGGCCGTCGCTGAGATGGGCGGCTTGCCATATCTAAAGGTGTGGGAGCGCCGTTAGGCAATCGGGGTGTCAAAAATTGCCGCGGGGGGCTGGCACAAATGTTCTCTGAACAGTCACGATTTTTTTCCCGTTGGGTCGGCTTACTTGGTCTTGCAGCCATGCTTTCTCTCATCCTTGGTGGGCGCGCTTCGGCTCAGTCAATTGCCGGTCATTTCATCGGCGAAAATCGGTCGAACCTGGAGAATGTTAGCTGGCAGAATAGCTTCGACGGATACGTGGATGGAACGTTCAATGCCGCAAATGGCGTCAAAGTGTCCATCACATCCGAAAAGTCGACAGAGAAACTGGTGCGCCTGGAGGCCGCATGGGATGGCCGAGGGTTATCTCAACTCGCGTATTTTTCAGACTTTCGGTTCGGTAAAACAACCCTCGCAGCAATCAGGCAGCGCTTCGGCAATCTCGGAATAATGCCAGCAAGTGGTTCGCCCGTTGTGAGCACCTCGGACGGTGGTGTGGCGATTTCGAGTTTTTACGAGGTCGCAGACTCTGCCGTTGTCGCAACTTTCGTGACGAAGATAAGTCGCTCGGGTCTCATCGATCTCAAACGCCGGTACGGCGCCGATGCGTATGCTCACATGGCTACTGTGGCTACGCTCCACTCCGTGGCGCTCTCTGATATCAGGTACTTTGAGACCCTTGGCGGGACGACATCGGTGGTTGATGTGGGATATCGTCCGATTGTTTGGCAACCGACGGATAATATGGCTGCGGGACGTAAAAGACAGATATCGCTCGCACGGATCAAACCTTCACAATTGCCTGTTGCGCGCATTTATTCAGGCCCCAGGAACCCACCCGATCTTGGTGGTCAGAGCGCAACGCTTCGAAACTACCAGGACAAGATCACAAGCAGAATGGCCGAAGGTCCCGCTTTTGCCGGCGAACTTGCAGTCATTCAAATCGATTGCGGGGCACGATGTTCAAACGCCTATGTCGGGAACGTACGCACCGGAGAAGTATTCAAGCTGCCCGTGGGGGGCCGAGCCAACCTGGACCTTACCTTGAAATACGAGCTTTCCAGCCGGTTGATGACAGCCCAATGGTCAGACTCTGAATCAGGCGAATGTGTTATCCAGTTTTACGGTTTCGATGACGGCGAATGGATCGAGCTTTTAAAGCACAAAGTCGGCGCATCCGACCAATGCTTGACTTCCCTTTCGCAAAACCTGAGATAGTATATCTCTTGTCTTGCAGCCTGTGAGGGTCAACTCTGTGGACTGGTTTAGAAATGGAAACACAACGAAGCGGTTCAGAATTGTTCATCGATGAGAAGCTACAGCCATGGCTCCCGGATGCGTCCGTTCGCTTCCGATATTTATACCCGGAGGTCGACTTGACCGTGGAAGGGAGTTCGGTTCGCTTTACGGGACCGAATGCAGACGATCCACGCGTGAAACAGGACTTCCAGTTCTGTCTCTACCGTCAGAAAATTTTTGAGCAGACGTTGCCGCTACGCAAAATACTGATCGAGGGAGTAACCGGCCTTGCTGGTCGCTCCTCTTAAGTTTCGCATCGGCAACGACGGGCACGTACTTTTCGCAGATGACGCCGGCGGTTATTTCAAAGCAGACGAGGCGTTTCTTGACCGGTATGCCCGCGACGAATTGAGTTCCTCTGACCTCCAGTTTCTGAACGCCAATGGCCACGCTTTTGATGAATTGGGTGACCTCGCGTATTTGGGCTTCGAACATCGCTTCGCCAGCCGCCTCTACCTCCCGTCCGAAATGGACTACGTGATCCTGGTACCAACGCTGCGATGCAATCTCGCCTGCGGCTACTGCCAGGTTTCGCGGGTGAACGAAGGTACGCCGGGATTCGACTGGAGCGAGGAGACGCTGGCAGCCGTTTTTGAGTTCCTGGGCGGACTGTCGACCAGGAACATCAAGATAGAGTTCCAGGGGGGCGAACCTTTACTCCGTCTGGATGTCATCAAGCAGGTGCTGGCATTCTGTCGGGCCAGATTTGATCAATGCGAGTTTGTCATCTGTACAAACCTGCAAGATGTCTCGGACGAGGCTTGGGCAGTCCTGAATGAGCCAGATGTTTTCACGAGCACCTCACTCGATGCAACCCGGGAAATCCATCAGGCTCAGCGTACCGTAACAACGGAAAGAACATCCGCGTTCTTCGAGAACCTTGACGCCGCGGTCGAACGGCTCGGTGCCGACAAAGTCTCTGCCCTTCCAACCGTTGACCCGCGCAATCCCCCGGTCCCAAGGGCGCTGATCGACACTTTTGTTCACTATGGAATCCGGTCGATTTATCTGCGACCCGTGAACTATCAGGGCTTTGCACGCAAAAGGTTTGATGCCCGGGCGAGTGCTGCTGCCTGGAACCGATATCACTTCCTGTTCATCGATGAACTGATTTCATACAACTGGGATGCAGATCTGGCCGTAGAAGAATATTACTTTACGCACTGTCTAAGGCGTGTCCTGCGGTCAGGCCACAACCATCACACCGATCTCCGCAACCCCAACATCATTGGCCAAAGCTATGTTGTGATCGACTACGATGGCAAGTTTTATCCGACCGACGAAGCGCGAATGGTCACCCGTGTGGGGCAACTCGATCTGTCAATGGGGGATGTTTTCACTGGTCTGAAACCAGACAAGATCAAGGTCCTGAACGGCGAAGCGGTCAACAACTTCCATCCCGATTGCGTCCACTGTCCCTATCAGGCTTTTTGCGGTGTTGATCTGGTCGACGATCTATCACGTTATGGACGTATCGACCATCCAAAGCATCTCACTGACTTTTGCCAGCGCCACACTTATATCTTCGACAAGATTTTTTCCCTGATCTACTCAGAGGATCCCAAGGTCCAGAAGTCCCTCGCGATTTGGTCGGGATCTGTCCGGTTCGACCGATCATTTTCGAAGTTTCACCGATGATCGATTTGCGCCTCAAAGTTGATCCGCTACCGATCGACACTCCGCTCGTAGTTCGGCTCCGTGAAGAACTGTGCGAAGACCGAGGTCCGCACGATGCTGTTCTGCTGGATGTTGCCGGAGACCGCCGGGAGTATGATTTCAACGGCTTTTCCCTGGGTGTCTATGCACGAACCGGTGAGATTATGGACGGTGACGTGCTGCTACTCCTGCCGGGGCAAGTCAGCGCCCATCGCCTGATCCGAGCTCATTCGGAGCACAATACCTTTCTTGTCACCGAACAATGCGATCAGATTTGCGTCATGTGCTCGCAGCCGCCTAAAAAGTATCACCAGGACATGTTTGAGCATTTCGCGCTAGCGGCGATGCTTGCCCCATCGGGTGCGACAATCGGCATCTCCGGCGGCGAGCCGCTGCTTCACAAGCATCGTTTGTTCGAAATGCTCTCCACGGTCATTGAATTAAGACCCGACATCCGATTTCACGTTCTAACGAACGCACAGCACCTCGATGGGAATGACGTCGAACAAATCGCAGGCTTCGGTTGGGATCGTGTCCTGTGGGGTGTTCCACTCTACTCTGCAACAGCCGAAGTTCATGATCGAATAGTGGGCAAAGAGGGTGCATTCAAAACGCTTGAACGCGGACTTGCTACGCTGCTGCGTGCCGGTGCCTCTGTCGAGCTTCGAACGGTCGTACTACAGCAAAACTGGAATGACCTCCCGGCGCTTGCCGAATTCATCTCCACAAGGCTGAATTTTATTTCGTTTTGGGCAGTCATGCAACTCGAGCGCATAGGCTATGGCCGCATGAATTGGACGTCGTCGTTTAAAGATACGTCTGTCGATTTTGATCCACTCGCTCGGGCGCTTGATATTGTGACAGTTCGAGGAACACAGGCTTGGCTCTACAATTTCCCGGCCTGCTCCGTCCCGGAATCCTACCGTTCCAATGCTCCATCAACGATTTCAGACTGGAAACGAAAGTATCTCGATTTTTGCGATAATTGCAGCGCTCGCGAAACTTGTGGTGGTTTTTTTCAATGGTATGATCATAGCGAGGGGTTTACTGCATTGGGGCCATTATGAAATCGCGGCTATTTCTGATCCCGTCGCTTTTGGCGGCGGGTTTTCTGCCGTCAAAGACAGCGGCCATGCCTATTGGCGGAGTCGTTGAGAAAAAGAGCTCGGTTCCAACTATCCTGGAGCGGTTGAAGCTCAAACACGTTTTCACCCTTGCGGGCCACCGATCACACCGATCTCATTCCAGTCATCGCTCACACTCAAGCCATAGATCAAGCAGCGGCGGAGGCTATAGCTATGGTGGGTCATCAACCTATTCATCACCCTCTCGATCCTATACCCCACCCGCGCGCTCAATCTACCCGTCTGCACCCAGCGTACCCGTAGCACCGGCCGTGCCGGCAACACCTGCACCGCTTTATAGCGCGCCGGCGACACCACCTGCCATCCCGCTGAAACCTCTTGCAGGCAACACCGACAAGTTCAAACGGATTGTGATGCAGGTGCAAACAGCGTTGACCGCGTATGGCTATTATTCCGGCTTGATCGACGGGCAGGTCGGCCCAGGCAGTAAAACCGCGTTGATCGCCATGCAGACCGACTACAATTTGAAAGTCACCGGAACCATTACGCCCGAAGTGCTCAACGCCTTCGGTATCGTCGCTAACTGAATCACTATGGATATTAGCCAGCTTCTTTCGACAATCCGAGCGATCCCAGCTCCCACAGCGCCACCGGAGCTTGAAGCAGCGCTCGCTCCACTTCCCCTCGTGCAGATATCAGCGGCGGGCCGCGCGGCAAGATTTGAACGCAATGTCACCGTCCTTGCTGGCGCAACGGCTCTTGCGATTGGCTCCTACCTCGCATTGGCTGTGCATGGTTTCTGGGGAACCGCGCTTGCAGTTGGCACAATATTCACCACTGTTTGCTCATTAGACATAAAAACGAAATTTAAAGCCCAATATGATGGTGCCCAAACAGCCTGGGAAGAGCAACGAACGATTTGGCGGAATCAAGCCGGGCCCGAGAAATTCGAGAAGGCAAGAAATCACTATCTGTCGCTTGCGAATACCCATGCAAAGCTCCCAGCGAAAGAGCATGAGATGCTCAACGCGCTTGAACAGAAAAAGCGCGAAATTCAGTTCATCAGCTACATGAAATCCCAATCAATTGATCGTGCGAAAATTTCTGGCATCGGGCAGGGTCGCAAAGTCACGCTTGCCTCTTACGGTTTCCAAACGGCATGGGACGTTCGCAACGGACGTATTGGTAGCGTACCGGGCTTCGGACCTTCTCTTGTGGGGGAAATGGAGGCATGGGCGAGTTCGATCACCAAGAAGTTCGTTTTCAACGCGTCAATCCCTACGGACCCCCAAGCTGTTCAAGACGTCAAAAACAAAATTGGTGAACAACGCGCGAAGATCGAACGCGAACTCGGCAACGCATCTGATGATTTACATCGCTTAAAGGAAGCAACAGAGACTTTTCGTAATGCGCCGCCGCAAACGATGCTTGACGCGCTGGTTCGTTTAAAACAAGTCGAAGTTGACAGAGGATAACAACCGATGTCCGCACCCTATCGAAATTTCTGGATCATCGTTGGCATGACTGCCGGCGCTACTTTTTTGGCGCACATATCTTCCAAGCATAAAACATCGCACGGTGAAAACACTTCTGCGCGATATCAAAATGCGAATTCGGGTTCGGTCTCGCTCGGGGCCAAGGATGCAAGCACAGGCCTATCTGGTGATTCTCTGACAACACCGCTTCCAACTAATCCGAACAACAGCAAACTCGCGGACGAACAAAAAGTGGCGCCAGGACAGACGTCTGCTCGGCAATCTCGAAATATCGAAGAAGACCTGAAATTGGCATTCGATGTCGCAGTTAAATCCGCATTGGCGCAAAAAATCGAAAATGGCTCTATCGCAGCCGTAACTGACGCCGTAGTTCCCCCTCTCCCGCCACTGATCACGAAAGAGATAAAATCAACACCCCAAATCGCGATCGCTCCAGTCTCGGATCAAAAGAACGCAAAACCTGCCAGAACCATAACCAACCTCAACATGCGCAAATCGCCTGATCCGACGTCACCATTGATTGAGATACTGCCGACGGGGACCGTGGTCGCTGTTATAATGGAGGAATCCGGATGGGTGCACATCCTTGTGACGGAAACCGGCCGAGATGGATGGGTAAATGCGAAATTCCTTCGGAGCGATTAACTCACAGGAGGAACACTAAGTTCTTGATGGGATCTGAACCGGCGACCCGTGATAAACCTCAGTTAAGTGCTTGAATTGCAAGCATTTGACGCTCCCCAACCGCTCATCGATTGAGACAACACTTTTTGAACTTGAGGCCGCTTCCGCATGAGCATTGCTCGTTGCGACCTATTTTGCCAACCCGCAAACTGACCTGATCTAGTGGCGCCGGTGACCGACGAGGCAATTTTGCTAGGGTCGCATCCATCACCGAACTCGGCTGCCATGGATCGGACAACACTACGGCCTGCCTCATTTGGAGATCACCGGAGTGTAGGACCATCCCATACCATCGTTCAGCCCTCAATTCGTACTTCTTTATTCGCGCATGTTGCAGGATTTTCTCTCTCGCGAGATCCTCAGGAAGCGAATTTATATGGATCGTCATACCTGCGTGCTGTGCGTCGAAAGGAAGTGAAATATCCTTCGTCTTCGCTTCGCGGACAGCCGCTTTATTTTGCAAGTCTAAAGCACGTGAAAGACCATTTGCTGAGCTGTCCGAAAGTTGCAAAAGCCACATTCCCGGTTCTGTCAGTTCCGGGCTCGCACTGGCTTCGATCTGTGCTACTATCGCTCCTAGCGGCGTGCCCCTATATCGAGTCAAAACTCCTTTGATCTCTCGGCTTCCAGAAGCGCCTTGACGCCGGACCGCCATGGCTACGTCCACGTGAGCCGTAAAGTCGTCACCAAGATTGACCATATCGTACTTGTCATCGAGCCATAGGTTATTCCTGAGGTGGTACGAAAGCGGGATCAACTCGTTGGTGATCAGCAGCTTGGTGTAAGAGCGTGCGCGCAAATCCAGGTAGTTCAGAAAGTGGAGCGGCGTCTCCAGAAATTCCGCGATGATGTCTAGTGTGAACACGTCCGTGACGAGCGGACTTCGGACGATCTTGTCGGCCTCTATCTTGAGGAACTGCCGCGCCTGGAAAGTCAAAGCGGGATAGTGATCGGCGAGGACACACATCGGATAGATGATTTCAACTGGGCCGGCAATCTTAAGTTCCCGTCCCTGCATGTCTCGAAAGACAAAGTCGCTCGGACGCTGCAATGCGCCTGCGCAGAGAAGCGCTTGATCATAGGCGTTCGCAACGGCCTTTTTAAAATCGTCTTTGAGCGCCAGGTCGTTTCCTTTGCGCGCATTCAGAGTAAGGCGTTTTGATTTCGCTTGAACAACAATCGCCTGGTTACCGAAAAGGACGAGCGCATCGGCCTCCGCGTACCGATTCTTCCCGCGGTAGATGTCAATATTCGTTAGGACACGGGAGGGGCCAAACACCGAGCGAAGGCGCTCACTCGAATAGGATTCTGTGAAAATGCCCCGGTTGGCGGTAGCGGTAGAGCGATAATCGTCGTCCGCCATCATCCAGAAAAACGGCGACTCGTAGAGTGATTCCTGCAGTTGGTAGTGTTGCAGGAGGATATAGCCGCCGTCTCCGCAAGCTAGAATCGGCCGGGCGTTCGCCTCATTGAATTCACTCAAGCCGATAAATGCGCTGTTGCGCTCGTGCCTGCCAAACTTGAATGCAGCTAGGATCGCTTCGACCCTCCCAATTGCGATCTCAGCGCGAGCCGCAATATCTTTGATCGTAAAGGTAAAAGCGGGAAGAAACGTCCATTGGTCCGGGGACTGTGCTCGCATTTCCTTGCGAAGAAGGCCTAGGCGATGAAGGTGATGGTCACCAATCGCCTTCGCGACTAAGAGTGCCTCCGTGATGCTGAAGCCGCGTGTCTTCTCGAGCCACTCCTCATCGGCGCGGTATTTCAGCTCGGTAAGGGCTTTGTACTGGAAATTGTAAGCAGATTCACCGCCGTAGAAGATGGGTTCCCGCATCGCGGCTCCATCCTGAAACGGATCTCTGCCGGCCAACAGACCTGCCAGATCTCTCCCGCCGAAGAAAGCCTCGGCGGCCATGGCATGATGAAGCTCTTGCATAAGTTCGTCGGTGCTATCGATGTAGCCCTGCAGGGCTTCCGGCGCCGGCATATCCGTTGTCCACGGACTGCGAACCATCAGGCCTATCAATGTCGAGATTTCACTTCGCAGGAGACTGGAGCCCTCATAATGAGAATCCATGTCTCTGACGCCGAGCTGGCCGCTGTATCGGATGAGATTATCCCGAAAGCAAAAATAGGCGATCGCGTGAATAAATCCCGGAGAAGCGCACAAGATTTCGAGCTCGGCAAAGACTTCACTTTCCGTCCTCTGGACAGTCTCAGCTTCTTCCAATGCCTTCTCCTTCGGCGTCGCCCTGGGCCCCTCATATCGATTCGATACACCATTAGCGCGAAGTTCGTGCATAGATTTTTCCGCCGCTTGAAAAACGTATGCTGGCGAACCTAATATTTTTCAGATGATTCTTACAATTTAACCGGCTGAGACAACTAAAAATGGCTCGCGATAAAGATGCAAAGAACAAATCGCTAGGAAGCCGGTTCCGGTTCGCGGAAGATGCGTTTCATTCCCCAGTCGATCGATGGAACTCACACCTACGTTCTGCCGTCGGCATTGATGACGGCGAACATTATGTGTTGCGCTTATTTCCCAAGACGCGGACGCCTTTCGACGAAGACCTGAAAGGCATCGTGGCACGAGCCCAAAGGCGAATTCGGCGTGTGCTCACATCGAAAGTGGCGCGCGACGTTCTTGTTGAGGTGCTTGAGGTTGCCGAGGATAAAGACGAGATTGCGATCGTCATGCTTGACCCTGGCAGCCCCATCGCAGGCTCGTCGCACCGAAAGAAGGCGCGCAAAAGCCGCTTCATGACGAATACGGGTCGCTACGTTTTTTGGCGCAATATTAGACGGGTCGCGGAGGGTTTGCGCCTGATTCACGACGCCGGAATTGTACATGGCTCGGTGTCTGAGCAGACAATATTTGGCGCGAGTGACGAAACCGAAGGGTATCGGCTCGGCGGCTTCGAAGCATGCATCCACATCTCCGATGGTGTGCTTGGGGCAAACGAACACCTCTTTGACCCCTCAGCATCGATCTCTTTTAGACAGGACTGGAAGGATCTCGCACGAACCGCCAGATCGATCCTTGGAGCTGATAGCGACGAGGGGCCAGCTCTCTCAGCAATCGAACGCCGAATGCTCGAGAGGTTGGCGGAACCTCCACAATTCCAACTCTTTGATGGGAATGTAGTTATCAGAGAACTGGACGAGGTCATCTCGGACGTTGGCCGGGCAGGATCTAGCGCAGAAGGCGAACTCGTCCTCTACCCTGGCCACGGCGTTGCCCAACGCGACCTGCCCTTTCTAACTTCCGGCGTTATTCAGGCCACCGAAACAGACGAGATTTTCAAGTTCGTTGAGAACGACCTTCTAAACCCCAGCGTTCGCGCCAAGTCGACCGGCCAAGATAAGGTCCGGCTGATAACGGACGTCGCGGTCTATGATTTGAAGTTACAGACCGATTTTACGGCTACCATCGAAGCGGCTCACAAAAGACAGCCAAACGATTGGTTGGATGGGGCGATCGAAATCGCTCATCGTCTCCAGCTTTCACGGCACCGCGGCGGCGCGGAGGAGCGCGTTCGCAGGCTTGGACATGGTGCAAAGCGGTGGAAGGATTTGTTCGGCCACCCAGAAGATGATCGCAAACCGGATGACGTGTCGACGTGGTATGCGTTGATCCTGCTTGAAGCCTTTACCCTACTAAGGGAGCAATTTCGAATCTATCCTGTTCAGATTTCACCCATGGTCGATCCGGACGAGAAAGATGTGGTGACGGTGATTCTGGTCGAGGATCCCGAACGGGAAGAGCGCCGAAAGCGCATTGGCCTGAAAAAGACTGTAACAGCTCTTCAGTCGGAAATGCGCTACGACGACGGCAAACCGAATTGGACCTTATCGCCAGTCGATGATTTGGTCTTCAGTCGCGAAAGAAGTCCGGAGCTCAGTTTTGAAGAGTGCAAGTTGGTCGAGGGCCAGCTGACACTCACCTTCACCACCAATCACCTGCCGACGCTTGGTGACAACCTGTTCCTACGCCCGAAGAGAGATACTGGAACTGAGCGCGCCATTCGCCGTCGCCTGCTCAACATCGTCGCCGCACGACAGAACGTGGAGCTTCTCAGATCGCTCGATGATCCGGCACAGGTAGCTCTGGATGACGTCCTACGCGAGATCGCTGCGCCTGGCGAGCCAATTGAAGACATGGACCCTACCAAGATCGCTGCCTGGGATAGCATCGTTGCTGGACGATCGATAAATGTGGTCGTCGGACCACCCGGTGTCGGAAAAACCTTCCTCATCTCCAATCTCGTGAAAAGCATTTTGCAGCGAACGCCAGACGCTAAAATTCTCGTATCGGCACAGAACCACGAGACACTCGTTCATATGGAAGATGAGCTCCGCAAGTGCCTTGCGGAACGGGCATCAATCATCGTGCGTGTAGAGAAGTCGCAAAATAGCGTCGAAGACAGCACGCTGCGACAGAGCTCGGTCGCCTTGTTGAAATCGGCTGCGCAGTCCGTTGGAAGTCGACCGGCGATTACCAGAAATCAGAGCCGGCAGATTGAGCAGACACTGAAGCCTATTGATACTGCTGAAGCGGCACAAGCGGATAGAATTCTGCGCGACACCGACAATCTGATGCTCCGTTCCGCCGACGTCACTCTTGCGACGACGTCATCGAATACCATTGAAGAAATGATCGCGGACGGCGAACAGTTCGATTGGGTGTTCATCGAAGAGGCTGCCCGCGCCAACGGCGCCGAATTGATTGGCGCTTTGCTGTTAGGAAACCGACGCGTCATGATCGGTGACCATAAACAGCTGTCACCATTCGACAGCGCTGAACGACAGCGTTTCTACGATCCCTCCACGGCCGCAGAGCTCCTGGTCGACGCCCAGGAAAAACTATCGGCTATCTCGGACCTGCCGCCTGAGGTCGACGAAGCGTTCAGTAGCCTGAAGTCCAATTCTTTTCTATTGAGCGACGTTCTGGCTGCAGCAACACGTCTTGAAGAGCCGTTCCGCACAATTGCCGAGCGCGAAGACGAACGTCAAGCCGCTACGGGCCGTGAGAGTTCGATATCGACGACTCTCCAGGAACAGAGCCGCATGCACCCAGCGATCTGTGACCTTGTGTCTAATACATTCTATCAAAAAAAGCTCGTGTCCTCCGACCGCGTGAAAGAGCGGGAACAGAAGGTTGACGTAGTCAATGGACTGCCGGCCTCACCGATCGTTCTTCTCGACCTGCCTTCGCTAAGCGTCGCGCGACGCCGATCGTTTGAGGAGAAAGTGAAGAGATCGTACAAGAATGAGGTCGAAGCTGCCGCACTCATCACTGCTATGAAAGACTTAAAACCTGTGATCGGAAAGGACGGCCGTCGGCCGACGCTTGTTGTCCTCTCGCCCTATTTGGCGCAGGTGAACCATTTGGAGCGCAAGCTCCGCCAGTTTATCAATGTTCGATCCGACACGCTCTTCGGCTTTTCCAGCCCTCGTGGTAACGGCAAGTTCGTATATACAAGTGATAGCTTCCAAGGCGGAGAAGCTGACGTTGTTCTCGCGAGCCTCGTCCGAAACAATGTCTTCGTCGGCACTCGCGCGCTTGGCTTTATCAAAAGCCCGCAACGTATGAACGTTCTGCTCAGTCGCGCAAAGCAGAAACTGATTCTTGCGACGAGCCGGAAGTTCATCAAAAACGCCGTTGACGGTATCGACCCGGATAATACCAATGAGGAGTTTCGGTTCCTGACCTTGATGCTCAATGAGATCTCCCAGCTGGAAACCCAGGATTTCCCTCATTTGGGGCCGGGTGTTTCCGTCGTCGTGGCGGACGAGAACGGGAGATTGAAGAAGTGAGCAAAATATATATTCCTGCGTGGCACTATCGAGCGCCAGGTCTCGTCCAGCGGGTTTGGGGATGGAGCCCGATCGAGGAAATGGTCTTGCTGACGCTCGATGCCACGCCTGGCACCATCGATGAACTGGTCTCGTCGCTTAAAATCCCGCGTCAGGTTGCCGCTTCCACTGTGGCCCGACTAATGCAATTTGGCCTGATTGAGGTCCGCATGGCACCTCGGCCCGTGCTTTCAACCAACATCGTCGGTCGAGAGTTCATTCGATCGGGTCGCGCGCTTCCTGAGAGGTCCGCGGAGAGAGAGATCGGTATTAGCGTGATCTATGAGAAGGTCGGAGAATCGGTCTTCCGTTACAGGGACGTTGATACCATCTCGGTTGGCAGGTTACCCGCAGCCGGAAAGATCGTTGCTTTCCCTGTTGGCCCCGCGGAGACCGATTATTCCATGATGCAGCGCGTGACGGAATTCATGTCGGGCATGCTTCGCCCGGGTGAGTGGCTTCGCGGCATCCAGGCCAACAGCTCGTACCTGGAGCGCAAATTTCTCGAGATCGATCTCAACGACGTCAAAGACGGTATGAGCCCGCCGGGCGCGAGCGAAAAGCTGATAGAAGCACTTAGATCAACGATACGAACGGGAATATTGCCAAAGGCCGCGTCTTCAGCGTCTGAGGAACCAGCAACGATCTCGACAGAAGTTTGTCCCGATCAGATCGTGGTGGGCTCGCTCCAGCAACTTGAGCGTTTTGAACAAATCGTCAAAGCGGCAACATCACATGTTTTCGTGCTGTCTACCTTTGTCGCTTCGCAAAATGACGAGCGGTGCAAGGAAAACCGCGATCGGTTGTGGCGGGCTCTCGACGATGCGTGCCAGCGGGGCGTCAAATGTCACCTCTTCTTTGGAACATCCATTGACGTCCCAAAGCATACAGCAGCGATGCATGAATTGGGTGAGCGCCTGTCCGCTATCCGCCGAACGCGCGGCTACGTACTTGCTCATCGCGACTCGGTTGATAGCCACGCAAAGTTCTTGGTTGCGGATGACGGGAAAGGCGGAGCGATTGTTTCGATGGGATCCTGCAATTGGTTATCGTCCCCGTTTAGTGCCGTTGAAGTGTCGGTCGAATTGACTGAGGCGAACGCCGCAGGCGCAGCAATGGACGTGATGCACTCAATCATTGCCAAAATATCGACTGCCGGTCAGTCGATTGAAGCACTCCAATTCATGGCTGCCGAACTGCGACGCAATCGGAGCCGTCTTTCAACCTCGACCCCCTCACCCGGATCCGTAAGGACTGCCATGCGCATTCTCCATGCGTCGGACCACAATCGCTTGCTACGAATTGCTGCACATGATGCGAAGACTCGATTCATCTGCTGTACGAACCGAGTAGGGGCTAACATGGTGCCTGCCCTCTTCGACCCAGCCGAAGTAGCTGGCCAGAGGCTTGATGAGGTGATGATTTACTATTCCCGGCGGGGAGGGCCAGTGAAACGCAGTCACGTCGCTGAGCACCGGAAACGAATGCAAGGACAAGTCGACCTTCATGGCGTGCCCGAACCCCAGCTTCACGCGAAGTTTCTTGCATGGGACAATGATCAAATCGTTGTCAGTAGCCTGAATTGGGGATCTCAGTCAGCCGACACGGACAACCCCATGGACGAGATCGGACTTTTCCTCGAAGGCCCCGGTCTGGCGACTACGCTTCTTGAAAAATTCCAGTCTGCAATTCGGCGCGTCACGCAGGAAAATTTAGGCAATTAACGACTAGAATTGGTTATGACCGTCACCACCAAAGTTTATGAGGTGGAGGCTAGCGAGGAGGCGCCAGGCTGAGTTTCGACCAAAAAGACTCGGAGGAGATTATAATCTCGCTTAAGAGAGTGGGTTTTTACGCGCATCCACGAACCGACGCTTCTGAGTTGAAAACGCTTCGAGCGTGTATTGCAAAACTCCAGCCGAATACAACGCGGGTTGATAAGCTGCGCCCGAGGGATATCGAGTCAGCCCGACTGAATACTTTGTCGGCTAACCATGGACTCGGCCTTTTTCCGCCTCATACTGACTTTGCGCTTCGCTCGTTGCCGCCTCGTTATGTCGCACTCTTCTGTCCAGTCGCGCGGCCAGGTGGCACGACCTTGTATTGCGGCAAGCGACTTCACGTGGGACTGCCCTCTGGAACCTTCCGCATCAAGACGGCTACGAAGTCGTACTCTGCAACCTTCGTGAACACGAGTAAGCACGGCCGCTTTTATCGTTACAACGCCGACGTGATGCACCCTCTAGACAGGGATGCCCAACGTCTTGCCGCGGCAATCGATCTCGCAATGCCGGACCATATCATCTATTGGCACGAAATCTCTTGGATAATCATCGATAACTGGTCGTTCCTCCATGGACGCGAACCGACCCCGGAGCAAACCGGCTGGCTCTGGCGTATAGCTTTGGAAACGCACACATGACTTGGGACGCATCAAAATATTTCGCGAAGGCCAAGCGCTATTGGTCGAAAGCATCGGAACTGCCTCGTGACGATGACCAATTCCTTCTGAACGTTTCGTTCTTCTGTGAATTTTTCATTCGCGGGGTCCTAATATTCAAGAGTCCTGTCTTAAATGCCGATCTTTCCGAGGATAGTTTGCTTCATGCGGCCGGCGTCGAAGGCTTCGAAAACGCCAAGACTGTCGGGCTCCGCACCGCTATCACACGCCTTAAATCTGCTTACCCAGACCTCAATGCCGTGACCTTCGACCCCATCTCGGTGCTTATCGAGGCACGAAACCGCGAGCTGCATGGCGAGGGTGATGACATCAGCGCGCAGGATCTCAGCCAGATCCTTCCAGCCGTGTACCTGCTCGCCGTGAAAGGCGCCGAGGCCACCAAGCTCGATCTCTCTGATCTCATGGGAGCGGAAGACGCCATTGCCGCTTCTGAGGCGGCGACCGCGAAGCTCAAGGATCGATCGCAGCGCGTCAGGAGCGACATTAAGAATGCAAAGGACCGGTTCTATGAGCGAACAAGTGAAGAACAGGCAGAACTGCGCAAAAGGGCAGCCGCATTTGGCTACGCGGTGCAGACGAACGGGACACATTTGAAATCTCATAAGTGCCCTTCCTGCGGGTCGCAGGCCGTGCTCGGCGCAAAACCGGTCGGCGTCAGCCGCGAGTTTTTGCGTGACGGGTCCCTCATGTACGAGGCGCGCGCGGTTCCGACGAGCTTTTCGTGTGATGTCTGTGGTCTCAAATTGACCGGGCTTGCTGAACTCATGGCAGCAGGTCTGCCTCACGAGATCACAACCCTTGACGAGCGGGATCCGGTAGATTTTTTCGGCGTCGACCCGATGGAATATGTCGACACAAGCGAGATCATTCGTGAGTATGGTGAGGAGATGCACGGGTATCAAGACGAATGACGGTACTTGGAGCAAAGTCGGTGGCAGCATTTCAGCGCCGGCACGGAAATTGGGCATATCGACATCTTCAACCGACAAGAGATCGACACGCACGCGAGACCGGCCTGCAGGGTGCTATCCCTCACCACGGCCTGATGGTAGCACGGTGATCGTGTCAGACGACGCCGGCCAGTTCCGAGTTGGCAATCACGCGCTGTGCTGGGTTCATGCCGAGCGTCTCCTGCAAAAGCTGATACCAGGAACGGCAAAGAAATAGCAGTCTCCTCCCATGGTCCGCGATCTCGTCTGGCGTTTCTACAAAGCGCTGAAAGCTTATAAGCAGAAACCTTCACCGCAGGCCGGTCCGCCTTCCGACGACGGTTCGACCGTATCTCCAGCTTGCGTACGGGGTATGAGGCGCTTGACAAGCGGCTTGAGCGGCTGCTTCGAAGGAAGACGGAACTGCTGAAGGTGCTCGATCATCCCGAATGCATCCGACAATGATCTGCGGAGTTTTGTTACAAAGCGAAAGATCTCCGGCGGCACGATGAGTCGTGATGGCCGCGTCGCGCGCGACGTCATGCTTGGCCTTCTCAAGACCTGCCAAACGCTTAGACTATCTTTCTACCATTATTTGGGTGACCGGCTTGGCATCGACAACGTCGGCCTAGCGCTTCCACCCCTACCGACGATCATTCTCGCTCCGGCTTGAAAATCCGGAGCCGCTTCAGCTCGGCTACGCCATCTACGTTGACCAACGGCACCGCCACCAAATCTGCCCCACCTACCCCTTCAGCTACCGAGTCATGCTGATTTTTGTGAGACCGTAAGCCATTGAAATTATGGTTAACAATTGATTATACGAAAGCTATCTTGGCATTAGAGTTCAGCATATCGTACGGTTGGAATTTAAGCTTCTAACCATCGATAAATAACCCTTATCGATGGTAGTTGATTTCGCGGCGCAAATCGGGGAAAATCGGGGCAAATCACGGTCCCAGCGGGCGCCGAAACCCGCGATTCTGGAGTCCCTCGTGGCCAAAGCGACGACATCACAGACGTCCGCCGAGCGGCGCGCCGAAGAGCTCGATACCATTGCGTCCGTCCTACCGCTCGAACGCCGCGACGAGCTCGCCGAGCTGTTGACCGATCAGGACGTCGAGACGCTGCGCCATCTCGTCAACCAAGGAATGGGGGACAATACCCTGAGGGCACTAACCTCCGACCTCGCCTATCTCGAAGCCTGGGGACTGGCGGCCACAGGACGATCGCTGCCATGGCCAGCGCCCGAGGCGCTGCTCCTCAAGTTTGTGGCCCATCATCTGTGGGATCCGGAGAAACGTGCGACTGACCCCGACCACGGCATGCCTGATGAGGTTGACGACAATCTCCGGCGCCAAGGCTTTCTGAAATCCACCGGCCCGCACGCACCGGATACGGTGCGCCGGCGGCTGGCCAGCTGGTCGACCCTCACGAAATGGCGCGGACTCGACGGCGCCTTCGCCTCCCCTGCCCTCAAATCCGCCATTCGTCTGGCGGTGCGCGCCGTCCCGAGACAGCGTCGCCGCAAGAGCGCCAAGGCGGTAACATCAGATGTGCTGGCAAAACTGCTGGCGACCTGCGCCACTGAAAGCCTGCGCGATGTCCGTGACCGGGCGATCCTGATGGTCGCCTTTGCCTCCGGGGGCCGCCGCCGCAGCGAAATCGCAGGCCTTCGCCTAGAACAACTGACCGTGGAAGCTCCAATCGAAATTGAAGGCGGCCCTCCCCTCCCCTCTTTGGTCATTCATCTCGGCCGCACCAAAACGACAACCGGTGAAGCGGACGAGGTCGTCTACCTCACCGGCCGACCTGTCGAGGCCTTAAATGCGTGGTTGGCGACTGCGAAAATCGACAAGGGCAGCGTGTTTCGGGGGATCGGCCGTTGGGGAACAGTGTCAAAACGGGCGCTTGATCCGCAGTCGATCAATGCGATCCTCAAGCAGCGGGCGGAGATGGCTGGGTTAGATCGGGGGGAGTTTTCGGCGCATGGATTGCGGTCAGGATATCTGACCGAGGCCGCCAATCGCGGCATCCCCCTCCCCGAGGCCATGGAGCAGTCGCGTCACCGCTCGGTCCAGCAGGCTTCCAGCTACTACAACAGTGCGACGAGGCGGAGCGGCCGGGCTGCGCGCTTGTTATAAACGCCCCACTGGCCGCGTTTTGTGCCAGAACGGTGGCTGCTCAAGTCAGAAAGGTTGCTCAACGTCCCAGAATCAGACTTCCATCGTTCGATCTAAGCAGCGCTCGCAGGGCCTCGTGTTCGGGCCCAATGGGTTTCAGATCGAGGAATGCGTCGACGGACCTGCGTGTCTCGTGCCCCCCCGACGAGGGATTTGCGCGATGCAGGACGAAGACGACGTCACCCTTGCTCTGACAGCACAAAAACCAGCGGTCGCCGTTGGCGCTCACGGCGAATTCCATCTGCTCTTCCGTATCGCAGCTCTCACGCGTACGATTCATCTCGTTTAGGGAACCTACCTCCTCGCCTCCCGCTTGCGCGTCGACTGTACTCTTAGACGCGGGATAATCCTCGTAAGCGATCATGCCGGCCCGGATCTGCTCGATGAGAGAGGTCTCCGCCGCGTGGTCTGCTCCCGCCGCGGGCTTCAGGTCAAGCGTCGCATAGTCCGCTCTTTTAAGAAGCCTTCGCAAAAGAGACTGCTTCATGTCGGTTATGTTCACCAAAGCCAGCCCTCCGTGATCAAGAATAAAACAAAAACAAAGCTGATCACAACGACGATTGTTGGAGCGGCGCTGGAATAGCTTGGCGAAACAATGTTGTGGGTGGGAGGCACATCCTCTCCTTCCGTTAACGTGTCGGTCTGATGACCAGGATCATCCCGCGGGTAGCTCCCTCATCACACTGCCGCAGATTGCCCTGTCTTTCGGCGCCGCGCTGGACGAACCGGTTTCAGCTCGATCGGCTGAGCTTCGCGCAGCTGGCGAAGGCGCGCGGTTTTGCGGATCCGGTCAGTTGCTTCCGCTTCTATGATCTGCCGCGCCACTTCACTCGTGGTCGCGGCCTTGTCTCGCGCGGAAACCTTTTCGGGCTTGAAAAATGCCTGCTCGGTCATGGTCATGATAATCTCCTTTTGGTCTCCGGCCCGGACGCATCCAACCGGTCGACGGTGGATCAGGCCGGGAAAGCCCGGCTTGAAAAAAGGCCGGGCGTTAACCCGACCTCTCACAGCCACTCAGCTCTGCTGCCAGTGCATCCGTGGTCAGCGCAGCGAATGAAATCTTTAAGCTGCCTGAAGATTTTCGGCCGAGCTTTTGCCGGACTTGCGGTCCTGAACAACCTCGTAGGAGATCTTCTGGCCATCCGAAAGCGAACGCATTCCGGCGCGCTCCACAGCCGACGCATGGACGAAGACGTCCGTGCTGCCGTTGTCCGGTTGGATGAAGCCGAAGCCCTTGGTGGAGTTGTACCATTTTACGGTGCCAGTCGTCATGACGATTTCCTTTCAAAGCAATCGTTGTGGGTCCCGCGATGCCTTGCGGGGAAGATCGATGATTTGAGAGGAAATCCGACGGGAGCGAGGCTCCGGACCAACATCACAAGCAATGGTCGATGACCTATATATGGGTGCACGTTACGATTTTACAAGGGACGCGCTGGACTAAACTCAGCTTCGCCGCGGAGACTACTGTCTAGACCTGCGTTCCCCTTCATCAGGCAATAAAGGAGATGTCCACGGCCACATCCATCGACATGAAACCATCTGCCGGACCGATAAACGATCCCGATACCGGCACGAGCTGGGTAATGTCGCGCGCGGCCGCCACGGGGATCAGGTTGGCGCTGCCCATGCTCCTGTTTGTCGGGTCGAAGGCGATCCATCCCGCACCCGGAAGGAACACTTCAACCCATGCATGGGTCGAGCCGCCCGGCGACGAACCGATGAGGGTGTGCGCCGGGTCGTAGAGATATCCGGACACGATCCTCGCCCCGATGCCGAGAACCCGGACGCATTCCGCAAGCAGCGTCGCGAGATCCCGGCAGCTCCCGGATCGTAGGCCAAGAGTCTGCAGCGGAGGTTGTGTTCCCTCTGTATCGCGCGCCTGGTAGGCAACGCCGTTCGAAACACCTGCGCTGAGATCCTTCAACAGCGAAAGTGTATCAGTCGGCTCCGCCATCACGAATCCCCTGACCCACCGCCGGAAGTCGCCGGAAGGATCGGCATACTGAACGTCCCTTAGAGCGCTCAAGTCCTTCCAATCCTGATCATCGTAGAGGAACGGGTAACTCGCGGCCGACGCAGCGATGTCGAACACCGGCCAAGCTTCCGATTTCAGTTCGACATCCGCCTGGCTTACAATCTCAAGCTGGTGCGACGGCTCGGCGAAGGTCGCAGTCGCTACTGCGTTTCCGAATACATCCGTTGTCCACGCCACCCTGCCTTCCGGCAAAACTGTAACCTGATGACTTTGCAGCAGGAGATCGGGCCCCTCGCGCGGTCGAAGCAAAAGCCGATAGGGGGAGAGATGAACGGGACATCGGTAGCTGTAGGTCGTCCGGTGACGAATGGAAAGTTTTGGCATTGCCGCTCCTCACAGACAAAAGACCTACCAGTGGAAAAGTTCACGTATTCCAAATGGCGGGGACAGTCCTCGTGGCCAGGCTTGGCTTCTGAGAGCCCTGACCAGTTACTATTGCGGCTCCAACTGAGACGCTCGCCGTGGCGGCCAGGAACACGTTCATGTCATCTGCCCTGCGGACCGCATAGCACCTTCTATGACCTACTCGGTCATCGCCCCGTCTATCGTCGTATCCGCCACCGTGGCATCGGCTCCGATGCGACATCCGAACTCGACATCGGCAACAGCAAGCCGTCAACAAAAGCGGGCAACCAGCAACCAACCGGCTGCTATCAAGCGTTCTTCTCGGCTTCCCTCAAAGAGATCAATCGTTGCGTTTTTTCGTCCCAGAGAACAAGTTTGACGCAGGCCAAGCTGTCTCGAAGTCCAATCCGGCCGACGTTTGCAAGTGCAGGATGGTCCCGAAGCACCTCGGGCAGCCGATAGAATGGTATCCGGCTCGACAGATGATGAACATGGTGCATGCCGATGTTGCCGGTGATCCAGCGCAACGCGCGAGGCAGGTCATAGTGGGAGGCTCCATGCATGGCGGCGTACGGAAATGCCCAGTCCGGCGGTCGCGACCAGTGCGTGCCCTCAAACTGGTGCTGGACATAGAACAGCCAGACCCCCGCGGATCCGGCAATGAGAACGATCGGCAGATGGATTACGAGGAAAGGGATGATCCCCACGCTCCAGATGAGCAAAGCCGCCGATATGGCGATGGCGAGGTTGGTCGCCATGGTCGAGATCCAAGGCAGCGTCCCCGAGCGCATCATGCCGAACGGCAGCCTTTGCTTGAAGAGGAACAGAAAGGCGGGGCCAATGCCGAACATGACAAATGGATTTCGATAAAGGCGATAGCCAAGCTGTCGCCGCGGCGTCAGATCGCGATACTCCGAGACCGTGAGGGTCGTGATGTCGCCGACACCACGTTCGTCGAGATTACCAGCTGAGGAATGATGTTCGTTATGAGCGCATCGCCAGTAATCATAGGGTGTGAGCGTCAGGACACCGAGGACGCGACCGGTCCAGTCATCCAAACGTCGTCTACCGAAGAACGAACCATGCCCACAGTCGTGCTGCAGCATGAAGAGACGCAGCAAAAAGCCTGCGGCGGGGACGACCAAGATGAGGCCTGTCCAGTATCCGAACTGCAGCGCGATCGCCGCGCCGGTCCACAGCAGAACGAACGGGATCAGCGTCACGCCGAGCTCGTACAGGCTTCGAGCCAACCTGGGCTTACGGTAGCTGGCAACGATCTTCAGCCAAGCTAATTCGGTCTTCTCGTCCTTGCGGATGGACGGTGTCGTCGTGTTCAAAATCTTGCCTTTTCGTCGGAGGATCAGATTATGCCCAGCGGGTCGTTTCGCGTGAAACCGCCGACTTAAACTCGCTATTTGATGCGGCGATGTAGCGGATAACCCGGAGCGTCATAAAGCGCGCGGATCGCTCTATAGTCGAAGCGAGCTTCGTCGACTTCGAGGAGAGAACCCAGCTGCTGTGCGCCAGGCATGTCTTCGATCGCAAAACGTAGAGCTTCGGCGGCACTCTCGAAGCGCCTGTAGCGGGGCCGGCGCCTCCCGCCAAGTGCTTTACCAGCGTAAAGCCCCGCCCCGCCAGTGTAGTCGAAAAGAGTCAAGTTGCGGTCCTCCTGGCGGCGGAGGGAGATTGGGCGTGGAGGCGTGCGGCCTCTCTAGCGATGCGCTCCGTTTCTCGCAGCTCATGCATTCGCCGCTGCATCCCCTTTCGCAGGATTATGAGCTTTTCCGCATTAGAGCCTGCCTCGGCACATTTAGCGGGAAACAGCGCGTCGGCGGATTGGCGGAATGTGTCATTCATTATGAAATCCTTCAATGGCAAGCGCGCCACGTGGCGTGGCACGGCCGACTCGATTAATTATCCGGGCAGAAATGGCTGTAGCGAGGCCGTGAATCAGCCGTGAGCTGAACGTGAAGCATCATTCATGCGGCCTTGCCTGTCTGGCCCCATAGGCCTCCGAAGCGCCTTGGCACCGTTTGTCGAGAGATTCCCCAACCTTGCGCCCGGTTTTTATGGTGTCGGGAGGGCCTGTGCTTTCCACTGCGAGGCGCCAGCTGGAAGCGCCCTCATACCCGCCGGCGGCATCTGTTGCATGCTGCCCGAGAACAGCACCTTTGTGGAGACCATGGCCTGTTCGTGGTAGCCGAACGTACTTGTTCGCACGAGGTTTTGCGAGACGCATGCGGCATATTGATTGGAAGACATCACGTCCTCCTTCTGTTTGGGGTGAGGCCGTCTGCAGAGACGTTGACTTCCACGGGGGCGGCTGGACCCGTCGTGCCCCGGCGACACTCGCCGATCAGATCGATTGTACCGTGCAAAATCGTGAAGCGAGCTTCCGTTCAAGATCGCAAGCAATGGTCGATCACCTGTATATGGTTACAATTTCTGCTTTAACAAGGGCGACGTGCCCTTTCATCGGTTCTTACGAGACCGGGGCCAGAGGCAGTTCGAAAGAGAAGATGCACAGCTCAGCTTTCCCGTGTACGCTCGGCCATTGTCACTATTCCGAATAGGTAACTGTGATGGCTGCTGAGGGTCTTTAAGTGCTCCCGCCTGCAGAACAGGAGAGCGCTATCTCCGCCCCGGATTCGCACACCATCAAGAACAACCTTCTTCGACAACTCGCACCGCAGGAACTGGCCGCCATTAGCATCGATTTATTGCCGGTCGATCTTCCGAAGGACTTTCTGATCGCCGCCGAGAATGTTGAGGGCGAGGGCTGAAGGCTTGATAACGGCGGGCGCGAACCCGGCCAGCCCCATCAGCGCCACATAGCCGGTGCCCCCGCCTGACCGACAGAGGAAAAGAGCAGAGCGACGATCGAAAGCGAGAGGGCAAAAAGGAGGAGCTTTCTTCAAAGTCTCCGACATCACATTCGTGTCGAGAAAAATCAAAGCTCGACGCCTTTGTGAGCGCGTCTGTTTTCATCGATGATGCTGTCGACATCGATATCCGTACCCGACTGCGATGAAGACGGCTATAGAATTTCGCAGCGGGTTCACGTCCCGCCTCACGAGCCTCGTAGGTTTCGAGCGCGCGCTCGACAATATCGGCAATCGTGCGATTTTCTCGGCGGGCAAGCTTTTGTGCAAGGTCGCGCGCTTTGGAACTGCGGACAGATAGGTGCGGTGTTACCATTGAATGCTCCTTCGTCTAAATCCAATCTAACTTAAATTGATACAGCCATCGAGATGGCAGATGCCATCTCGATGGCTTTCAGGTGTTTCTGATATTTAGCCCTGCGTTTTTGCCATCATGCATGTTCGTTGCGCCTGAAGACCAAAACAAACGCCACACTGTAAGCAATTTCTGCAAAAGACGGCCACCAGAACGCATTTCATGCTGGCTATCTGATGGCATCCATCGACCGCCGCATTTCGAGCCTGACGACGTTGTATTACGATCATGGGCCCCGCTTGCAACTGATCATTTTCTCGCGCATTCCTTATCTGTACAAAGCACCTGAAAACGCCTGAGAAAACCATGGTAAAACGGCCAGGCGAAAATCCATCGTCAGCACCCAGACGGCTTATCGGCTATGACGCGTCTCGATGGACGATCAGGTCCATGACGCTCAGATGGACAAGTTGCGCGCCGCCGGCTGCGAGCGGATTTTTCAGGAGCACGGATCCGGCGCATCACGTGCCCGGCCCGATGGGGGAGCGGCCCGCGCGCGGTGGACGCAAATGGCAACCGTCGTCAGTCCGGTCGCCTCCATCGTCGCGATGAGCAGGTCGGCGTGACGGACCTCAAAAAGTGTGCCAGCGGTGCACGAGACAGGTGCCAGGCCGCCGGAGCAAATCAGCTCGGCCAATCCATCCCTATATTCGAACCGGAAGTCGTATCGCGTGAAACATTTCATGCAGGAGAAGCGCAGGCAAACTCGGTGGATGGGGCAAGCCACGGTCTCGGAGCCCGACCAGCGTCTGCGAACGTATTGATCGCGGCCGCTTTGCCGATCGCCTCCAGGCAGACGGGACAAATGCCGCGCGATCCGGACTGTCCGACATTGCCAAGTGGGGCAGCGTGCCTGGAAAGTGCAGGCGCCTCCACCACGGCAGGTCGGATTCTACAAGCGCGGCTACATGTATTTCATCGTCACTTTGAATAAGTCCCTTCAGTCTACGGCGTGTTCATTTCTTGATACCATTGGGTGCGATCTTCACTGCTTGGCTTGGAAGGCACCTCTGAAAAACCTTGTCAGCTGACAGAGTTTTCAAAGCGCTGAGTCGCCCTTGTTAGCCTCCGAAGCCAACGGAGTTGCACCGAGAGAACCCGGGCGAATTAGGAATCAATTGGCACGCCGCACCAAAAACCTTGTCAGCTGACAAGGTTTGCAAAAGTGAAACATTCGCTTGGAACACTGCTCAGGTGAAGCAGGGATGCCGAAGAGCTCAATATTGCCTTGCGAAAAACACCGCTTGGCATAGCTCGGCCACGAAAGAGAGCCGACATACTTCCGCAGGGACGAGGGAGGGAAGGCGGGCAGGGGAGGGGCCACTGACCGGCATGATAGTACGCTGCCAAAGGAGCCACTTCCCAAGTGCCGGCATGTCTACGATGTGGACGAACAACGGGCTCAATTTTGGCACTCCACCAAGGTGAATCTCTCCGGTCGAGCGCGAACCAGAACGGCGGTATCAGCCGTCGCAAACCAAGGCCGCATATCCACTTGAGAGAAGGTGTGAGCTGCTCGCGAAACGTACACGCTGCAATGACTCCACTTATATGCAACCCCGTTACGGAATAACCGCGAGCCCCCCGCTAACGCCAGAAAAGCCGCTGCGGGATGACGAGGTTCGCCGCGACCGTGGAACTCTTCAAACTCGCCCGGTGTCATTTTATTCGCCGTAAACGGGAAATGCACCGGGAACGTCCGAAGCGCCAGTTCTTTAACAACGCGCAACTGCAAGATAGCCGGAAGTGACTTACCCATCAGTGATACCACCGCGTGGTCAATACCGGAGAAGGGGAGGGGCCTGCAACGTATGCCTCTCTCGTGAGGCCTACATAAGTTTTCAACACGCCGCCAGGATACATTTGTCTGCACGGCGCACCAAAAGATTACTATTCCGTCTGCGGTGACGAGGAGATAGAATCCCTTTCCAAACCGGTTGCCCCTGATGGCTGGTGCGTCTTCGACAGTATCGACCCAAAGGCCGCACGTTGGTCCTGCGATGATTGAGGACGTCGCGGCCATGCCGGAAACGGAAGCAACGTGGAAATCCGCGGACCAGGAGCGACGGTTGGTGTCAAATAGCTTGCGTGGAAGCGCGTTCAACGACCTCGGTTTTTAGAACCATCTTGCGCGCGGCCCGATCTTCGCCATTTAATCGCTCAACCAAGAGCTTGGCCGCCGTCGCTCCCAGTTCGTAGACGGGTTGCCGCACGACAGTAACCGGGGGGGTGGTTACAGATGTCCAGTCTGCGTCATGGAACGACACCAGAGATAGATCACCCGGAATATTTAATCCCAATTCACGATGTGCCCTGAACACTTCAAGACCGATTATACTGTCCGACGCAATGATCGCCGTCGGACGGTGTCCCGACTGGAGCATTTCGATAACGATCCGGTGTGTGCGTTCCGGTGTAACGGCCCCAACCTTCACCCAGTCCTCCATACCGATAAGGCCAGCCTCACGGCAGACACTAAGATACCCTTCGATGCGGCGCCGCACCGAACCGGTGCTGATGTCCCGCGGCGTATGGAAGCGATGATCCGGCGTGTCGCAGGCGGTAAGATAGGCGATGCGGCGGTGACCAAGTGTGATCAGCTGGCGGGTAATATTCTCCGCAGCGTTCTGGTCGTCGGCTATGACAGTATCTACGTCCAACGCCTCGCCGCAACGGTCGAGCAATGCGAGTGGCAAGCCTGAACGGATGGCCTCCCTGAGGTGATCGACATCATTCTCCTTGGCAGGGGAAACAATCAGGCCATCGACGCGTTTGGCAAGCAATGTGCAGATCGCGGCCTTCTCCGCCGTCGCGTCCTCGCCCGAATTGATAAGAATGACGGTAAAGCCCGCCTGCCGGGCGATATCCGTGATGCCGCGTACCGCGAGGCTGAAGAAGGGGTTCTCGATATCCCCCACTACGACGCCGATTGTGCCGGAGCGGCCCGTCGTCATGCTGCGGGCAAGCTCATTGGGGCGATAAGCAAGGGAACTTGCGGCAGCTGTGACAGCCTCGCGCACCCTGTCGCTGACAGTTCCGTAGCCGCCAAGCACGCGTGCAGCCGTTGCCTTCGAGACGCCGGCCCTGCGTGCGACGTCAGCCACGGTGACGGAAGGAGATTTAGAGAGGCTTTTATCCATAAACGGTAGCCTTACAAGAGAACTTGACGAGTGGCAAATGCGAAGATAACAATTGCCAACAATCAAAGAGACCGGTCTCTTTATTATTGAGACCGGTCTCAATAGCAGAAAAGACTTCCGACATGCGAACTGCATGGGCCGGGCAGGTGAGGTCATGCCGCCGTCCGGATGGGACCCGTGCGCCTTGAATACATCGCAGACAACGACACCAGAGGAGACGAAACCAATGCGATTTACCGAAGCCTTCACTTCCCCCTTTACCAAAATCCGCGCCACCGCCATCGCGGTCACGCTCGGTGTCCTCTCAGTCGCGGCGACGCCGGCGCTTGCCGACAATCCGCTTGGCCTCATTGATCCCGCCACCATCAGTGTCGGTACGATGGGCGATGCCAAGCCCTATGCCTTCACCACCGCTGACGGTAACTTCACCGGTTTCGACATCGAGCTTTTCCTCAATGTCGCCGGACGCCTTGGCTTCAAGAAGGAGCAGGTGGTCTTCACCGGTCAGGAATTCTCGGCCCTGATGCCCTCGGTCGCCAACGGCCGTTTCGATGTTGCAGCCGCCGCAATCGGTACGACGGCCAAGCGCAAGGAGACCGTTGATTTCTCCGATGGTTATCTCGCAGGTTTCCTGAGCGTCCTTACTTCGGAGGCCGGCATCACCGATGCAGCGGGCCTCAAGGGCAAGCGTCTCGGCGTCGTGCAGGGCACGCTGCAGGAAATCTATGCCGAAAAGAACTTTGCCGGCACCGATCTCGTGAAGTTCCCGGACAACAACTCTGCCGTTTCCGCCCTCAACAACGGCACGGTCGATGCCCATTTCCTCGATTTCGAGGCGGCAAAGGACTATTCCGCCCGTTACCCGGCGCTGAAGGTTGCAGTCAATATTCCGAGCTTCGATGCACCGGCCGGCTTCGTCATCCGCAAGGGTAACGATGCATTGCGCGAGGCGCTCAACAAGAGCCTGAAAGAGGCCATGCAGGACGGCACCTGGAAAAAGCTGCACGAAAAATGGTTCCCCGGCACGCCGATGCCGCAGGCATATCTTCCCAAGCAGTGATGCCGCCTTCCGGTCCGGCCCTTACCGGTCGGACCGGCCTTTCTTTCAAGGGATATCCTGATGAACTGGCTTGAAAACCTGCGCCGTAGCTTCCTCGACTGGAATGCCATGGCCGAAGTGCTGCCGACCATGATCACGGTTGGCCTGAAGAATACGCTGATCCTGGCTGCGACCTCGACGGTGCTTGGCGTCGCCATCGGCATGATGCTCGCCATCATGGGCATTTCCCGCTCGCCCTGGCTGCGCATCCCCGCTCGTCTCTATACGGATATTTTCCGCGGCCTGCCGGCCATCGTTACAATCCTCCTGATCGGTCAGGGCTTTGCCCGCATCGGCCGCGAACTCTTCGGCCCGTCGCCTTATCCGCTCGGCATTCTGGCGCTCAGCCTGATTGCCGGCGCCTATATTGGCGAAATTTTCCGCTCTGGTATCCAGAGCGTCGACCGTGGCCAGATGGAGGCCTGCCGGGCTCTGTCGATGAGCTACGGCCAGGGCATGCGCCTTATCGTCGTGCCGCAGGGCGTGCGCCGCGTGCTGCCGGCCCTCGTCAACCAGTTCATCGGCAACGTCAAGGATTCAAGCCTTGTCTATTTCCTTGGGCTTCTGGCCTCCGAGCGCGAGATCTTTCGTGTAGGGCAGGATCAGGCGGTGGTGACGGGCAATCTTTCACCGCTGCTGCTGGCGGGCGTATTTTATCTCATCGTCACCGTACCGCTCACCCATGTCGTCAATGCGATCGACAATCGCCTGCGGATTGGCAAGCAGCGCCCCTCGACCATCACCAGTGGGTTGGAGGAGGTTAGTGAACTCGATAGTGCAGCCCGCGCCACCGGTGTCTCTTTCAAGGGCGGCAGCCTCGATGTGCGCCGTCTCGGCATGGCCTATGGCGATCTCGACGTGCTGAAGGGGGTCGACCTTTCGGTAAAACCGGGCAGCGTCACCTGCATCATCGGCCCGTCCGGTTCCGGCAAGTCGACCCTGTTGCGTGGGCTCAACCGTCTGGTCGAGCCGAAGAGCGGCGATATTCTCATCGATGGTGAAAGCATTCTCGCCATGAAGCCGGAAACGCTGCGCCGCCGGGTCGGCATGGTCTTCCAGCATTTCAACCTCTTTCCGGATCACACGGCACTGGAAAACGTCATGCTGTCGCTGACGAAGATCAAGGGCCTGCCGGCAGCCGAGGCCGAGCGCATTGCCAAGGCAAGGCTTGCCGATGTTGGTCTTGCGAGCCGCCAGCATCACCGTCCGGGCGGTCTTTCCGGCGGGCAGCAGCAGCGCGTCGCCATTGCCCGTGCGCTTGCGATGGAACCGGAAGTCATCCTTTTCGATGAGGTAACGAGTGCGCTCGATCCGGAATTGGTCAAGGGCGTGCTCAACCTCATGGCCGAACTCGGCACGCGCGGCATGACCATGGTCGTCGTCACGCATGAAATGGGCTTCGCCCGCCGGGTCGCCGATCAGGTTGTCTTCATGGACGAGGGGCGCGTGGTGGAAGCCGGCACGCCGGAGGCGATATTCGACAATCCGCAGAGCCCGCGTCTTCAGCGCTTCCTTGCGGAAGTGCTCTGAGCGTCGGGAGGAGAAAAAGATGACAAGAACGATACGATGGGGCGTGCTCGGTTGCGCGGGCATTGCCGCCAAGGCGGTCATTCCCGCCATCCAGTCCAGCCGCCTGGGACACGTTGCGGCGATCGCCTCGCGCGATGCCGCCAAGGCGAAGGAAATGGCGGCCCGCTTCGGCATCGCCAAGTCCTATGGCAGCTACGAGAATCTGCTTGCTGATCCGGAAATAGATGCAATCTACAACCCTTTGCCCAATCATCTGCATGTGCCCTTGACGATCAAGGCGCTGGAGCAGGGCAAACCCGTGCTCTGCGAGAAGCCGATTGCGCTCGATGCCGCGCAGGCGATGCAACTGGCGGCCGCACAAAAGGCGACAGGCCTGCCGGTCGCAGAAGCCTTCATGGTGCGCCACCATCCGCAATGGAAGAAGGCGCGTGCGATGATCGCCGAGGGGAGCCTCGGCGAGGTCAGAGCCATCCAGACGATCTTTTCCTATTATCTCGATGACCCCGGGAATGTGCGCAACCAGGCCGATATTGGTGGCGGCGGTCTGTTCGATGTCGGTTGTTATGCCATCAACACCGCGCGCTTTCTGTTCGACGCGGAACCGGTGCAGGCGATTGCGCTCATGGAGCGCGATCCCGTCTTTGGCACGGACCGGCTGACGAGCGGGTTGCTAGCGTTCCCGGAGGGAAAGCAGCTTGCCTTCACCTGTTCCACGCAACTGTCCCTCACGCAAAAGGTTACGGTGCTTGGAACGCGCGGGCGTCTGGAAATTCCAATTCCTTTCAATGCACCGGCCGATGAACCGACTGTCCTTATCTTCGATGACGGCCGTGATCTTACTGGCGGTGGGCGCGAGGAGATCATGATCGGGCAGGTCGACCAGTATCGCGAACAGGCCGATGCATTCGCCGAGGCCATTCTCTCCGGAGAGCCACTCGACACGGGGCTTGGCGACGCGATTGCGAACATGAAGGCAATCGACGCCCTCTTCCGCTCCGCCGCCAGTGGTCGCTGGGAAAAGCCCTGACCGCTTCACACCATCCGTATGACAATTGAACGAAAGCCAACCCCATGACCGACAACACCATCTCTTCGGCCGTCATCATCGGTGCCGGTATCTTCGGAGTTTCCACCGGCGTGCAGCTTGCGCGAAGCGGCATCCAGGTCACGATCCTTAATGACGGCCCGCCCGCGAATGGCGCCTCAGGTCGCTCGCTCTCCTGGCTCAACTCGGCCCGTATGCGCTCGGAACCATATCATCGACTGCGTATGGCCGGCATCGACCGATATCGGACGCTGGCGTCGCGGAATCCCGACGCAGAATGGCTTCGCTTCGATGGTGGCCTGACCTGGGATGCGGATGACGAGCGCAACGAGATCGACGCGGCCTATCGCCACGAGGTTTCGCTTGCCTATGACGCGCAGCGGCTTTCCGCAGCCGAAGTCGCCCGTGTCGCGCCCGGTGTCGATGCAGGCGCAATCACCCCGCAGGGTGCAATTTTCAATGCCGGGGAGGGCTGGGTTGATCTGCCGACATTGATCGGTGTGCTTCTCAAGGAGTTTTTCGCGCTCGGAGGCGTTCTGGTAACGGACCAGGGTGCCGCGCGGGTCATGCTCGAGGGTGGTCGTGCTGTTGGTGCGGAAACTGCAAAGGGTCACCTCCATCGGGCGGATGCTGTCGTGCTCGCGACAGGCCCGGCCGTGCCCAAGATGGCTGCGGAAAGCGGACAGACCATCGGTGACGGGACACCGATCGCGCTTCTCGTGCAAACCAAGCCGCTGGCCCATCCCCTGCGCGCTGTCCTCAATACACCGCGCGTCGCTGTTCGCCCCGCGCCGGGTGGCTCCTTCTCGCTGGATGCCGACTGGGCGGCCGACGAGGGTGTGACAGTGCGTGCGGACGGCACCTATGAGATCGATGACAACATTGTTGCCGAGCTTCTGGTGGAGGCTGCCAAGGTGATGGAAGGCAATCCGCAACTCGAAGTCGCTTCGATCGGTGTTGGTGGGAAACCGATCCCGGGCGACGGCGAGCCGGTGATTGGAGCCATCAAGGCCATTCCCGGCTATTACGTCGCCTTCAGCCACAGTGGCGCAACGCTTGGTCTTATTACCGGCGAGCTGCTGGCCTATGAGATTGCAACGGGAGCGGAACATCCGATGTTGGCGACCTTCCGTCCCGAGCGTTTCGCGGGCTAGAACCATTTTAGGAAGATTTCCGGAGGACGAGCCTGCCGAACTAACGGCGGGCTTATTTTGCCGCATGCACCAATTATCGACCGGACGTGGATTGATCTTGTCCCGTTCACCAGTTCGGTGAAGTGAACGGGACGGGTCAATGAAGGGCAGGGCGGGTGGTGATAACTGGCATGGCCGTCTTCCTGACGTGAGCAGTTAAACGCCTCACCACCTTGACTACGGTTCCGAAGTCCCAGGCTGCGGCCGTCATAGATACCACCTCTTCGCCAACCATCATCCCGTGGCTTTCACCTGGTGACCGCCAGCTCGCAACAGCGCCATAAGTACCGGACCAAGTGAAAATTCACCACGCTTTGCCTTGTTCGTCAAATTCCTGAGATACCCGCCCGGTGAATTGATGTGGCCACCACGTTCCAGAATGCAGGCGATAGTTACCGCGGCATTCTCTGGACCCATTATCTCACAGGCTTCCTGATATGCGGAGGGACTAACCCCAAGCATTGACCTGACAACCACGGCGGCGGTCATGAGTTCGCGCCAACTCCCGATTTGGCCCCCAGGCCCATAGTTCGAAATCTCCGGGCAGGCTCGCAATACAAGGCCAATAGGAAAAGCCTTGATCGGCACATGGCCCGTCTGCTTGTTCTCGCCCGGCTTCGCTCCATGCTCGTTTCTAGAGCTAGGTTCAAGTTCATTAGGAGGGTTGGTATTTGAATTCTGTATGTGACGCTCAATTTGAGCATCATTGGTGATCATTTTTGAAGAAAAATCGCCAGAATTCAGGAGTTTGAGGATATCCGCTCGCAAACGGCCCATCTCGGCACACAGATCGCCAAGTTCATTCAGTGTCGGATTGCGCGGAATTCGCCCGACGAGCATAAGATATCGCTCTTCAAGCCCGCCCCAATCGCCTGAGGCTCCCTCTTCAACGCCAGCGGTGATCAGCTTTCGGATATCGCGCCGGCAAATCGTCAGGCTTTCCTTTGCTCTTCTGAAGGCAATTCGATCAGCGGCAACCTGCTGAGCCAGGCATGCGAGTTCCTCAGCACGCATAAGAAGCGGGGATATGTCGAATCCGAAGGCGTGTTCGATTGATCCCTCGTCATCCTTTCGAGCGTAGCGCTTGCCGTTCGCACTATCCTTGCGGATGATTAAGCCGGCCTCAACGAGAAGAGCAAGATGCCGACGCAAAGTGGCACCTGCGATGCCATGCGCGCGAATTGACAGCTGAATGTTCGACGGGAAGACGACGAGCTGCGCGTCCTGGCGCAGTTCATTCTCGGGATAAAAGCTGAGGAGAGCGTCGAGCACCGCAAGGCTACGATCCTGCAGACCGAGCACTTCTCTTGCCTCCGATGCATCGCGAAAGACTTTCCATTTGTCTGCCGACTTGCCTTCCTCGATCTTGGTCGTGGCAATCTGCCGCTTCACAAGCGCAAGGTTCACCGGCCGCCGCCCAAAGGGCGTCGTCACTTGTCCACCTTCCATGTCCTCACCTTTCAAAAAGGCAAAAGATCCACGCTCACCAAAACGATGCCAAAGACTCTTGACTAGGATTCATGGAAATGCGATTCTCAAGTTCTCACACAACGAGAAGGGCTTCCATGACGGCAACGTTTCGGGGGCCTTTTTCTTTTGCGCACTTTCCTTCCGTAAAATCATTTCGAAGCCTGCCAGTCAGCTTCGATTTAAGTCCTGGATCCCCTCGCGTGCGAACCGCTCCACCAGTGTAGGCAGTTCGGCTTCGATAAAATCGAGGAATTCTGCTCCGGCCGGCGTCTCCGCCGAAATGCGAATGTCCTTGGGCGTGCGCAAGTAACTGCCAAGCGGCTCGCCCGCGGCACCGGCAATCTTCTTGCCGTCCTTCCGGGGCTCTGTTGCGGGTTTCAGGGCATTGAAGGCGGCTAGAAACTTCTGGTCTGACCCCAGCCGCTTCTCTGCGGCGGCTGACAGCACTCTACGCAGTTCTTCGTGCAGATCAGCACGTTCAGAAAACACCTTCCCGAATTCTACCCATCTCGGACGGCCGACCTTGGCAGCCCGACCGATCGCCTCGATGATATCGAGGGGAACTGAGCGATAAACCGCCCGCATTCGCGCAAGCTCCGGATCATCGATCGACAATGCCGCCTTGATATCGCGAGGCTTCACGTCGGCGTCATCCATACGGCGGGCGAACAGGGCGCGCTCGACCCAGCTCAGATCCTGACGATCGGCATTTTCGATACCCTGCGCGATGACAAGCTCGACATCGGAAATCTCGACCTCGATCGCCCTGACCGGAATTCCGAGATCTTTGGCTGCCTGCAGTCGACGATGGCCGTAGATCACCTGATAGCGATCCGGTGAGGATGGTGACTTGCGGACCTGAATGGGAACTTTCTGACCTTCGGACCGAATGGAGTTCCTGAAAGTCTCGAAGTCCGATGCATCGTCGTCTGGAAGACGATCAGGAAAGGGGGAGGGATCGACCATTAACGGATCGAGTTCCCGGATCGCACCGCCGCCCGATTCAACAAGCGCCTTCAGCCGGTCGCGTTCCGATTTGATGTCGTCGATTGCCCGATGTGCCGCACCGATGACGCCAGCGCCCACACGTGCGGGTGCTGGCGATTGTTGCGGGGAGGCAGAACTGTCCGTCGACAGCCGGTTTTCGAGCTCCGCCGACAGCAGTCCGAAATTTGCAACGATGGATTTACGCGACGACTTGCTGGTCATGTGCGTCCCCAACTGATGTTGATGAGTTTCAATATCGCCTCGTTGACGGCGTCCACCGCCTCGCGTGCGCGTTTGTGCGTATCACGGCCGATCTGGCCCATCTCCAGTTCGTAAATGGACCGCTTGGCAAGTCCCGCTGCCTCAACCGCCGTGCTTTCAATCAGCGTGGGTAGAAGCACATCAGTTCCGAACAGATGGCGCATCATAGCCACGACCTGTGACTGCGGCGCATCGTTCGGATCGTGGCGGGTGACAAGATACCGGATGAAATCCTGATCGAGCTGTGCTCCACTCTCGTTCAGCACGCTGATCAAATCGCCCATCATCAACAGGAACTGGCTCATGGAAGCCACGTCAAGCATCGCCGGATGTACCGTGATAATCATGCTGGTGGCAGCATAGATTGCACTGAGCGTCAGAAACCCCAGTGACGGAGGTGTATCGAGGATGACGACATCGTAATCTTGGTCGACCTCCGCAAGTGCGAGCTTCAGGCGCTCAAAGAAGATTGCCCCGGAGCCTGATTTTTGGGCCAGCACACGCGGTGTCTCGTGCTCGTACTCCATGACTTCGAGATTACCGGGAATCAGGTCGATACCATCGAAGTAAGTCTTGCGAATAATATCGCGGATCGGGCGACGCTCGGCGTCGTCATAACGAAGAGCCGCATAGATAGTCTCGTTGGCGCCGACATCGAATTCGGGCTGCGCACCGAAGAGAGCGGAAAGCGATGCCTGCGGATCAAGGTCAAGTGCAAGGACGCGATACCCCTGCAATGCGAGATAATGTGCAAGATGAACGCAGGTCGTGGTCTTCGCGCTGCCGCCCTTGAAGTTGGCGATCGCGATGACCTGAAGATGTTCGCCCTCGCGTCTGCGCGGCAAAAATCTCAGCGCCTCTGAAGGCTTCTGGCTGGCAAAGAATTCGCGCAACTCGTTTATCTGGGCAAGCGCATAGACGCGATGATTATTCTCCAGCCGACCGGGAATCGGACCGCGTCCTTCGCTCGACATGAGCTTCAGGGTGGAATCGGGTATGGACGTCAGCTTGGAGACTTCGTTCGTAAGGAAGGGCCTCAAGCTCTTCTCCGACTTCGGAGGATACATGCGGGTGCGAAGCTGCTGCAATTGCTGTGACAGAAGGCCAGCGTGACGCATGATCTTTCCACCCGCGTCTTCCTTCTGACTGATCGTTGCTTCTACGTTTTTCGCTATCGCCAT